>JAWWCA010000045.1:0-19320 GCA_033720695.1 Rubricoccaceae bacterium
CGGCCCGGCGGCTCCTCGCCGCGGGGACGCCGCTCTCCTTCGCCGCCGCCTTCGGCGGGGCCCCGACCGTCGAGACCGTGGCCGATCACCTCCAGCGGAAGGTGGTGACAGTAGAGCCAGCCGGCGAGCAGGTCGACGCCATCCGCGTGACGGCCCGGAGCGGGGAGGCCGAGGAGGCCGCCCGGATAGCAGCCCTCTACACCGAGGAGTACGTCGCCCTCACGCGAGAGACCAGCCGCGCCCGCATCACCGCAACCCGCGCGTTCCTCGAAGCGCAGGTTGCCCGCCGCGAGGGCGAGCTGGACGAGGTCGAGCGACAGATCGCCGACTACGCCACGCGCGAGCGCGCCGTTGCGCTCGACGCCCAGACGCAGGGGGCCATCGGCCAGATCGCCGCCCTCCAAGCCGACCTCGACCGCGCCCGCATCGAGGTGCGGATGCGGGAGGCGACGCTGGCCTCGCTCGAGCGCGAGGCCGTGGCGCTCCAGGGCCGCATGAGCGTCCGGGCTGCGTCGACGGCCGACACCGGGCTGCGCGAGCTGGACGGCCAGATCACTGAGATCGAGCGGGTCGTGGAGCAGATCTACCTCCGCAACCCCCAGTACCGGGGCGACCCGGGGGCGCACCCCGACCTCCGCGAGCTGGAGCGCCGCCTCGCCGGGCTCCGGGCCGAGAAGCGCCGCCTCGCCGAGGAGCTCGCCCGCGACGTCGCTGCGGCCGGCGGCGTCAACCCGAGCGCGACCGGGGAGAACGGCGAGGGGTACGTGGCGGCCCTCCGCCAGCAGATCGCCGAGCAGCAGGCCGCGCTCAGCGGCTCCCGCGCCGAAGCCGACGCCCTCGCGGGACGCCTCGCCGAGGCGAGCGGCGTCCTGACGACGATCCCCGAGCAGTCGCGCGAGCTAGCGCAGCTGGAGCGAGGCCGGGCGGCGACGGAGCAACTCGTCCTCTACCTCACGCAGAAGCTGCAAGAGGCCCGGGTGGCCGAGGAGACCGAGTTCGGCCTGGCCCAGGTGGTCCGGCAGCCCCAGGTGCCGCTCCGCCCGACGCACCCGCGTCCGCTCCTCGCCCTCTTCCTTGGCGGGACCTTCGGCCTCCTGCTTGGGCTGGCCGCCGCCGCCCTCCGCAGCCGCACCGATGCCCGCGTCCACACGCCCGCCACGCTGGGGGACCACGGGTTCTCCGTGCTCGGCGTGATTCCGGAGCTCGGGAAGGCTGCCGGGGAGCCGCCCGTCGAGGTGGAGGGCCATGCGGTGGCCTCCTCGCTCGTCGCCCTCACGACGCCGTTCTCGCCACCGGCCGAGGCGTTCCGGCACCTCCATGCGGCGGTCCAGGGGAGCGCCGCGCCCCAGGTGCTCCTCGTCACCGGCGCGGAGGTCGGGTGCGGCAAGAGCTTGGTGGCGAGCAACCTCGCCGTCTCGGCGGCGCAGGCGGGACAGCGCGTTCTCCTCATCGACGCGGACCTCCGGCGTCCGTCGGTCCACGCCACGCTCGGGCTGGGCGCGGCCCCGGCCCTCGGCGAGGCGATGGCCGGCGAAAACCTCATCTACTGGAGCACCATGGTGCCGGGCCTCTTCGCGCTCACGGTCAAGACGCCGGCCGCCGCCCCGGCCGATCTGTGGGGGCCGGAGCAGGCCGCCCGCCTGCTCCGCGACGTCCGCACGGCCTTCGACCTCGTCGTCGTCGACGCACCGCCGGTCCTGGTCGCCGCGGACGCCGCCCTCCTCGCCCCCCACGCCGACGCGGCCCTGCTCGTCGCGGCGGCCGGCCGCACCCACGCAGACGCGCTGGGCCAGGTCGCGGGCGAGCTCGCCGGGGCGGGCCTCGGCCAGATCGGGGCGGTGCTCAACCGGTTCGCCCCCGAGAAGAGCCTGTCCTTCCGCGCCACGCTCGGCTACCGCTACGCCACGCGCTACGCCGCCGAGGCGCCGCGGGGCGTCTGACCGCCCTCGCACCGCCCATCCCCATGCCCTCCCTCGCCCCACGGGACCTCATGCCACGCAGCCTCTTCGCCCTCGGGTTGGCCCTGGCCCTCGCTGCCCCCGCGCTGGGGCAGGAGGCCTATCCCGCGCCGCCCGACCTCGACCCCTGCCAGGGGCGCCTCGGTCGCGCCGAGCTCACCGAGAACACCTCGAGCACCTACTTCCGCTTCAGCGCGCCCGGCGAGGCGACGGTGCAGGTCCACGTGCAGGGGGCCGTGGAGCAGCCCGGCCTCTACGAGGTGGGCGTGGGAACGGACCTCGGCCGGCTCCTCGCCCTCGCCGGCGGGCCGACCTACGACGTCCGGGAGTCGAGCCGGCGTCGAACTGTCGAGGTCCGGCTGTTCCGGCCCCGTGCGGGGCTGGCGCCTATCTACGCGACCACGCTCGAGGACACGGCCACGAACCCGGGCGTCTACCCCCGCCTCTGCGAGGGCGACACGATGCTGATCGACGTGGTCGAGCGTCAGGGCTTCACGTGGCAGGCCGCCGCGACGATCGCGGGCGGCATCTCCGCCGTGGCGCTCCTCCTCCAGGCGCTCTCGAACTGAGCGCGCTCCCTCCCGCCCCCACGCCCGGAACGCATGGCTGAGCTGCCGGCCCCTTCGCTGCCCACGGGGCTCACCCGCTGGCTCGGGCGGGGCACCTGGACCGTCCTCGACCAGGGGCTGTTCGCGGGGGGGAACTTCCTTCTCAACGTGCTACTGGCGCGGTGGCTGCTGCCGGACGAGTACGGCGCCTTCACGCTGGTCTCGTTCGCAGCCCTGCTGCTCGTGGGCGTCGTCCACACCGGCCTGCTGACGGAGCCGATGCTGGTCTACGGGTCGGGCGCGTTCCGGGACCGCCGCCGGCCGTACATCCGCCTCGTCCTCCGCGGGCACCGGGTCTTCTCCGTCGCCGCGGCTGCGGCTCTGTTTCTCGTCGCCGGAGCGGTCGGCCTCGCGGGGCTGCATGGGTTGGCGCTGGACTTCGCCGCGCTCGCGGTGGCACAGGGGGGGATCTTGCTGATGTGGCTCCTGCGGCGGGCATGCTATGTGCACGTCCGGCCGAAGGTCGCCGTGCAGGGGGGGGCGGTGTACGTCGCCGCCATCGGGGGAGGGCTCGTCGCCCTCCAGGTCACCGGCGCCCTCGGGTCCGCCGCGGCCATCCTCCTGATGGGCAGCGCGAGCCTCGCGGCCGCCGCGCTCATCGGGGTCCGTCTAGGGCTCGGGCGCGCGCCTGGCCGGGCGCCGACGCTGGAGGCGGAAGCGAGGGCGTCGCACCGCGCCTACGGCGGGTGGGCAACGGCGACGGGGGGGCTGGAGTGGGTCCAGGGCGTGCTGCCGTTCCTCATCCTCCCGCTCTGGCACGGGCTGGAGGCGACGGGCGCGTTTCGGGCCTTGTTCAACCTCGTGATGCCGGTCATGCACGCGTACGGGGCGCTGAGCCTGCTCCTCGTGCCCACGTTCGTCGAGGCCCTCCGGACGGGACGGCTGCGGCAGCGCCTCGGCGTCGCGCTCGGCGTCGTCGGGGCCGGGACGCTGGGGTACGCGGCGTTCACCGGGTGGGGCGGGGCGTGGCTCCTCGAACGGGTCTACGGCCCCGCCTACACCTCGTACAGCGGGCTGCTGTGGCTCTTCGCCCTCTACCCCGTCGTGGGGGGCGTGGCCACGGTCCTCGCGTCGGTCCGGAGGGCGCAGGAGCGACCGCGCGCGACCTTCCACGCCCGCGCCGGCGGGGCCACCGTCATGGCGACGCTCGGGACGGGTCTCATCTGGGCCTTCGGGCTGCTGGGCGCGATCGTCGCCGACCTCGCCGCCGCGCTCGCCGAAGTGGTCGTCCTCGCCCGAGGGGCGGGGGCAACGACGGGCACGGTCCGCCGTCCTGAGGAGGTCCGGGCGCCGGGCGGTGACGGGCACGGGGGGCGGCTGAGGGTGCTGCTCTCGGCCTTCGCCTGCAGCCCCGGCCGCGGTTCCGAGCCCGGCGTCGGGTGGGGGACGGCGCGGGAGATGGCGCGCCACCACGACGTGTGGCTGCTGACCTATGCCGGCTTCCGCAAGGCCATCGAGCAGGAGCTGGCCGTGCGGCCGGTGCCTGGTCTCCGCGTCGCGTACTACCACCTCCCATTCGAGCACCCGCGCTACGCCGTCGAGGGTGGGCACCGCACGGGCCTCGCCGAGCAACTCCATTACTACCTGTGGCAGCTCGGGGCGGCCCGCGTTGCCCGCCGCCTCCACGCCGAGGTTGGGTTCGACTTGGCCCACCACGTCACGTTTGTGAAGTACTGGGCGCCGAGCGCGCTCGGCGCCGTGCCGGTCCCGTTCGTGTGGGGCCCCGTCGGTGGCGGCGAGTCGGCGCCGCGCCCGTTCTATGCGAGGCTCAGCCCGTCGGGGCGGCGGTACGAGCAGCTGCGGGACCTGGCGCGGGCCCTCGCCGAGCGCGACCCGCTCGTGCGCCGGACCGCGCGCCGGGCGGCCCTCGTCTTCGCCACGACGGAGGAGACCCGCGCCCGCATCCGTGAGATGGGCCGTCCTGACGTGGAGGTGCGGAGCGGGATCGGGCTGCCCGAGGAGGAGATCGCCGCGCTCCGCTCGGTCCCGGCTCCCCCCACCGCTGCACCGGTTCGGTTTCTGTCGATCGGCCGCCTGATCGCGTTCAAGGGCGTCCGGTTCGGGCTGATGGCCTTCTCGGAGGCCGTGCGCGCCGCCGCCGCAGAGGGCGACGCCTCGATGGACGGGGCCGAGTACTGGGTGGTCGGGGAGGGGCCCGAGCGCGACGCCCTGGCCGCGCTCGCAGCCGACCTCGGGCTGGGCGCGCGCGTGCACTTCACCGGTCACGTGCCGCGAGAAGAGGCCCTCGCCCTTCTCGGGCGGGCGCACGTCCTCGTCCACCCCAGCCTTCACGAATCGGGCGGCCTGGTGTGCCTGGAGGCGATGGCGGCGGGCCGCCCCGTCGTGTGCCTGGACCTCGGGGGGGGGGCCGTCCACGTCCCCCACGAGGCCGGGATCCGGGTCCCCGCCGAGACGCCGGAGCAGGCCGTGGGCGATCTCGCCGCCGCCCTCCGGGCGCTCGCCACCGATCCCGGCCGTCGGGAGAGGATGGGCGCGGTGGGTCAGGCGCACGTGGCGGCGCACTACGGGTGGGAGCACCGCGTGCGCGAGCTGGCCGAGCGGTACTGGGAGGTGGCCGGTCGGCCACGCTCCGGATCCGTGCACGTCTCCGTCCCGGTCCCTGACGCCGTCCCGGTCTGACGCCATGCTCACTCCCGCGATGCGCCTGAGAGATTCCCCGCCCGTGTTCGGCTGGCCCGGCCGGGTGCCCCCGCGTGCGGCACAGCCGGGGGACCCGGGAGGGCGGTACCTCGGGGTGCTGGGCCTCCTGCTCCTCGGCTACGCCCTCTTCTCGAAGCCCTTCGCCTACCTCGGCGTCCCGCCAGTCTATATCGGGGAAGCGATCCTGGTGCTGGGGCTGGTGCAGCTCCTGCGCGTCCGGTCGTGGTCGTGGTTGTTGGAGCACCCGGCGTGGGCGCTCCTCGGGCTCCTCGGCGCCCTCACGCTGGCACGGACCGTCCCCATGCTCGGGCCGTACGGCCTCGACGCCGCCCGCGACGCCATGCTGGTGGGCTACGCTCTCTTCGCCGTCGTGATGGCGGCCCTCGTGGTCGAACGGCCCGAGCGGCTGCCGACGCTTGTGCGGCGCTACCGCGTGCTGGCCGTCGCCGTCGTCCTGTTTGGCTGGGCGATCTTCCTCGTCGTCAAGACGGTGGGGGAGGGCCTCCCGTCCCTCCCGTGGGCGGCCGACGTTCCCGTGCTGGAGTCGAAGGCGGGCGATCTCCTCGTGCACCTCGCGGGGATCACGGCGTTCATCGTCGTCGGGTTCGTACGTCGGCGGCCGTGGCTCCTCGGCTTCCTCGCGCTCTCGGTCGGGCTCGCCGTCGTCAGCACGCGCGGCGGGATGGTGGCGTGGACGCTGGGGGTGGGGGCGGCCTGGCTGCTGCGCCCTCCGACCGCCCGCGTCGGGGGGCTCGCGTACGCCTTCGCGGCGCTCGTCACCCTCGGCGTCCTTCTCGGCCCAGATCTCACGGTCAACGGCGGGACGCGCATGGTGTCGGTGGAGCAGGTGTGGCTCAACGTCCAGAGCCTGTTCGGGTCGGCCGGGACCGAGACCCTCGACGGCTCGCGGACGTGGCGGGAGCGGTGGTGGGGCGAGATCTGGGACTACACCGTCCACGGCCCGTACTTCTGGCAGGGGAAGGGGTACGGCGTGAACCTCGCCGTGGCCGACGGCTTCTCGGTGTCGGAGGACCACGCGCTGCGGAGCCCCCACAACGGGCACCTCACCGTCCTCGCGCGGTCGGGGGTGCCGGGGTTCGTGCTCTGGGGGCTCGTTCAGCTCGCGTGGCTGGGGTCCGTGCTCCGCGCGTGGCTCGCGGCGCGGCGGGCTGGTCGTTGGGCGTGGATGGGGCTCTTCGCGGTGCTCGTGGCCTTCTGGACGGCCGCCTCCGTCAACGGCGCCTTCGACGTCTACCTCGAAGGGCCGATGGGCGGCGTCTGGTTCTGGAGCGTGTGGGGCATCGGCCTCGCGGCGGCCGGGTTGCAGCGCCGCCACCCCGATCTCCTCGACGGCCTCCTCCACCGCGCCGCGGTCCCCCCTCCGCAGCCGCCGGCATGGACGTGGGGTGGGGGGGCGCCGGGCCCGTCTCAGGAGACGCAGGCGCAGACAATAGGTCTCGGTCGCGGAACGGCGCAGGGTCACGGCCCGCGGCCATAGGGAGGGGGCGAGGGCACGGTCTGGCGTGTGGCATGCGCCGGTCCGAGCCCCATCCCGAGCACCGGTGCGCATCCTTCTCGTCCACAACCACTACCAGCAGCCAGGGGGCGAGGACCAGGTGTTCCAGGCGGAAGGCGCCCTGCTTGAGCGCCACGGCCACGCGGTCGTCCGGTACGTCCTGCACAACGACGAGGTCGCTGCGCTCGGGCCCGCGACCCTGGCCGCCCGAACGCTCTGGAGCCGGCCGGCCTATCGCCGCGTCGCCCAGCTCGTCCGGGATCACCGGATCGACCTCGTCCACGTCCACAACACGCTCCCCCTGGGGTCGCCGGCTGTGTACTGGGCGGCGCGGCGGGCCGGCGCGGCTGTCGTCCAGACGCTCCACAACTTCCGCCTCGTCTGCCCCGGCGCGCTCCTCCTCCGCGACGGCCGGGTGTGCACCGACTGCGTCGGGCGCCTCCCGTACCGAGCCGTGGGCCGGGCGTGCTACCGCGGCAGCCGTGCCGCGAGCGCCGGGGTCGCCGGCATGCTCGCGACGCACCGCGCGCTGGGGACGTGGCGCACCGCCGTCGACCGCTACATCGCCCTGACCTCGTTCGCCCGTGAGGTGTTCGTGCGGGGCGGGCTCCCAGCGGAGCGTGTCGTCGTCAAACCCAACTTCCTCCAAGACGATCCAGGGGTAGGCCCCGGCGGAGGGGGGTTCGCCCTCTACGTCGGTCGCCTCTCGCCCGAGAAGGGGATCGGTCCGCTGATCGAGGCGTGGCGCCAGCACCCCGACCTGCCCCCGCTGAAGGTGGTGGGCGACGGGCCCCTCGCCTCCGACGTCGCGTCCGCGCCCGTCGAGGCGTTGGGGGCGATGCCGCGCGAGCGCGTCCTGGCGCTGATGCAAGAGGCCGAGGTCCTCGTCTGCCCCTCGCTCGCCGTCGAGGGGATGCCGATGGCGGTGGTCGAGGCGTTCGCGTGCGGCCTCCCCGTCGTGGCCCCGGACCACGGGGCGTTCACCGAGATGGTGGACGAGACGACCGGCCGATGCGTCCCGCCAGGCGACGCCGGCGCCCTGGCCGAGGCCGTCCGGTCCGTGTGCCGGGACGCGGCGCTCCGGGAGGACCTCCGCAAAGGCGCCCGGTGCCGTTACGAGGCCCGCTACTCGGCGGAGCGCAACTACGCCGCTCTCCACCAGATCTACCACGCGGCGCGCGCCGCTCAGGCCGGCCCCGCAGAGAGGCCGCGGCCCGACGCCGCGCTCGCCGTTTGACTCCCCACGATCGTGCTCTCGCCCGTCTCCCCGTCTGACCCCACCGATCTCGCGGAGCCCTTCCCCGAAAACCGCGAGGTGCTGGGGGTCCGGGTGCATGCGGCCACGTATGCCTCGGCCACACGGCGCATCATCGCGTGGGCTGAGGCGGGCGAGAGCCGCACCGTCCTCGCAACGGGTGCCCACGGCCTCGTCGAGGCGCAGGACGACCCCGCCTTCCGCAGCATCCTCCACGGCGCCGACCTCAACGTGCCGGACGGGATGCCGGTGGTGTGGGCGCTCCGCCGCCTCGGGATCGCGGGCGCCGAGCGGGTCTACGGCCCGGACCTCACGCTCTCCGTGTGTCGTGCGGCGGCCGCGGCCGGGGTGCCCATCGCGCTCTACGGCGCCTCCGAGGAGACGCTGGCGATCCTGATGGAGCGCCTCCCCCGGCTCTCCCCCGGGCTTCGGATCGTCGAGGCCGTGTCGCCGCCGTACCGGCCGCTCACGCGCGACGAGGACGAGGCGTACACGGAGCGCCTCGCCAGGAGCGGCGCGGGCATCGTGCTCGTCGGGTTGGGGTGCCCGAAGCAGGAGCGGTGGTGCGAGGCGCACCGCGGTCGGATCCCGGCCGTGCTCCTGGCCGTCGGCGCGGCCTTCGACTTCCACGCGGGGCGGGTTCCGCAGGCCCCGCCGGTGCTCCAGCGCTCTGGGCTCGAGTGGGCGTTCCGCCTCGCCATGGAGCCGCGGCGGCTGTGGCGCCGCTACGCCCGCGTCGTCCCCCGCTTCCTCTGGGGCCTCGGGGGCCAGTACCTCGACGCGCGCGCCCGCCCCCTGCCGGTGGAGACCTGGCGCTGAGCTTCGGGGCTCCCGTTCCGGTACACGGGCGTGACGGCGGGCCGGGCCGAACCCAGCCCCCTCGGGGTGGGCGTGGTCGTTGACGAGGGGGGGCAGCCCCCGTCCACATGCCCGACCGCGTCCCCCTCGTCTCGATTGGCCTCCCCGTCCGCAACGGGAGCGCGTACCTCGCGCAGGCAATGGACGACCTCCTCGGGCAGACGGTCGAGGACGTCGAGCTGGTCGTCTGCGACAACGCCTCGACGGACGACACCGCTGCCATCGTCCGAGCGGCGGCGCGGCGGGACCCGCGCGTCCGCTACCGCCGGAACCCGACGGACATCGGGGCACTGCCCAACGCGAACCTCGCCTTCCACCTGAGCCGGGGGGCGTACTACGTGCTCGCGGCCCACGACGACCGCCACGCGCCCGACTTCCTGGAGCGGCTGGTTGGGGCACTGGAGGCGCGCCCCGACGCGATCCTTGCCTACGGACGAAAGGGGCTCATCGACGACCACGGGCGGAGGTTCCGCCATGACCCCGCTCGTGGGCTCCACGCGGTGGGGCACCGGGTGGTCGACTACGACGGCGCGCTCGAACGCCCCCTCCCGGACGACCCGGTGGCGCGGTATCACTGTGCCCTCCGGTCCAACGATTGCAACGCCCCGATCCACGGGCTCTTCCGCCGCGAGGTGCTCGCGCGCCTTCCGGAGCACCACGTCCACGGGTCAGACCGCCTCATCGTGGCCTCGGCAGCCCTGTGGGGGCCGTTCGCGTTCGTCGACGCCGAGCTGATGCAGTACCGCGTCCACGCGGGGAGCACGCGCTACCTGGACCGGGCGACGAGGATCGCCCGCGAGACGGGCCGGGAGGATGTCCTCCCGCTGGTTCACCACCACGTCGCCACGCTCCAGCGCTACCTCCGCGCGGTCGCCGCAGCCCCGCTCACGCCGACGCAGCGGCTCCGGGCCTATACCGCCACCACGCTCTCGGGTGCACGACGGCACGCCCTGGGCGCCCTCGGTCAGCGCCTGGAGGGCCGCCCGCGCCGGCGGTTCGTCGGGGCGACGGCAGACACACCCTCGCGCGCCTCGGCGTCCATCGGGGGTGGGCCGTCCCTCTCACAGCACGCCTCATGACCGTCCTCGTGACCGGCCACGCCGGCTACATCGGCACCGTTCTCGTCCCGATCCTCGGAGGCGCCGGCCACACGGTGCGCGGCCTCGACAGTGGCCTCTTCGAGGGTTGCCTCTTCGAGGCGGTCGGGCGGCCCGCGCCCCTCGCGCAGAGGCTGGACATCCGCGACGTTCTCCCCGCCGCCTTCGACGGGGTCGACGCCGTGGTCCACCTGGCCAACCTCTCGAACGACCCGCTGGGCAACCTCGACCCCGCCCTCACGCTCGGCATCAACCACGTGGCCACGGTCCGGCTCGCGCGGCTCGCGCGCGAAGCCGGGGTGCGCCGGTTCGTGTTCGCGTCCTCATGCAGCCTGTACGGGCGGGCGGGGGAGGGTCTGGTCGATGAGACGGCGGCCTTCCGCCCCGTCACACCCTATGGGCGCGCCAAGGGGCTGGCCGAGCGGGACCTCGCCCAGCTCGCCAGCGACGCGTTCTCGCCGGTCTTCCTCCGCAACGCGACCGTCTACGGCGTGTCGCCGCGGCTCCGGTTCGACCTCGTCGTCAACAACCTCACGGCGTGGGCCGTCTCGACGGGCGCCGTCCGGATGACGAGCGACGGGCGGGCCTGGCGCCCGCTCGTCCACGTGGAGGACGTGGGTCGGGCGGTGCTGGCTGCCCTGGAGGCCCCGCGCGAGGCGGTCCACGACCAGGCGTTCAACGTGGGCGCGACCGAGGAGAACTACCGCGTGCGAGACGTGGCGCGGATCGTGGAGGAGGAGGTGCCCGGCTGCGTCGCCTCCTTCGCCGACGAGGCCGCCCCGGACACACGGTCGTACCGCGTCTCGTTCTCGAAGATCGCCGATCGCCTCGGCTGGGGGCCGCAGAGAACCGTGCGGGATGGGGTCCGTGAGCTCCGCGAGGCCCTCCAGCCCCGCGACCTGCCGCCCGAGGTGTTCGAGGGGCCGCGGTTCTCCCGCATCGCGCACCTCCGTGCCCGCCTCGCCGACGGCTCTCTGGGGCCGGACCTCCGCTGGCGCGCGGGCGCCGCGGCGCTGGAGCCCCTCTCGGTCGCGGCCTGAGCGCGGAGCCGGACGGGGTCCAAGCGTCACCTCTCGGGCGGCCCGCGGCCCGAGCGCTTAAGCGGGAGGCCTGCCGGTCGAAAGCTATACCGTCCTCAATCGGTGCTCTCATGGAACTCGTCGCCCCTGGTATTCCGCATCATCCGGTCGCCTCCGACGTGCCCGGGCTGCGGTGTCGGTTCTGCGAGGCCCCGCTTCGCTACACCTTCGCCGACCTCGGCTCGTCGCCGCCGTGTCAGAACGTCGTCCGGCCGGAAGACCTCGGGAAGGGAGAGGTGTTCTACCCGCTCCACGCCTTCGTGTGCGAGCGCTGCTTCCTCGTCCAACTCGACGCGTGCGTCGCGCCGGAGGCCATCTTCTCCGAGTACGCCTACTTCTCGTCGTACGCCACCTCGTGGCTGGAGCACGCGCGGTGCTACGTCGAGGACGTGACGGCCCGGCTCGGGCTGGACGGCGGCAGCCGGGTGGTGGAGATCGCATCGAACGACGGGTACCTCCTCCAGTGGTTCGTGGCGAAGGGGATCCCGTGCCTCGGCGTCGAGCCCGCCGCCAACGTGGCGCGCGCGGCCGAGGCGAAGGGGGTCCCCACGCGCGTGGCCTTCTTCGGCGCCGAGGAGGCGCTCCGGCTGGTGAGCGAGGGGCTCCGGGCCGACCTCCTCGTCGGCAACAACGTCCTCGCGCACACGCCCGATCTCAACGGATTCGTCGCCGGGATGAAGGCGCTGCTGGCCCCGGGCGGGACCGTCACCATGGAGTTCCCCCACCTCCTCCGGCTCATCGGCGGCGCTCAGTTCGACACCATCTACCACGAGCACTACTCGTACTTCTCGCTCCTCACCGTGCAGCGGGTCTTCGCCGCCCATGGCCTCACCGTCTTCGACGTCGAGGAACTGCCCACGCACGGCGGCTCGCTCCGAATCTGGGTCTGCCACGACGACGACCCCCGGCCGGTCCGCTACGCCGTCGAAGCG
The DNA here is from genome assembly GCA_033720695.1 of Rubricoccaceae bacterium. Taxonomy (GTDB): domain Bacteria; phylum Bacteroidota; class Rhodothermia; order Rhodothermales; family Rubricoccaceae; genus DATGQT01. The sequence goes on from JAWWCA010000045.1 coordinate 11,965, forward strand.
CTGGAGGCCCGCGAGCGCCGGTGCGGGCTCGACCGGCTGGAGACCTACGCCGCGTTCGGCGAGCGGGTGAAGGAGGCCAAGCGCGGCCTGCTCCGCTTCCTCATCGAGGCCCACCGGGCGGGAGCGCAGGTGGTGGGCTACGGCGCGCCCGGCAAGGGGAACACCCTGCTGAACTACTGCGGCATCCGCACCGACCTCCTCCGCTACACCGTCGACCGCAACCCCTACAAGCAGGGCACCTACCTCCCGGGCACCCGCATCCCCGTCTACGCCCCCGCGCGGATCCCGGAGACGCGGCCCGACTACGTGCTCCTCCTCCCGTGGAACCTGCGCGACGAGATCGCGGAGCAGATGGCGGGGATCCGGGCCTGGGGCGGGCGGTTCGTCGTCCCCATCCCGGAGGTGGAGGTGTTCTAGCCGAGGGCACACCGCCCGGCGGGCGACGCTACCTTCCAGCGTCGCTCACCCACCGACCCGCCGATGGCGCCGCGCCGCGCCGCCCTCCTCGCCGTGATCCTCGTCGCCCCCGTGCTCGCCGGATGCCGCGCGCTCGCGCAGGCCGTCGAGCAGCAGACGTGCGCGCTCGACGGCGACGACCCCTACACCGTCGTGCGGGTGGACCCGGCGCGGGAGTGGGTCCGCCTCTACTGGCGCCGCGACGATGGGACCGACTACCGCTCGTTCGAAGCCGTTCGCGAGGCCGTGGACCGGGAGGGGCTCGCCCTCGTCGCCGCGACGAACGCGGGCATCTACGAGCCCGGGTTCGTCCCGACGGGCCTCTGGGTGGAGGAGGGGGAGACGCGGGTCCCCCTCAACACCGCCGATGGGCGGGGCAACTTCTTCCTCAAGCCCAACGGCGTCTTCGTGGTGGGCGCCGACCGGACGGCCGCCGTCGTGTCGACCGACGGCTACGTCGCGGGGCGCACGGGCGTGGAGCGGGTGTGGTTCGCCACGCAGTCGGGCCCCCTCCTCGTGAACGACGGGGCGCTCCACCCCTCGTTCGGGCCGGCCTCGACGAACTGCCGCACGCGCACCGGCGTGGGGGTCACCGAGGACGGGCAGGTGGTGCTTGCCATCTCGAACGGCGCCGTCAACTTCTACGACTTCGCCCGGCACTTCCGCGACGTACTCGGCACGCCCAACGCGCTCTACCTCGACGGCGGCTTCCCGACGCGGTTCTGGGCCCCTCGGCGGGGACGGATCGAGGATGGCGCCTTCGCCGGGGTCCTCGCCGTCGTGCGCGACCTCGTGCAGTAGGGCCATGCGCGTCGAGGAGACCGCGATCCCTGGCTGCGTCATCGTCCACCCTGAGCGGCACGAGGACGCCCGGGGGTTCTTCGCGCGGACGTGGGACGGCGCCGTGCTCGCGCGCCACGGGCTCAACCCCCGGGTGGCGCAGTGCAGCGTCTCGTTCAACCGGCGACGGGGGACGCTGCGGGGGATGCACTTCCAGCGGCCGCCCCACGCCGAGGCGAAGCTCGTCCGCTGCACGCGCGGCGCCCTCTTCGATGTCTGCCTCGACCTCCGCCCGGACTCGCTCACCTTCAAGCGGTGGGTGGGAGAGACCCTGGACCCGGAGAGCGGACGGGCGCTCTACGTCCCCGAGGGCTGCGCCCACGGCTTCCTCACCCTGGAAGACGCCACCGAGGTGTACTACATGATCTCGGCCCCGTACGTGCCCGAGGCCGCGGGCGGGGTGCGCTGGGACGACCCCGCCTTCGGCATCGCGTGGCCCAGTGCGGTCACGACGATCCACGAGCGAGACGCCGGCTACCCCGACTTCGTGGGGTAGCGCACCGTATCTCGCACATGTCCGTGTGGCGGGCAGCGGCGTCGCGGGAGGGTGACAGGAGCCGGGACCTATAGAGAGGGGGGAGGCGGTGGCCGGAGGTTTGACGAGGGCACCTCGACCCCTCTTCACATGCCTGCGACCGCCCTCCCGTCCGCCCGTCGTGCGCTGTCGGTCCCCGAGATCGGCGAGCGCCTGTACGGCTGGGTCGAGCAGCTCTACCCCTTGCACCGGAGCCTGACAGGCGACGGCCTTCGCGCCTCGCTCGAGCTCCTCGCCGCTCAGATCCCGCTCACGGTCCACGAGGTGCCGACGGGCACCCCCGTTCTCGACTGGACGGTGCCGCAGGAGTGGGGGATCCGCGATGCGTGGATCGAGACGGCCGGGGGCTCGCGCGTGGTGGACCTCCGGGACTCCCCGCTCCACGTGGTGCAGTACAGCACGCCCGTGCGGGCCCGGATGACGCTGGCCGAGCTCCGCCCCCACCTCCACACGCTCCCCGAGCGCCCCGATGCCATCCCGTACCGGACGGCGTATTACGCAGAGACGTGGGGGTTCTGCCTCCGCCAGCGCACGCTCGACCGGCTTGCCGAAGGCGGGGACGACCAGGTGCTGGAGGTGAGGATCGACAGCGCGCGCTTCGACGGGGCGCTGAGCTACGGCGAGTGCGTCCTCCCGGGCGAGACTGAGGAGGAGGTGCTGCTCTCGGCGCACGCCTGCCACCCGGCCCTCGCCAACGACAACGCCAGCGCCCTCGCCGTCGCCGCGGGGCTCGCGCAGGCGATCGCGGCGCGCCCCCGCCGCCGCTACACCTACCGCTTCCTCTTCGCGCCCGGTACCCTCGGCGCGATCACATGGCTCGCGCGCACGCCGGAGGCCGTCGGACGCCTCCGGCACGGCCTCGTCCTCGCCAACCTCGGTGACGGCGGCGGCTTCACCTACAAGAGGACCCGCCGCGGGACGCTCGACGAGCCGCTCCCCATCGACCGAGCCGTGGCCGTCGCGCTGCGAGAGGAGGGCGTGGACGTGCGGCCTTTCGACCCCTCCGGCTACGACGAGCGCCAGTTCAACAGCCCCGGCTTCGACCTCCCCGTCGGCCGACTCACCCGGGCGCCCCACGGCGAGTACCCGGCCTACCACACCTCCGACGACGACCTCTCCCTCGTCACGCCGGAGGCCCTGGCGGGGTCGTTGCGAGCGCTCCTCCGCGTGGTCGACGTGCTGGAGGGCGACGCGGTTTACCGGAGCGCGGCCCCCTTCGGCGAGCCGCAGCTCGGGCGGCGCGGGCTCTTCCGCGCCGTCGGGGGCGACGCCGCGACGCCCGAGGCGCAGCAGGCGCTCCTCTGGGTCCTCAACCTCGCCGACGGCCGGCACAGCCTCCTCGACGTCGCCGAGCGGAGCGGGCTCCCCTTCGCCGCCGTCCGCGACGCCGCGGACCGCTTGCAGGACGCCGAGTTGCTGGTGAGCGCCACTGGATGCGGGGCCTGCACCCGCTGCGCCTGCCTCTGATCCGCATGGTCCCTCTCGCTGCCCCTACCGCCCCCGCCGTCCCCGAGCCGCTCGACGTGAGCCGCTGGGCGTGCTCGGTTGCGCACCAGGCAGTTGCGCACCGGCTCATCCCCGGGGGCTGCCACACCTACGCCAAGGGCGACGACCAGATGCCCGAGTGGGCGCCCGTCGTGGTCACCCGCGGCGAGGGCTGCCGGGTCTGGGACCTCGACGGCAACGCCTACATCGAGTACGGGATGGGGCTGCGGGCGGTGACGCTGGGTCACGCCGAGCCGCGCGTCGTGGCGGCCGTCCGGCAGACGCTCGGCGGTGGGGTGAACTTCACGCGGCCAGCGGCCATCGAGCGGGAGGCCGCCGAGGCGTTCCTCGCCCTCGTCCCCGGGGCCGAGAGGGTCAAGTTCTGCAAGGACGGCTCCGACGCCACGACTGCCGCCCTCCGCCTCGCCCGCGCCGCCACCGGCCGCGACCTCGTCGCCGTCTGCGCGAGCCAGCCCTTCTTCTCCGCCGACGACTGGTTCATCGGGACGACGCCGATGGACGCCGGCATCCCGGAGGCCGTGAAGCGCCTTACCGTCGGCTTCCCCTACGGCGACATCGAGGCGCTCGACGTCGTGCTCGCCCACCATCCCGGGCAGGTCGCGGCCGTCATCCTAGAGCCCTCCCGCGACGCGGCCGACGCCGGGCCTTACCTCCGCGCGGTTCAGCGCGTCTGCCGGCGGCACGGCGCCGTCCTCGTCTTCGACGAGATGATCACGGGCCTCCGCTGGCATCCAGGCGGCGCCCAGACGCTCTGGGGCGTGACGCCCGACCTCGCGTGCTTCGGCAAGGCGCTCGGCAACGGGTTCTCGGTCTCGGCCCTCTGCGGCCGCCGCGAACTCATGGAGCGGGGGGGGCTCGGGAGTCCGCACCCGCGGGTGTTCCTCCTCTCGGCCACGCACGGGGCCGAGACCCACGCCCTCGCCGCGGCGTGCGCCGTGATGCAGATTTACCAGGCGGAGGACGTGACGGGGAGGCTCCACCGCCAGGGACGCCGACTCCGCGAGGGGGTCCAGGCTGAAGCCGCTTCGCTCGGGCTGGGCGGCCATGTGGAGGTGTGCGGTCGAGACTGCAACCTCGTCTACGTCACCCGCGACGCCGAGGGACGGCCGAGCCAGGCCTTCCGCACGCTGTTCCTCCAGGAGCTCGTCGGGCGCGGCGTGCTCGCCCCCTCCTTCGTCGTCTCCGCCGCCCACGACGACGACGCCATCGACCGGACCGTGGAGGTGGTGGCCGCCGCGTTGCGGGTGTACCGGCAGGCCCTCGACGGGGGCGTCGAGCGATTCCTCATCGGGCGGAGTGTGAAACCGACCTTTCGGCGGCACGGCTGAAGTTGTGGTGGACGCAGCTGGGCCGTCGATTGCGGGGGCGGGGCTTCGGCCCCGCCCCCTGTTTGTTGCGCTCGTCCCGGCCGCACTGCAACGGCCCGGCGACGGCGGGGCCCGCTATTGGCCAGCGGGTCCGGGTGGGCAGGGTTGTTGACGAGGCGGGCGATGGCCGCCTCTAACCCACCCTTTCCCGATGAAAGTCGTCCTGTTCTGCGGAGGCGAGGGGATGAGGATCCGGGACCACGCCGGACCCCTCCCCAAGCCGATGGTCCGCGTCGGCTACCGCCCGATCCTCTGGCACGTCATGAAGTACTACGCCCACTACGGGCACCGCGACTTCATCCTCTGCCTCGGCCACGGCGCCGACCACATCAAGGACTACTTCGTCCACTACGACGAGACCGTCTCCAACGACTTCGTGCTCACGGGGGGCTCCGAGGTCAACCTCCTCCGGTCCGACCTCCACGACTGGCGGATCACGTTCGTGGACACTGGGCTGGAGGCGTGTGTGGGCGAGCGGCTGATGGCCGTCCGCTCCTTCCTCGACGACGACGAGCACTTCCTCGCCAACTACGCCGACGGCGTCACCGACGCCCCGCTCGACGACGTCGTCGCCGTCGCGCGGCAGCGGGGGAAGGCGGCCACGTTCCTCGGGGTCCGGCCCAACTACACCAGCCACGTCATCCGGTGCGACGCCGACGGCTCGGTCACGGACCTCCGGCACGTCACCGAGGTCGGCCTCCGCATCAACGGCGGCTTCTTCGTCTTCCACCGGCGCGTCTTCGACTACATGCGGCCGGGCGAGGACCTCATGCACGAGCCCTTCCAGCGCATGATCGCGGCCGGGGACCTCGCGGCCTACGCCTACGACGGCTTCTGGGCCTGCATGGACACGTTCAAGGAGAAGCGGCTTCTCGAGGACATCCACAACCGCGGCGACGCCCCTTGGGCCGTGTGGGAGCCCCGCCCGCAGCCCGGCGGCGACGGCGTCGCCGTGCATGGCAGCCGGCTGACCGTCGACGGCGGAGTGCTCGCGGCGAACGGCCGGCCGTAGCGCTCCCGACGGCCCCGATGCTCGGTCTCCCGGACGACCTCGGCCGCTCGGCCGCTCGGCCCCTCCGCCTGCTCGGCCTCGGGGCCCACCCCGACGACCTCGAGATCGGGGCGGGCGGGACGGTGCTCCGGCTCCTGTCCGAGCGCCCGCACACCGTCGTCCGGTGGGGGGTCCTCACCGGCGCCGGGACGCCCCGCGAGGCCGAGGCGCAGGAGGCGGCGGCGGCCTTCCTCGGCAGAGCGGCCTCGTGGGACGTCGAGGTCGCCGGGTTCCAGGACGGCTTCCTCCCCTACATCGGAGCGGCGGTGAAGGAGACGTTCGAGCAGCGCCTGAAGCCGTTCGACCCCCACCTCGTCCTCACCCACCGCCGCGACGACCGGCACCAGGACCACCGACTCGTCTCCGACCTCACCTGGAACACGTTCCGGGGCGAGGCCCGGATCGCCGAGTACGAGATCCCGAAGTGGGACGGCGGCTCCGCTGAGGCCAACGCCTACGTCCGGCTCGACGCTGGGACGGCGCGCCGCAAGGTGGACCTCCTCGGGGCCCACTTCGAGAGCCAGCACGCCAAGGCGTGGTACGACGATGAGACGTTCCGGGGCCTCTTGCGGCTGCGGGGCGTGGAGTGCGCAGCCCGGTTCGCCGAGGCGTTCGTGTGCCGAAAGCTGACCTGGTGAGGCGACCGATCGGGCAAGGGTGAGGGGCTGACTCCCGGCGGGTGCCGGCCCGGGCAGCGCGGTGGGACGGCACGGCACCGTTCCGATTCGAGGGCTCTGAAGCAGGGCGTGGAGGGCGAGGCATGGGGCGGGCGGTGCACAGGGCGCATCTCTTCCCGGCATGACTCTCCACGCCCTCGTCCCCGAGCACCCGTTCGTCGCCCGTCTGCGGAGGGCGCCGTGCGGCCTCGCAGCGGTGGGGCATCGGGCAGCCAACAACGCCGCGGCCCTCGCCACGGCCGACCTCCTGGCGCTGGCGGCGGCGCTCGTTCTGGCCGGGCTGCTGCGGGCCTGGGTCCTGGGGGAGCCCGCGCTCGTCCTCGGGGCGACCTGGGCCGTCGTCCCGCTCTACCTCGGCGGGGCTGCGCTCGCCCGGCTCTTCCCGGGCTACGGCCTCGGCATCGTCGAGGAGCTGCGTCGGGTGTGTCTCGTGGTGGGGAGCGTCTTCGCCCTCGCCGTCGTAGGCCTCTGGCTGGCCGGCCCGCAGGCGAGCGTGGGCACGGCCAGCCGGTTGACGCTGGGGGTCTCCGGCCTCCTCAGCCTCGGCCTTGTCCCGTACGCGCGCACGCAGGTGAAAGGGTGGCTGGTGCGCCGCGACCGCTGGGGGGTGCCGGCCGTGGTCTATGGGGCCGGACCGACGGGGGGGCTCGTGGTGCGGCAGCTCCAGGAGGAGCGAGGGATGGGCTACATCCCCACGGCCGTCTTCGACGACGACCCCGACCGATGGGGCGACTACCTCGACACCGTGCCGGTCCTCGGCCCCACCGGTCGCATCGTCCGGGACGGCGCTGTGGCGTTCCTCGCCTTGCCGGAGGCCCCCCCGGCGCAGCAGATCGCCCTCCTCGAAGGGCCGCTCGCGCACTACGGCACCGTCGTCATCGTGCCCAATCTGCTCGAGGTGCCGAGCCTGTGGGTGCGGCCCCG
>JAWWCA010000046.1:0-19035 GCA_033720695.1 Rubricoccaceae bacterium
AGAGGTCGGGGGTGCAGGCGGCGTTGTAGTCGCGCGCCACGTCCTGCGTCTCGTCCATGAGGTAGGGGAATGGGAAGCCCTTCGTCCTCGCCCGCTCGGCCATGGCGCCGAACGAGTCGTCCGGGTACCGATCGGGGTCGTTCGGGTTGATCGCGACGACGGCCACGCCCCGGAAGGCGGCGTCCTCGGCCAACCGGATGAGCCGGTCCTCGATGGCCTGGGCGTACGGGCAGTGGTTGCAGGTGAACACCACGAGGAGGGCGTCGGCGTCGGCGAAGTCGTCGAGCGCGCGGCGCGCGCCCTCGCGGCCGTCGGCCTCGGGGTTCGCCACCGGGAGGTCGAACGGCGGCGCGGCCGTGCCGAGGGGGAGCATGTCGGAGGTGACGAGGGCCATGTCGGTCGGGGGGATCCGGGAGCGGGTCTGGGGGGAGCGTGCCGGAGGTCACACGTCCCGCTCGGCGAGGACGTCGGCGAGGGCGTGCTGGGCGGCGGGAACGTCGGAGTAGAGGCAGAGGCGGGCGTCGGCACCCTCGTAGCCCTCGAGCCCGCGGGGGCTGCCGAGGGCGGCCAGGACGGACAGCTTCAGCGTGAGGAGCTGCTGCACGAACCGGCGCTCGCGCGCGGCCAGCCCGAACCGGTGCCACGCCGCCGGCTGCACGATCACGGCGACGACGAGGCGCTCGGCCTCGCGGGCCTCCACGAGGAGGGCCTCGAACGGCTCGTCTTCGTCCTCCGTCACCGGCTCCAGCTCGCGGTACTGCGCGTTCGGGAAGCGGCGCAGGACCGCGTCGCGGAGCGGGAGCCACTCGGGCTCGCCGGGCCGCGGCGCCGGCTTGACGAGGACGACGAGGGTGCCGGTCCCGTCGCCGAGGTCTGGGAGCGCGCCGTCCACACGGTGGGCGGCTGCGCGGGCGACGCGGGTGGCGAGGGCGCCATGCTCGGCGTGCCCGACGACCTCGGGCGGGTAGGCGCTCGCCGGGTCGCGGAAGATGCCGGGGCCGAACCGACCCCGAAGCCGCTCCCGGAGCCGCTCGGCGCGGGCGAGCGCCGCGTCCACGACCGCCTCGTCGAGCCGACCGTCCTCGACGGCGCGGGCGACCCCCTCGATGGCCGCCTCGGGGTCCCCGAGGTCGAGGAGGAGGTCGACGCCCGCGTCGAGGAGGTCAACGGCGAGATCGGCCTCGCGCTTGCCCTCCTCCTGGATCCCGCCCATGTGCAGGCTGTCGGTGACGACGACGCCCTCGAAGCCGAGTTCGTCGCGGAGGAGGCCGCGGAGGATGCGGCGGGAGCGCGTGGCGGGGAGGCGCGGGTCGAGGCCGGCGTAGGACACGTGCGCCGTCATCACGAGGTCGGTGCCGGCCGCGATCGCGGTCTGGAACGGCGGGAGGTCGAAGGCACGCGTCTCGTCCTCGGGGTCGTCCACGGCCGGGAGCACCGCGTGGGAGTCCTCGTGGGTGTTGCCGTGGCCGGGGAAGTGCTTGGCCGTCGTGAGGAGGCCGGCGTCGTGCGCCCCCTCGATGTAGGCGCGGACGAGGGCCTCGACCGTCGCCGTCTCGGCCCCGAAGGCACGCGTCGCGATGATGGGGTTGCGGGGGTTGCGGTTGACGTCGGCCACCGGCGCGAGGGCGACGTGGACGCCGCAGGCGAGAGCCTCCTCCCCACCCTCCCGTGCGAAGTCGCGGACGGCCGCCTGCGCCTCGGCGCCGCCGCCGAGGGCCCCGAACGCCATGAGGTGGGGGAAGACGCTGGCCCCGGCCACCTGCTGCCCGAGCCCACGCTCCATGTCGGTCATGACGAGCAGACCGCGTTCGCTCCGGCCCTGGAGGTCGAGCAGCGTCTGCCGCGTCTCGGGCCAGCGCCCGTTGAAGAGGAGGAGACCGCCAATCGGGTAGCGGTCGAGGAGCGCCGCTACGGCCGCGGCGTCGGCCTCCGCCGTGCGCGGCGGGACCATGTTGGATCCGAGGCGGGCCACGACGAGGCCCGCCACTTTTTCGCGGAGGGAGAGGGGCATCGAGAGAGGGGAAGACGGAGAGAGGGGTGTACGGCGCGCTCGCCGCGCTGTTCTCCCGATCCAGCGCCGCCACGCCGCCCCGGTTCACCGATACAGCCCGTGTGCCTCGGCGTAGGCGAGGACGGCGTCGGGGACGAGGTAGCGGACGGTGCGGCCGGCGGCGAGCCGGCGTCGGAGCACGGTGCTGGAGAGGTCGAGCGGCGGCGCGTCCACGAACCGGACGCGGTCGAGCACCTCGGGCGGCACCCCGGCCTCGTCGGACCCGGGGCGGCGGTAGACGACGAGCCGGGCGAGGGCGAGGATCGCCTCCGGCTCCCGCCACGTCGAGAGCCCGGCGAGGCTGTCGCCGCCGAGGACCAGGACGAGGTCGGCCTCCGGGCGCGCGGCGCGGAGGGCGCGGAGCGTGTCCACGGTGTAGGAGACGCCGCCGCGCCGGACCTCGGCGTCGTCCACCGCGAACCGGGGGTTGCCCGCCACGGCGAGGCGCGTCATGGCGAGGCGGTGCTCGGCCGAGACCCCCCCGGGGTCGCCCTGCTTGTGGGGCGACGTGGCGGCGGGCATCCAGAGGACGCGGTCCAGTCCGGCGGCCTCGGCGGCGGCCTCGGCCACGGCGAGGTGCGCCACGTGGGGCGGGTTGAACGAGCCGCCGAAGAGGGCGAAGGGCCGAGGGGGAGGGGGGTCGAGCACGCGAGCCGTCGGGCGGGGTCAGCGCGTCCGGGTACCCGATCTCGGCGGGGCCAGATCCCCTGGCCTCACTGCCCCGGCTGGCGCGAGGCCTGCTGCGCCGTCTCCCACGACTCGGCCTGGCGTTGGCCGGCGAAGGCGAGGTCGTAGAGGCCCTCGGCCTCCCGCAGGAGCGGGCTGTTGGGGAAGAGCTCGACGAAGCGGTCGTAGAGCGCGAGGGCCTCGGCGAACCGCTCGGCCTGCCGGTCGCGGACGCTGGCCGCGGCGTAGGCCACCTGCGCCCGGAGCGCGCCGAGGAGGGCGTCGTCGGCGTAGGGCGAGGTGGGGTACGTCTCCAGCATCGACTGGTAGGTGAGCGTGGCGGCCTCGTAGAGCTCGCGGCGCTCGTAGAGCCGCCCGGCCTCGTACTCCTTCCGGGCCAGCTTCTCGCGCAACTCCTCCAGCATCCCCACCACGTCGTCGGTGAAGACGCTGTTGGGGTAGTTCGCCATGAACGTGCGGATGAGGAGGATGGCGCGGTCGGTGTCGGTCTGGTCGAGGTCGTAGGGCGGGCTGAGGCGGTAATAGCTCTGGATCTCGCCGAACCGGGCCTCCTCGGTGCGGGGGTCGCTCGGGTAGAGGTCAGAGAACCGGTCGAACTCGGCCGCGGCGAGGAGGTACTGCCCGGTCTGGTAGTAGGCCCTCGCGAGGTAGACCTGCGCCTCGTCGGCCCACTCCCCGGCGCGGCCGAAGTCGAGCGTAGCGCGGAGGTACTCGATGGCGCGGTCGAAGCGCCCCTCGGCGTACGCGTTCATCCCCTTGTTGTAAGCCTCTTCGGCGTCGTCGGCGACGACGCCGGACGCGCCGCTGCAGCCCGGGAGCGCGGCGACGGCGAGCGAGACCAGGGCGAGGAAGGCGTAGTGGCGGACGGGCATGGGGCGAGTTCGGCGCGGGCGACGGCGGGGACAACGGCCCGCCGCGCGGGAGTATTGCAGCGCAGAATACGCGCGGGCGGAGCGCGCCGAACGCGGCGGGCGGCGTCTTCAAGGGGTTTCCGTTTCCGGGCGCGGGCGCCCCGGAAGCCCCCTCGGGGGTGCGCCCCTCCTACTCCAAGAGCACCGCCTCGCCGTCGCGGTAGCCCATGAGGAAGAAGGCGCGGTTGACCTGGCCGCCGCCGAAGTCGAAGCGGTGGGCTAGGCCCTGGTAGCCGGGCGCCCGCCGGATCTCCTCGGCCAGCGTCGTCTCGCCCGGGGCGCCGAGGAGGCCGAGGAGGAAGCGGGTGGCGTCGTAGCCCATGAGGGCGAGGCGGTCCACGCCGACCCCGGCGAGGGCGCGGTACCGCGCGACGAAGCCGGCGGCGGCGTCCTCGTCCACGAAGAAGTCCTGGTCGAAGACGGTGCGGAACCGGCTGGCGCGGGGGCGCGAGGCATCGAGCCCCTCCCACTCGGTGTTGCCGAGGGCCTGCACGTCGCCCTCGAGCCCGAGTGCCTCGAGCCCGCGGAGGGCGTCGGCGGCGTTCTCGGCGGCGTCGTTGCCCGAAACGGGGAGGTAGACGCCCTCGACGCCGAACCAGCGCTCGGGGGGGAGGCGGTCCGCCAGGCGGCGCCAGGCGGCATCACTCTCCAGGCGCTCGGAGAGTACGACGGTGCGGCCGAGCCGCCGCCACTCGCCCTCGAAGGCGTCGGCCATCTCGGCGCCGTAGGAGCCCCGCACGGCGACCGTGCCCGCGCCGTCGAGCCCGAGGCGCTGGGCCGCCGCGTTCGCCATCATCCGCCCGCGCATGGCGAACGTGGGGTTGGTCTGGAACACGTAGCGGCGGCCGGCCGAGACGGCGCCGTCGGTGGCGAGCGGCGCGACGAGGACGACGCCTGCGGCCTCGGCGGCGGGGGCGGCGGCGAGGGCCTCCTCGCTGAAGAGCGGCCCGACGATGGCGTCGGTGCCTGCCTGCACGGCGGCGTCGACGGCGGCGCGCGTGCCGAGGTCGGTGCCCTCGGTGTCGCGGAAGACCATGCGGACCGGCCGGCGCGGCCCCCGCGCGTTGTACTCGTCGACGGCGAGGCGGACGCCGTTGAAGAGGGCCTGGGCCAGGTAGCCGGCGTCGCCGGAGGCGGGGAGCACGATGCCGAGGTCGAACGGCGGCACGGCGGGGCCGTCGGGGCCGCCCTGGAGCGCCAGCCCGCGGACGCGCTCGGCCTCGGCGACGTAGCGGCTGCCGGGGTAGCGCTGCGCGAAATCGCCGAGGCGGGCGGCGGCGCGGTCGAAGGCGCCCTCGGCGTAGGCGGCCTTGCCGGCCATGACGAGGGCGGCCGTCGTGCGCGCGTTGTAGCCGAAGTCCTCGGCCGCGCGGAGGAAGAGGCGCTCGGCCTCGGCGTAGGCCCCCTCCACGTAGGCCCGGAGGCCGTTCTCGAAGGCGGTCTCGGCGGCGGGGACCCGCTCGGCCGTCGCCGGCTGCGCGCGGAGCGCCGGTGCGTTGATCAGGACGGTGAGGACCGCGAGGACGAGCCGTACCCTCATGGCGGCGGAGGGATAGTCGGGGAGGGAAGGGAGCCGGAGAATACCAACGCTCGGCCGTCCTCACCGCCGCTCGTGCGAGAATGCGGCGGATCGAGCAGGGGGCTATGTTTCCGAAGTGAGGGCCGCGCTGTCCACCTGTGAGGTCGAAATGCGGATGCTCTTCCGGATCGCTCTCCTCCTGTGCTGCTGTACCGTCGTCGGCTGCAGCGCTCCCACGCCGTCTCGTCCCGACACGGTCCATCGCACCTACCCCGACACGCTCGACCTCCACTTCCGCGACATGTGGGCCCCACGATGGGCTCCGCATCACCACTGGCGCGACACCACCGCCTTCAACACCCATGCGCTCGTGTCCCAGGTGGAGACCTGCCCACGCTGTCTGACGGCGGCGCCGTGTGACCCCTGCCCAGGGGACTGGATTGCAGCCATGGTGCCCCCACCGCCTGAGACCGCGCTGATGCCGAGGCTCCTGCTCATCCGGGTGAACCAGGCGGGCCAGTTCCGCGAAGAGGGGCGGTATGCGTTCTCTCTACGCCCTCACTTCGCCTTCAACGCCGCCGGGGACACCCTCCTGCAGTACACCCTCCTCGGGTACACCCCGCTGAGCCGGTAACCCGCCCCCTCACTCCCACTCGATCGTGGCGGGCGGCTTGGAAGAGACGTCGTAGGCGACGCGGTTGATGCCGCGGACCTCGTTGATGATCCGGTTCGAGACGCGGCCGAGGAAGGCGTGCGGGAGGTGCGCCCAGTCGGCCGTCATCCCGTCCACGCTCGTGACGGCGCGGAGGCAGACGGCCTGCTCGTAGGTCCGGTAGTCCCCCATCACGCCGACGCTCTGGACTGGCAGGAGCACGGCGAACGCCTGCCACACCTCGTCGTAGAGCCCCGAGCGGTGGAGCTCGTCGATGAAGACCTTGTCGGCCTGCTGGAGCAGGGCGAGCCCCTCGCGCGTGACGGGCCCGAGGTGGCGGACCGCCAGGCCCGGCCCGGGGAACGGGTGCCGACCGATGATGGCCTCGGGGACGCCGAGCTCGCGCCCGACGGCGCGCACCTCGTCCTTGAACAGCTCGCGGAACGGCTCGATGAGCTCGAACCCGAGCTCCTCGGGCAGCCCCCCCACGTTGTGGTGCGTCTTGATCGTCGCGCTCGGCCCCTTGAACGAGACGCTCTCGATCACGTCGGGGTAGAGCGTGCCCTGCGCGAGGAACCGCGGCTTCCGGCCCAGCTCGGCGGTCACGTGCTCGGTCGCGCGCTCGAACGCCTCGATGAACGCGTGCCCGATGATGCGGCGCTTCTCCTCGGGGTCGGCCACGCCCTCCAACCGGTCGAGGAACAGGTCCGTCGCGTCGACGGCCTCGAGGCGGATGTGGAAGTGGTCGCGGAAGGTGGCCTGGACCTGCTCGTATTCGCCGGCCCGCAGGAGCCCGTTGTTGACGAAGATGCAGGTGAGGCGGTCACCGAGCGCCTCGTGGAGGAGCACGGCGGCGACCGACGAGTCCACGCCGCCGCTGAGCCCGAGGATCACGTGGTCGTCGCCGACGAGTTCGGCGATCTCGGCCTTCTTCTCCTCGACAAACGAGCCCATGCTCCAATCCCCCCGGCAGCCGCAGACGTCGCGGACGAAGTTCTGGAGCAGCCGCGCGCCGTGGTCGGTGTGGACGACCTCGGGGTGGAACTGCACGCCGTAGAGCGGCCGGTCCACGGCGGCGACGGCGGCGATCGGCGCGTTGTCCGTCGCGGCGACGGCGCGGAAGCCGTCGGGGAGCCGCGTGAGGTGGTCGCCGTGGCTCATCCAGACGGTCGAGCCCTCGGGCACGCCCTCGAAGAGCGGCGTCGCCTCGTGGGCCACGAGCTCGGCCCGCCCGAACTCCCGCCGCTCGGAGGGCTCGACGGCGCCCCCGAGCCTGTGCGCCATCGCCTGGAGCCCGTAGCAGATGCCGAGGACGGGGACGGGCCGGTCGGTGCCGGGCTGCGTCAGCGACAGGAGGGCCGGGGCCAGCTGGGGCGCGCCGTCGTCGTAGACGGAGCAGGGGCCGCCAGAGAGGATGAGCCCCATCGGCCGCATCGCGGCGATCGCCTCGGCGGGGAGCGTGCACGCGTGGATCTCGCAGTAGACGCCGGCCTCGCGCACGCGCCGCGCGATTAGCTGGGTGGTCTGGCTCCCGTAGTCGAGGATGACGACGAGCTGGTGGGTCATGGCGCGTGCTGCGTGCTTCGTGATGCGTAAAGGAGGCGGGATGGACCGCCGGGGCGGCCGCGTTGCTCTAGGCGACGGCTTGGGATGGCTGAAATGCGTGAGGGTGCCTGGGCGATGGCCGCAAGCACCCTCACGCAGTACGCATCACGCAGCACGTCACGCATCGGCACCGATCATGTGCTGGTACTCCTCGGCCGTCATGAGGCCGTCGAGGTCATCGGGGTTCGAGGGGCGAATCTTGACCATCCAGCCGTCGCCGTAGGGGTCCTCGTTGACCGTCTCGGGCGCCGCGTCGAGGTCCTCGTTGACGGCCTCGATCGTGCCCGCGATCGGGGCGAACAGCTCCGAGACCGTCTTGACCGCCTCGACGTTGCCGAACGGGGCGTCGGCGTCGAGCGCGGTGCCGACGGGCTCGAGCTCGACGAACACGATGTCGCCGAGCTCCTGCTGCGCGTAGTCCGTGACGCCGACGGCGGCGAGGCCGTCGCTGTCGAGGCGGACCCACTCGTGCTCCTTGGTGTAGCGGCAGTCGGAGGGGAAGGTCATGCTGGGTTGTGGGCTTTTGGCGCTGGGGCGTGGGCGGGCGAGCCGGGAGCTCACCGCCCACCGCTCACGGCTCCTTGAGCTCGAAGCGTTCGAGGAACTTCGTGTCGAAGTCGCCCGCGCGGAAGCGCTCGTCGCGGAGGAGCTGCTGGTGGAAGGGGACCGTCGTGCGGACGCCCTCGATGATGAACTCGTCGAGGGCGCGGAGCATCTTGCGGATCGCCCGCTCGCGCGTGTGGTCGCGCACGATGAGCTTGGCGATCATGGAGTCGTAGTTGGGCGGGATGCGGTACCCGGCGAAGACGTGGGTGTCGCAGCGGACGCCCCGGCCCTTGGGGGCGTGGAAGGCCGTGACGGTGCCGGGCGAGGGGGAGAAGCCGCGGAAGGGGTCCTCGGCGTTGATCCGGCACTCGATCGAGTGCCCCTCGAGCGTCCGGTGGCCGCTCGTGATCTTCTCGCCGTCGGCCACACGGACCTGCCACTCGATGAGGTCGGTGTCGGTCACCTCCTCGGTCACGCAGTGCTCCACCTGGATCCGCGTGTTCATCTCCATGAAGTAGAAGTCGCGGTGCTTGTCGACGAGGAACTCGACGGTCCCGGCGCCGGCGTAGTCCACGGCGAGGGCGCCGGCGATCGCGGCCTCGCCCATGCGCCGGCGGAGGTCCTCGTCCACGATGGGGCTCGGGGCCTCCTCGAGCAGCTTCTGGTGGCGGCGCTGGATCGAGCACTCCCGCTCGCCGAAGTGGACGACGGTGCCCTGCCCGTCGCCGACGAGCTGGATCTCGATGTGGCGCGGCTCCTCGACGAACTTCTCGACGTAGACGCCGCCGTGCCCGAAGGCGGCCTCGGCCTCGGTGCTCGCGGCCACGAACTGCTTCTTGAGGTCGGCCTCGTCGCGGGCCATCCGCATCCCCCGCCCGCCGCCGCCGGCGCTCGCCTTGATCATGACGGGGTAGCCGACCTCGGCCGCGACGCGCGCCGCCTCGCCCACGTCGGCGATCTCGCCGTCGGAGCCGGGGACGACGGGGACGCCGGCCGCCTTCATGGTGTCCTTCGCCACGCTCTTGTCGCCCATCTTGGCGATCGTGTCGGGCTTGGGCCCGATGAAGACGAGGTCGTGGTCGGCGCAGACGGCGGCGAACTCGGCGTTCTCGGCGAGGAAGCCGTAGCCGGGGTGGACGGCGTCGGCGCCGGTGACCTCGGCCGCGGCGATGATCGAGGGGATGTGGAGGTAGCTCTGGTTCGAGGGCGGCGGCCCGATGCAGACGGCCTCGTCGGCGAAGCGGACGGGGAGCGTGTCGCGGTCGGCCGTGGAGTAGACGGCGACCGTCTTGAGGCCCATCTCGCGGCAGGTGCGGATGACGCGGAGGGCGATCTCGCCCCGGTTCGCGATGAGGACCTTCTGGATCATGGGTGATGGTGGATGCGGGTGGCGGATGGCGTGGAGCGCCAGGCGCTCCACCGTCCCTCCTCCATCACCCCTCGTCGATGACGAAGAGCGGCTGGTCGTACTCGACCGGCTCGGCGTTCTCGACGAGGATCTGGCGGACGGTGCCGGCGTGCTCGCTCTGGATCTCGTTCATCAGCTTCATCGCCTCGATGATACAGAGGACGTCGCCCGGCGCCACGGTGTCGCCCACCTTCACGAAGGGGTCGGCGTCGGGGGCGGGGGCGCGGTAGAACGTCCCGACGATGGGGGCCTGCACGACGACCCCGTCGGCGACCCCGTCGGCGCTCGCGGCCGGCTCGGGCGCAGCGCTGGGGGCGGGCTGGGGCGCGGCGGGCGCCGGCGCCGGCTCGGGCGCCGACGGGGCACCCTGCGCGGGCGTCGGCGGGAGCGCGGGGTAGCCGCCGCCGTAGGCCGGCAGGGGGATCGGCACCGGCTGCGGCATCGCCATCACCGTTGGCGCGGCGGTGGCGCTCGGCGCCGCGGCGCGCACGACGAGCCGGAACTCGTCCTCCTCGACCTCGACCTCGGCCATGCCGCTCTTCGCGATGATGTCGAGGAGCCGTTCGATCTTTTCGAGGTCCATGGGCAGAGGGGCTGGAGCAGAGGGGGGACGGAAGGTAGCGCCGCGCGGCACAATACAAAAAGGGCCGGGCCGCCTCGGGCGCACCCGGCCGCGAGAGGGCCTCAGGCCGCGTTGACGCGGGTCTGGTACTGGCCCGACTCCGTCTCGACGCGGACCACGTCGCCCTCGTTGATGAAGAGGGGGACGTTGACGATGGCGCCGCTCTCGAGCGTGGCCGGCTTCGTGGCGCCGGTGGCGGTGTCGCCCTTGAGGCCGGGGTCCGTCTGCGTCACCACGAGCTCGACGGTGCGCGGGATCTCGACCGTGAGCGGCTCCTCCGAGCTCGCGTCCACGAGCACGTCCACGTGGCCGCCCTCCTTGATGAACTCGCGGCCCTGCACGAGGTCCGGCCGGAGGACCGTCTGCTCGTAGGTCTCCGCGTTCATGAAGTGGAGGCCGAGGTCGTCGGCGTAGAGGAACTGCATCTCGCGGCGCTCGACGCGCGCCGTCTCGATCCGCTCGCCCGCGCGGAACGTGTTATCGACGACCTTGCCGTTGCGGACGTTCTTGAGCTTGGTGCGGACGAATGCCCCGCCCTTGCCGGGCTTGACGTGGAGGAACTCGACGATCTGCCAGAGGTCGCCGTTCCAGGTGATGACGAGGCCGTTGCGGATGTCGGAGGTGGTGGTCGCCATGCGGGGGCGCGGGGAGTCGGGTGGGGAGGGATCGGGGAATATACCGAGCCCCTCTCCGGGCCATCCCTCCGCGCGGGCGCGGTTCACCGACAAATCAACCCGGCCGCGACCGCTAGTCCGCCTCCGCGAGGGCGGCCTCGCCCTCGGCATCCTCTCCCGCGCCGTCGAGCGTGAGGGGGAGGGTGAACCGGAACCGGCTCCCGGCCCCGGGCGCGCTCTGCACCGTGATCGCGCCGCCGTGCCGCTCGATCATCTCCTTGCACAGCACGAGGCCGAGCCCGCTCCCCCGCTCCCCGGCCGTGCCCGTCCGCGAGCGCGTCTGCTCCACGCGGAACAGCCGCTCCACGTCGTCGCCGCTCATCCCGACGCCGGTGTCCTCGACGGTCACCGCCACGACGCCATCGCCGCGCTCGGCGCGGACGGTCACGCTCCCCCCCTCCGGCGTGAACTTCAGCCCGTTGCCGACGAGGTTGAGGAGGACGCTCCGCAGCATGGTCTCGTCGGCCTGGACCGAGGTGCCGGGGGCGACGCGGTTCTTCAGCCATATCCCCTTCTCGGCTGCCGGCGCGGCGAGGACCTCGACGGTCGCCGCCGCGAGGGCGTGGAGGTCCACCCACACCGGCGTCACCCGCATCTGGCCCGTCTGGAGGCGGGACCACTCGAGGAGGTTGATGAGGAGGCCGTAGAGGTTCTCGGCCGAGCGGTGCATGAGCGCCGCCATCTCGACGAGCTCGCCGTCGTCGTGGCGGTCGAGGCGGTGCTCGGCCACCTCGGCGAGGCCGAGGAGGGCGCCCATGGGGCCGCGGAGGTCGTGGGAGATGATGGAGAAGAAGAGGTCCTTGGCCCGGCTCGCCTGCTCCTGCTCGACGGCGAACTCGACGAGGCGGGCCTGGTCGAGCTCGCGCTCGGTGAGGGCCTCCTGGAGGCGCTCGTTCGCCTCGGCCAGCGCCTCGGCCGTCGCCGTCCACCCCTGCGCCACCTGGTAGCCGAAGTAGCCCGCCAGCCCGATGAACAGGAACGTGATCCACTGGAGGAGCGAGAGCTGCTCGACGGCCAGCGCCACGCCCGGCGCCGCCCCCTCCAGCAGCTCCAGGCTCTCCCAGCCGAAGTAGCGGACGAGGAGGACGTACCCGGCCAGCCCGAAGAGGACGACGCCGAAGGCGAAGGCCATCCGCCCCGGCGAGAGCGTCGCGGGGCGGTCCGGCTCCAGCCCGGCCGTGCGCTTCCACCGCTCTACCGCCGGCCCGAGCAGGAGCAGCGCGGGGGCGACGAGGAGGAGGTGTTGGAGGAAGCTCCCCAGCCACCACCCCTGCCACGTCGCCAGCGTGTCGGCCACGCCCAGACCGGCCGCGTACGCCCACACGAACGCCCCCGCCGACGACGTGAACACGGACACGAACGCCGCCACCACGAAGAAGGCGAAGGCGGCGGGGCTCCGCAGCGTCGTGGACGCCGGGGCGGCCTGGTAGGCGAGGATGAGCACCCCGAGGCCGAGGGGGTCGGCCAGCCCGAGCACCAGCGCCCACCCGACGCCGAGGCCGCCTGCGAGCGCGAGCACCACCTGCGACACGAACAGGGGGACGGCTCCCCACCAGAACCCGAGCCACAGCGCCGCCAGCGTCCCGAACGCGAGCGGGAGGTACGGCGTGACGTGGAGGACGTGGCCGCCGACGTCCACGGGGACGGCGGAGAGGGGGATCGCGATCAAGCCGCTCGCCGCTGCGGGCCCGAGGAGCAGGAGCCACAGGCTCCAGAGCCGACGCGGGCCCGGCGCGTCGCGGCGCGCCCACAGCCGCACCGTGGAGACCGGGGCGTACGCGTAGCGCGCGGCAGGCGCGGGATGCGGGAGGGTGGCGGCGGCGGACATGATGGGCTCCCGGGGTATCGTCCGCCTCCGGGAGCGCTAAAGGGTCGGAGGCATGTGCACACCGCGAGCGCTTCCGCGCTCGGGCGCGGGCAGCTCTGCCTGAGGCCGTCACCCCTTCCGCGCCACCCAGACGCCGTAGCGCAAGGCGCCGGTGGCGTAGGCGAGGCGCAGGCGCAGCAGCGTGAGGGCGAAGACGCGGTCGCCCTCCGTGGCGTCGAGGAGGAACCGGCGGTAGCGGCGGTCGCGGAGGAGCCGGCCGCCGACGCGGCGGAGGCACACCGTCCACGTCCGCGCCACGCGCGCGCTGAGGTCCTCCTCCCGCTCCACCACCAGCCCGGCGCCCTCGATCCAGGCCCGGTTCTCGGCGGCGCTGCCCAGACCCGCGAGGCGGCCCTCTCGGCAGATCGGCTCCAGGAGGTGCCGCACCTCCCACGCCTTCGGCCTCTCCCCCGCCATCCAGATGCACGCCACCAGGCGTCCGCCCGGCGTCAGCACCCGCGCCATCTCCCTGAACACGCGCGCGCGCTCTGGCATGTGCGTCGTGCTCTCGATGGCCACCACGGCATCGAAATGGCCGTCGGGGAGGCCGTTGTCGAGCCAGTCGCGGACGAGAATCTCGGGGGGCGGAGAGCCCTCGGGCACGGGTTGACGGAAGGCGTAGCGGGCCTGCGCCTCGGAGAGCGTGAGGCCGGTCACGCGCGCGCGCCGGTACGCCGCGAGCCACCGCGCCGTGGCCCCGTAGCCGCACCCCACGTCGCACACCCGGTCGCCGGCCCCGACGCGGGCGGCGTCGGCGACGAGCGCCGTGAGGGCCTCGGCGGCGGCCTCCGGCGTCTCGCGGCCCGTCGTCCAGAGGCCGTGGTGCACGTGCTCGCCCCACACCTCGCGGTAGAACCGGTCGAGGCCGTCGTAGTGGCGGCCCACGGCGGCGGCGTCGAACGCGGTGCGGGAGGTGATCACGAGGCGGGGCGCGGGCGGTCGTGGACGACGGGGAGGTAGGCCGCCCACGGGCCGATCGCGTCTCGGTACCGCTTCGCCATCACGCGGGCGATCTGGCTGAGGTGGCCGAGGTCGTGCGCGGTCCACGTCGCGAGCAGCTGTTCGAGCGTGACGAGGCCCAGTTCGGGGTGCGTGCCGCGCCTCGCCAGGTCGGCGTCGGTGAGGCCGAGGGCGCGGAGGCCGTCGAGGTTCTGGGCGCGGAGGGCGGCGAAGCGGTCGAGGAGGGCGTCGAGGGGCTGGCCCGCGCTCTCGCGCTCCTGCGCGAACCGGTCGAAGGGGTCGAACGGCCGCGCCTCGCCGTGGTCGAGGAGGATCCGCGTGCGCGGCAGCCAGTCCGTCTGCTCGCCGTGGATGAGGTGGCCGACGACGTCGTACGGGCTCCAGGTGCCGGGCCCCTCGTCGGCCCGGGTCCAGGCGTCGGGGAGGCCGCGGAGCCAAGCGTCCAGGACGGCCGGGGTGCGGGCGAGGATCGCGAGGGCGTCGTCGAAGTCGAACGGCATGGCGGGCCGGGCGGGTGCGCCGCAAGATCGCCCCTACTCGCCGCCCGGTGCGGCCCGTTCTGCGAGGACCTCGCCGAGGGCCCGCAGCATCCGGAGCTGCGCGTCGAGGTGCCCGTGCTCGGCCTCGACGTTGACGTAGGGGAGGCGGTGCTTCGCGGCCCACACCGAGAGCGAGCCGTCGTCGGTGACGCGGGCGTTGTCCTGGAGGACGGCGTTGAAGCCGCGCGCCGCGAGCGCCTCGAAGAGCGCCCGGTCGGTGACGAAGAAGAAGTCGTCCGGGTCCTCGCCGGGCTCGAGGTGGACGGCCTCAGCGTCCTGCGCGTAGACGCCGCCATCCACGTAGCTCAGAGCCGAGTAGTTGTCCGGGGTGTTGTTGTGGAGCGTGACGACGACGCCCGTGGGGTCGTAGAGGGCGACGAGCACGTCGCCGAGGAGCCGCACGAGGGCGACGGCTCCGGCGTCGGTCGAGTCCGCTCCCAGCGTGCGGCGGACGCCCCGGTCGGTAAAGATGCGGTTGGGGTCCACGCTGTACGTCCGCCCGCCGATCGCGAAGGCCACGTGCCGCTCCCCCTGCGCCAGCAGCTCCACCAGCCGCCCCCCGTACTCGGTCACGAAGCGGAGACCGGCCTCGGAGGCCGTGTTCTCGTCATCGTGGAGCACGAGCAGGTCCATCCCCTCTGCCACCGACGCGTGCTCGGAGAGCGCCACGGTCGAGTCGCCCAGCGTCAGGCCCTGGAGCCCGAAGCGCCAGGGCAGCGCCAGCGTCGCCAGCGAATCGGGCTGCGCCGTGGCCGGGCCGGCCGCGAGCGCGAGCGCGAGCGCCATCCATCGCCGGGCCGCCCTCATAGCTCTTCCTCCTCGACGGGTGCGGCGAGGTCGGGCGCGGCGTGCCGGGCGGCTTCGAGCACGGCGTCGACGAACCGGTCGGGGGCGAGGTCGGGCGTCCAGCGGACCTGACGGTGACCGCCGGGGTGGAGGCGCATCCAGTGGGCGAGGATGCGGATCTCGTCCACGTCGGCGCGCTGGAAGTGCTCGGGCGGCGGGTCGGCGGGGTCGAAGTGCTCGGCGAGGGCAGCGCGGAGGGCGGCCTCGGCGGTGGCGTCGCCCGCCGGGAGGTCGAGGCGGCCGACGAGGCGGCCGAAGCGGAGGAGGAAGAGCTGGGCGCCGCCCGCGCGCCCCTTGTACCCCGGCACGAGGGGCTCGACGAGGACGGCGTGGTGGTCGTGGACGGGGCTGGCGATCTGCTTCTGGCGCCCGAGCGTGCGGCGGAGGCGGCGGAGCTGGTCGCGGTACCACCCGGCCGTCTCGAACTCGAGCCGCGCCGCCGCCGCGTGCATGGCCTCCTCGACGGCCGCGAGCGCGTCCTCGTCCTGCCCCCGGAGGAAGGCGCGGACGCGCTCGACGAGGTCGGGGTAGACGGCCGCCCCCTCGCCGCCGACGCACGGCGCCGTGCACCGCCCCATCTGGGCGTAGATGCACGGCCGCCCCAGCGCGAACACGTTGTCCTCGCACTCGCGGAGCTCGAAGAGGCGGTTGACGAGCTCGACGAGCTCCTCGGCCTGGCCGCGCCGACCGAGCGGGCCGTAGTACTCGGCGCCGTCGGACTCCAGCCGCGACGTCCACGAGAGCGTGGGGTAGGCGTGCGTGGTGTCGAGCCGGAGGAACGGGTAGTCGCGGTACTTCCGCTGCGCACGGTTGTAGACGGGCAGCAGCCGCTTGATGGCGTGGGACTCCTCCAGGAGCGCGGCCAGCTCCGTCCCCGTCTCGGTCCACGTCACGTCGCGGACGTCGCGGACGAGCTTCTTCGTCTTGGGCGGGTGGTTGTCCACGCCCGCGAAGTAGGACCGGACGCGGTTCTTGAGGCTCTTCGCCTTGCCGACGTAGACGACGCGGCCGCGGCGGTCGCGCATGGAGTAGACGCCGGGGCGGTCGGGGAGGAGGGGGAGAACCTCCTCGCGGAGGCGGGCGAGGTGGGCCGGCTCGCGGCGGGTCTCGCGGTAGCGCTTGCGCTGGAAGCCGAGGAGGTCGGCGACGGTCTCGACGCCGAACTCGACCCGAAGGCGCTCGATGAGGAGGAGCAGCAGCTTCGCCGTGGCCTCGGCGTCGCCGAGGGCGCGGTGGCGCCCGTTGACGGTGATGTCGAAGTGGTCGGCGAGCCCGCTGAGGCCCTTCGAGGGGAGCGCCGAGAGGAGGCGCCGCGCCAGGCGGAGCGTGCAGAGCGTCTCGTTGCGGAGCGGGGGCAGCCCGGCGAGGTCGAGCTCGACCTCGAGGAAGCGGAGGTCGAACGGGAGGTTGTGGGCCACGAGGATCCCGTCGCCGAGGAACGCGCGCCAGGCGGGGAGCACCTCGGCGGCCGCCGGCTGATCGAAGACCATCGCCGTCGAGATGCCGGTGAGCCGCGTGATGCGGCGGGGCACGTGGCGCTCGGGGTTGATGAGCGCCTGGAACGTGTCGAGGAGCTCTCCGCCGCGCACCTTCACCGCCCCGATCTCGATGAGGCGGTCCTCCCCTGCCCGCGACCCGGTGGTCTCGGTGTCGGTAACGACGAACAGGGCGTCTTCGATGCGCACGGGCTCGGGAAAGCGTATAGCCGGACAGGCTACCCTACACTGTGTGACGTGGGTATGGCACGTGCCCAGAAGGTAGGGTCGGCCGGCCCTGCAGGGGAGCCGTCCGGGGCCGAATCTCCAGCTACTCGTCCCACCCCGGAAGCGGTGTTGGGGAGTCGAGGGCGGCCGGGGCGGCGCCGAGCATCGCGAGGAGCGCCACGCCCAGCTCCGCGCTCGTCCGGTGCCCCTGCAGCCGCTCGCTCCCCGGCCCGAACGCGTACACGCCGACGTCGACGGCGGTGTGGCCGAAGGTGGACCAGGCCACGCCCGCCCGATCCGAGACGACGGCGCTGAGGGCGCTCTGCCAGTCGCGCCTCGTCTCAGCCGACTCCAAGCGGGCGCGCTCGGCCTCGGTGAGATCGGCGATGCCGGCGGCGGATCGGAGGACCGCCTCCGGAGCCTCCCCCGCCTCGATGCGGCGCCGCATCATCCGGTGGCTCTGGGTCACCGCGCGCAGCACCGCGGGATCCCAGAAGTCGGCCCCCGGACGGGCCAGCGTGAGCCCGCCCGTCTCGTGGTCGGACGTCGCCACCACGAGGGTCTCGCCGTCGGCCTCCGCGAAGTCCAGGGCGACGGCGACGGCCGCGTCGAACTGCTCGGTCTCGCGCGCCAGCGCGGCCGGGTCGTTGTCGTGGCCCGCCTCGTCCGTGCCCTCCGTCTCGACGAGGAGGAAGAACCCGCCGGGCGCCTCACGCAGGACAGCCAGCGCTTTCTCCGTCATCGCGACGAGGCTCGGCTCCTCCTCCGGGTCCCGGTCCATCTCGTAGGCCATCACGGCGGGTGCGAAAAGGCCCAGCAGAGGCGCCGAGGCGTCGGGCAGCGCCGCCGGATCGGTGACGACGGCATAGCCGGCGTCGCGCGCCTCGTCCATCAAGTTTCGGTCGTCCTCGCGGAGGCCCCCCGGCGCGGGCATGAACCAGCGCGCGCCCCCGCCCAACAGCACCTCGACGCCCTGAGCGAGCATCTGCTCGGCGATGGCGCTGTGGTCGCCCCGCTGCGGCACGTGGGCCGCGAAGGCCGCCGGGGTAGCGTCGGTAAGCGCCGTCGTGGTGACGAGGCCCGTCGCCATGCCCTGGGCCTCGGCCACCTCCAGCACGGTCCGGCACGGCCGCCCGTCGGCGTCGACCCCGACAGCGCCTCTGTATGTCACGACCCCGCAGGCAAAGGCCGTGGTCCCGGCGGCCGAGTCCGTCACCTCCCGGTCCGACGCGGCTGTGGAGACGGACCCCACGAGGTGGGGGTCGAGGGCGAGCGGACGGTCAAGGACGCGCCGGGCGAGGGTGTAGGAGGCCGGGCCGGATCCGTCGGCCACGAAGAGGACGACGTTCGTCGGACGCTCGCCGTCCTGAGCCTGGGCCGGCGCAGGAGCGAGGAGCGTGAGAGCGAGGAGGAAGCGGAGCATGGGGCGGTGGCCGGGGGCGGGCGTTCGGGTTCCAACAACGGCGCACCGTGGCCCGCCTCCAACCGCTGGGGTCCAATTCGCCTTTTCTTCGGCGCCCCCGGCGGAGCGGCCCTCAGGGGGCGGGCTATGTTGCGGGCCCTCCCCTTCCCCACTCCACTCCCCTTCCCGTCATGAAGCTTACCGTCGTCGGCGCCGGCAACGTGGGCGCCACCGTGGCCGACTGCGTCGCCCGGATGGACATCGTCCAGCACATCGCCCTCGTGGACATCCAGGAGGGCGTCGCCAAAGGCAAGGCGCTCGACCTCATGGAGTCCGCCCCCATCCACGGCTTCGACACCGTCATCGAGGGCGGCAGCGACTACGGCATCACCGAGGGCTCGGACGTCACCGTCATCACGGCGGGCCTCCCACGCAAGCCCGGCATGAGCCGCGACGACCTCCTCAAGACGAACGCCGACATCGTCTCGTCGGTCACCCAGCAGGTCGTCGCGCAGAGCCCGGACACCATCCTCATCATCGTCTCGAACCCGCTCGACGTGATGACCTACGTGGCCTACCTCGAGAGCGGGTTCCCGAGCCAGCGCGTGATGGGCATGGCCGGCGTCCTCGACACGGCCCGCTACCGCGCCTTCCTCAAGATGGAGCTCGGCGTCTCCGTCCGCGACATCCACGCCATGCTGCTCGGCGGCCACGGCGACTCGATGACGCCGCTGCCGCGCTACACGACCGTCGGTACGCGGCCCGTGACCGAGCTGATCGCCGAGGATCGCCTCGACGAGATCATCGAGCGGACGAAGAAGGGCGGCGGCGAGATCGTCCAGCTCATGGGCACGAGCGCGTGGTACGCCCCCGGCGCCGGCGCGGCCGAGATGGTCGAGGCCATCGTGAAGGACTCGAACCGCGTGCTCCCCGCCGCCGCCTGGGTGACCGGGCAGTACGGGCTCAACGACCTCTTCATCGGCGTCCCCGTCAAGCTCGGCAAGGGCGGCATCAAGGAGATCGTCGAGCTCGAGCTCGACGAGA
>JAWWCA010000047.1:0-18993 GCA_033720695.1 Rubricoccaceae bacterium
CCGGACGTGGTGCGGGTGGCGCAACCGCTCGCGCCGCTGCTCCCGCCGTCGGTGTGGGCGACGGCGCAGGCCATCGCGCGCGGCGAGGCCGAGATGGCCTCGATCCTCACCTGCTTCTACGACGGCGTCACCGCCTAGGGCAGCGACGGCGCGAGATCGGAGGGGGCACGCTAGCCGCGGACGGGGTACCGCCCCTCGGAGGGATGCGGTGGGGGGATGGGGTGGCTGCGGGCGGCCCCCGGCGGGTGGCTGCGGTCGGGCGGGCGCGGGCGTGGCCGGGTTGCCGATCCGCTGAGGTCTCCCTATCCTGAGGCGATACCGTATCATGGAGCGCGCTGGGCGTGGGTCCTGGCCGCCTTCCTAACCGCGTAGCGAGCCCTCGAACCCAGAGGCCGACGGATGATTGAAATGGAACAGAGCGCGCCCTCCGCAACAGAGGTGGCCGAGGAGATCCAGCGGCTCCGCCGGGCCATGGCCGAGCTCACGCTCCTCAACGAGCTGGCCGTGGACGTCGGCCGGGCGCGCGACCTGGAGAACATCGTGCGCACGCTCGTGCGGCGCTCCCTCAAGGTGGTCCGGGCGGGGCAGGGGGTCGTGACGCTGATGGAGCGGGGGGCCGAGTCCGAGGGCACCACGCTCGTGCGCACCTCGTCGAGCGCCGGGCGCGACCTGTCGCTGCGCCCCGACGCGGCGCTGCTGGCGTGGATGAGCGGGAACCAGCGGCCGCTCCTCCTCGCGGACCCCCGCGCCCACCCCATCTTCGGGGAGTTCGAGTGGGACGAGAGCGTGGAGTCTGTGCTCTGCGTGCCGCTCGTGGCGCACGCGCGCCTGCTCGGCGTGCTCACCCTCTTCAACAAGCGCGACGGCGGGGCCTTCACCGAGGACGACGCCAGGCTCCTCACCATCATCGGGATGCAGTCGGCGCAGGTGATCGAGGCGGCGCAGGCGCAGGAGGAGCGTGACCGCATCCGCAACGTGTTCGGCCGCCACACCTCCCCGGCCGTGGTCGAGGAGCTCCTCGGCCACGAAGCCGACCCCCCCAGCCGCCGCCTCGACGTCTGCGTGATGTTCCTCGACCTCCGCGGGTTCACCCTCTTCAGCGAGGGGGCCGAGCCGGAGGAGGTGGTGGACTACCTCAACACGCTGTTCTCGTTCATGATCGAGGCCGTCGCCGAGCGCGGGGGCATCGTGCACCAGCTCCTCGGCGACGGGTTCATGGCCGTCTTCGGCGCCCCGATCTCCCACGAAGACGACTGTCTCCGCGCCGTCGAGGCCTCCCTCGCCATCGTCCGCTGCGTGGAGGAGGAGAGCGAGGCGGGGCGCATCCCGCCCACGCGCGTCGGCATCGGGCTCCACGCGGGCGAGGTCGTGGCCGGCACGGTGGGGTCGCACCACCACAAGGAGTACAAGGTGACCGGCGACGCCGTCAACGTGGCCGCGCGGGTCGAGCAGATGAACAAGGCGCACGACTCCCAGCTCCTGATCTCCGAGGCCGTCTGGCGCCGCCTGCCCGAGGGGCGCTTCGAGGCCGACGACCTCGGGCTCGTGCCCATCCGCGGCCGCACCCGCACCCTCCACCTGTTCCGCCTCGCCTGACCCTCCCCGGCCCCGCGCCTCGTGCGCCCCGTTCCCATGCACCTCGCCGAAGGCCTCGACGTCGGTCACTACCGCCTCCTCGAGCGGCTCGGGGCGGGCGGGATGGGCGTGGTCTGGCGCGCCGAGGACGTCACGCTCGGCCGCCACGCCGCGCTCAAGTTTCTGCCGGCGGCGCTCAGCCAGGACCCGATGGCGCGGGAACGGCTGCTCGTGGAGGCGCGCTCGGCCGCCACCCTCGACCACCCCAACATCTGCACCGTCTACGAGGTGGGCGAGACCGAGGAGGGCGGCATCTTCGTGGCGATGGCCTGCTACGACGGCGGCTCGCTCAAGGAGCGGCTCGACGGGGGGCCGCTCGACCCCGAGACCGCGCGGGACCTCGCCGCACAGATCGCGCGCGGGCTCGCCGCCGCCCACAACCAGGGCATCGTCCACCGCGACGTCAAGCCCTCCAACGTCATCGTCACCGACGACGGCGTGGCGAAGCTGCTCGACTTCGGGATCGCCAAGATCGAGGGGATGGCACTGACGCGGACGGGCCAGAGCCTCGGGACGCTCGAGTACATGGCCCCGGAGCAGACCCGGAACGAGGCCGACGCGCGGACCGACGTGTGGGCGCTCGGCATCGTCCTCTACGAGATGCTCGCCGGCCACCGGCCGTTCACCTCCACCTACGACGGCGCGCTCCTCTTCGACCTCCTCTACACCGAGCCCGACTTCGGCGTCCTGGAGCAGGCCGATGTGCCCCCACCGCTCATCGCGATCGTCCGGCGCTGCCTGGAAAAGGCCCCCACCTCCCGCTACCCCACCGCCGAGGCGCTGGCCGAGGCCCTCGACGCGGTGAGGGACGGTGGGGCGCCGGCCGAGGCGCTGCCCGTCTCGCCGGAGCCCGCCGCGCCCGCGCGCAGGCCCCGCCCTCCGAAGCCGCGGCCTGCAGAGCCCAGTGAGGCTGAACCGACCGTCCCCCAGGAGGGGCTCCAAGACGCGGCCGGCGCTCCGGAGACGCTCGCCCCCGCCGTCGCCGCGGCGGCCGACCTCCCGCCGACGGGTGGGCACCTGGTGGCCCCCTCGCAGGCGTCGAGGCGTCGCCTCCGCATTCCGTTCTACGTCCCCGCCGCCATGGGCGGCCTCCTCGTCATCGCCATCGCGGCCCTCCTGCTCGCCTCCCGCTCCTCCAACGACGCCCCCGCGGCACTCGCCCTCGACACCACGCCTGCTGGCGCCGCGGTCTACCTCGACGGCCGGCACGTCGGGATCACGCCGCTCCGCGGGCTGGAGGTGCCGCCCGGCGTCGCCACCGTCGGGCTCCGCCTCGAAGGGTACGCCGACGTGGACACCCTGCTCGCGTTCGAAGCGGGAGGGCGTCTCGCCCTGGCGCTCTCGCTCGCGCCCGACGTGGGGTTGACGCAGGCCGAGGCGGAAGCCGCCGCCGAAGAGGCTGCGGAGGCCGAGGGCCCGGTCGCCGAGGTCCCGGCCGCGCCGGGGCCCGCGCCGGGGACCCAGACGGCCCCGCCGCCCCGGCCAACCGTGAGCGAGAGTCGCCCACCGACCACCCGCCCGGACCCGCCCGCAGCGCCGCAGACCGGCTCGCTCGTCCTCACCCCGCCGCCCGGCGGGTCTGTCTCCGTGGATGGACAGGGTGGGAGCGGGACCGTGACGGTGACGGCCGGCCGTCACGCCGTCGTCTTCCGGCACCCGCAGCACGGCGAGTTCCGAACCTCGGTGAGCGTCGGGCCCGGCGAGACGAAGCGGCTCCGGGCCTACTTCGAGGGCCAAGTGCGCGTCAACGTGCGGCTCGACGGCGAAGGCCAGGCCCCGGCCGCCGCCGTGACGGTGAACGGGCAGAGCCGCGGGTTTACGCCCACGAGCCTTTCCCTCGGCCCCGGCCGACACAACATCGCCGTGAGCCGGACCGGTTTTCGCTCGGTCGACGGGGTCCAGACCGTCACCATCGAGCCGTCGCTCGCCCCCATTACCCGCAGCGTCAGCTTCCGGCTCGCGCCAGAGTAGTCCGATCGCCTTCTGCGTAGCGTCATGTCGACCCTCCTCCGTGCTCTCCGTTTCGGGGCCCTCGCGCTCCTGGTCCTCGCCACCGGCGCCCGCGCCCAGGGCCTCGACGCCGCCGTCTCCCACTACAACAACGCCGAGTTCGAGGCGGCCCTCGCCCTCCTCGAGCCCCTCGCCGCCGACGCCTCGGCGGGCACCGACACGCGGATCGAGGCCTACCGCTACCTCTCCCGCGCCTACATCGGCATGGGCCGGAGCGAGGACGCGCGCACGGCGCTCGACCGCCTCATCGCGCTGGAGCCGCCGCCCGTCGAGCTCGACCCCAACATCGAGCACCCTGGCCTCGTGGACCTCTACTACGAGGCACGCCTCGACCACCAGGGCGGCTACGGCATCGAGCACGTGGACCCCGGCCTGAAGACGCTGGCGGTGATGGACTTCACGAACACGTCGGTGGACCGCCACGAGGACTTCGACCCGCTCCGCCAGGGCTTCGCCTCCATGATGATCCACTACCTCCAGGGCGCCACCGGCCTCAAGGTGGTCGAGCGCGAGCGGATCCAGTGGCTCCTCAACGAGCTCGAGATGCAGCGCGACGAGGGGATCGTGGACCCGAACTCGGCCGTCGAGGCCGGGCGCCTCCTCGGCGTCCAGGCCGTCCTCTTCGGCGCCTTCACCGCCCACGGCGACCAGATGTGGATGAGCACGCGGCTCGTGAAGGTCGAGACGGGCGAGATCCTGCTCGCCGAGCAGGTCTTCGGGGAGCCCGACGCCTTCTTCGAGCTCGTCGAGCAGCTCAGCACCCAGGTGGCCTCCGCCATCGACGTGGAGCTCGACCAGGACGACATGGGCGAGCGCCGCGAGACCGATTCCCTCGACGCCATGCGCGCCTACTCGCAGGGCATCGCCCTCCGCGAGACTGGCGACCTCGAAGGGGCCGAGCGGAAGTTCGCCGAGGCCCTCCAGCACGACCCCGACTACGCCCTCGCCCACCAAGCGCAGGCAGGCCTCCGCCCCTACGTCGCCGCCCGCTGAGGCCGCGGCTGGCCGGCCGGAACAGGCGGGGTTGACGTCAACGGCCTGTTTCGTATGTTCAGGGTAAACCAACAGATTACTGGCGGGTAGCGCTGCGCCGCCGTGTCGGTGCAGGGAAGGGATCACGACACGGAAACGCTCCCCTCGGGCCGTATGGCGGCGTTGAGGGGCGCCACGGTGTCCGGCGACCGGCCGCCTGAACCCTTCTCGGTTGCTCCGACCGGCCCCCGCCCATGGTCGCCTCTGCTACGGCTCGTCGCTCCCCGTTTCTCCTCGCGGCCCTCGGCCTCGTCGCCAGCCTCCTCGCGGGGTGCGCCTCGACCGGGCGCGTCCTCACCCCCGAGGACTACCGCGCGGCGCTGCCCGCGCTCGAAGCGCGGGCCGAGGCAGCGCCTGAGGACGCCGACGCCCTCCGCGACCTCGGCGAGGCCTACGCCCAGACCGAGCAGTTCGCGCGTGCCAAGGAGGTCCTCGTGCGGGCCGAGGCGCTCGAGCCGGGCCATCCGCAGGCCCTCTACTACCTCGGCCTCTCGGAAGAGGGGCTCAACGCCGGCCGCGCGGCGCTCGCCTACTACGACCGCTACGAGGAGGTCCCCGAGCGCTCCCCGTACCGGCTCCTCATCGAGGGTCGCCGGAGCTGGCTCGTGCGCGTCCTCGTGCGCGAGGAGCTCGAGGAGCTGCTGGCCGCCGAGGACGCGCTCACCGCGGAGGGCGTGACGGAGGCCGTCGCCGTCTTCCCCCTCGCCTACCAGGGCGAGGACCCCACCTACGCGCCGCTCTCGCGCGGCCTGGCGGAGATGGTCACGGTGGACCTCGTCGCGCTCGGGCGGGTGCGCGTGGTCGAGCGCGTCCGCCTCCAGGCGCTCCTCGACGAGCTCTCGCTCTCGTCCGGCGCCGCCTTCGACGCGGCGACGGCGCCGCGGGCGGGGATGCTGCTGCGGAGCGGGCGGATCGTGGGCGGCGAGCTCGACGTCGAGGCCGAGCGGCTCCAGACCGACGTGGCGCTGTGGGAGTGGCCGCGGGAGGAGTTCCCCGACCTCATCACGCAGCGGGCCCCGCTGGCCGACCTCTTCGCCCTCGAGAAGGCCATCGTCTACGACCTCCTCGCCAAGCTCGGCGTCACGCTGACCGAGGAGGAGGAGGAGGAGCTCGCGCGCGTCCCGACGGAGAGCCTCCAGGCCTTCCTCGCCTACAGCCGCGGGCTCCTGGAGGAGGACGCCGGCCGCTATGCCGAGGCCGCCGCGTTCTACACCCAGGCCGTCCAGATCGACCCCGACTTCGCCGAGGCCGCCCAGAAGGCGCGCGAGATGACGGCGATGGCCGAGCTCGACGGCGACGTGTCCGTGGCGCTGACGGCGGCGCGGACCACCGCCCCCTTCTCCCTTCCGTGGGGCTTCCAGCCGGGGGGCGGCTTCCAGCTGGGTGGGGGGCCGCCGGGGGGGGACCTGGTCGGCAGTCGGCTCGACCACCTCAACCGGAACATCGGCGTCCACTTCGTGCCCAGCGACGAGGCGCGGGAGCCCACGGCCGAGGGCCCGCTCGGCCCCGGGGGGCCGCCGGCCTCCGACCCCATCCCGGACCCGCCGCCGCCGCCCGCCGGTGGCAACTGACGACGGGGACGGGCGAAGCTCCCGGCCACGGGACGGACTCATGATCGTATCCCTCCGCACCCCACGCGCGATCGGCGCCCTCCTCGTGTTGGCGGGCCTCGCGCTCGCGCCTGTTGCGAGTCGAGCGCAGGTGGGGGCGCCGCCTCCCGCTGCCGAGTCCGAGGCGTATGCCCAGTGGAAGCAGGCGCAGGCAGTGCCCGGCCCGGCGCCGCCCACGCGACCGCCGGCCCCCCCGCAATCCGGCGGTGGCGCCGATCTCCTCTTCCCGTTCCCCGGCGAGGGGGGGTGGACCGAGCTCCCGCCCAACGACGACTTCTTCTCGGGGCTCGTCCCGCTCGGCTTCACGTTCGAGTTCTACGGCGCCGCCTACAACGACGTCTGCGTCAACAACAACGGCAACGTCTCCTTCCTGGACTGCTTCTCCACCTTCACCGCGACCGGCTTCCCGAGCGTCGACTTCACGATGGTGGCCCCGTTCTGGGCCGACGTCGACACCCGGTGCGCCGAGTGCGGCCTCGCCTACTACAAGCAGGCCACGGTCAACGACGTCCCCGTGTTCGTGGCCCACTGGGAAGCCGTCGGCTACTTCTCCCAGAGCAGCGACAAGGTCAACACCTTCCAGGTCGTCCTCGCCGACAGCCCCGTGCTGCCGGGCGGCAACAACGCCTGCCTCGCCTACGGCGACATGCAGTGGACCACGGGCAACGCCTCCGGCGGGACCGGCGGCTTCGGCGGCACCCCCTCGACCGTCGGCGCCAACGCCGGCGACGGCGAGAGCTTCTTCCTCGTCGGGCGCTTCGACCACGAGGGCGTCGACTACGACGGCCCCGGCGGCGTCGCCGACGGCGTCAGCTTCCTCGACGACACGCAGTTCTGCTTCAACACCGGCGGCGGCACGAGCAACGTGCCCCCCGTCGCGAGCGGGTTCTCGGACGGCGAGCGCTTCACCGTCCCGGCCGGGGGGACCTTCACGCGCGCGTTCTCCTTCCTCAGCCCCGAGATCGGCCAGACGACAGAGATCGCCGTCGACGCCGGTGGGCTCGACAACTTCTCCGCCGACGTCACGCCCGGCAACCCGGCCGTCGTCGACGTCACGTTCAATCCCGTGGCCGGCCAGATCGGCTCGCACGACGTCACGTTCACGGCGACGGACGACGGCACGCCGCCCCTCACCACCGTCGCCACCATCCAGCTCGTCGTGCAGAGCGAGGTGAACCAGGCCCCCGAGGCCATCGACGACGTGGCGCAGACGGTGACGGGGGTGCCGGTGCGCATCGACGTGCTCGCCAACGACACCGACGCGAACGGGGACCCCCTCAGCCTCGTCGACCTCGGGTCCCCGGAGAGCGGGACGGCCACGATCGTCGGCGACGAGGCCGAGTACCTCCCCGCGATCGGGTTCGTCGGGATCGACGCCTTCACGTACGTCGTCGGCGACGGCCGGGGCGGCACCGACGAGGGCTCCGTGTCCGTGACGGTCACGGAGGAGGCGGTGCTCGTGGAGGTGGACAGCGAGCCGCAGGCGGGGGATGGGGCCGGGGTCGAGATCACGGTCCAGGGGTTCGAGCCCACCGAGGGGGAGCTGTTCTACCGGAGAGGAGGCGCCACGAGCTACGCCTCCGTCCCGCTCGTGTCGGAGGCCGGGGTCTACGCGGCCGACCTCCCGGCCGACGCCGTCACCCTCCGCGGCATCGACTACCACGTCTCCCTCACCGACGGCGAGACGACGGTCACCTTCCCCGACGTCAACCCGCAGCAGGCCCCCGCGCACCTCCGCGTCGCGGTGCCGTCGGCCATGAGCGAGGCCCCGCCGCCGCCGGACGGCACCTACCGCATGGTCTCGGTCCCCGTCGACCTCGACGACCCCGACCCCGCCGCCGCCTTCGAGGACGACTACGGGCCCTACGACCCCGCCGACTGGCGGCTGCTCCGGTGGGAGCCCGGCCCCGGGCGCTACGCCGAGTTCCCCGACCTCGGTGCCGCCCTCACGCCGGGGACGGCCTTCTGGCTCGCCACCCGCAACGGCTCCTCGTTCGACGTGGAGTCCGGGCAGTCGGTGGACGGCTCGGGCCCGATGAGCTTGTCGCTGTCTCCGGGGTGGAACCAGATCGGGAGCCCGTTCGCGTTCCCGGTGGCGTGGGCCGACGTCGGCGGCACCGAGGGGGTGGGCGACCCGGTGGCCTGGGACGGCGTGGAGTACGTGTTCGAGCAAGCGGTGCTGGCGCCGTGGGCGGGGTACTTCGTGGAGAACCGGACGGGGTCGGCGGTGGCGGTGACGGTGCCGCCGTCGTCGGCGGACGGGAGCCGGGGGTCGGCGCACGCCGAGGCCGTGGGCTACCAGCTCCGCCTCCAGGCCGTCGCCGCAGGTCCTTCCGGCTCGCTCCGCGACACCCACAACTACCTCGGCTTCGCCGAGGGCGCCGCCAAGGGCCTCGACCGGCTCGACTGGACCGAGCCGCCGCCGCCAGGCGCGCACCTCCGGCTGAGCGTGATGGAGGAGGGGCGCCAGCTGGCACGGAGCGTCCGGCCCGCCGGCCGAGCGGGCGCGGCCTGGGAAGTGGAGGTGGCCGCCCCTGCGGACCTCCTCCGCCTGGGCCCTCTCGACGTGGGCCTCCGCCTCCTCGACCTCGGTGAGCGGCCGGACGGGTACGGCGTCCACGTGCTGGACCTCGACCGCGCGACGGCCCTCCCGTCAGACCCGGAGGGGATTCGTCTCCGCCTCACGTCCGAGGCGCCGGTCCGCCGGCTCCGCGTCATTGTGGGGACGGAGGCGTTCGCGCAGACGGCCAGCCAGGGCGTCCCGCTCGTCCCGCTCGCCGACGCCCTCCTGCCAGCCTTCCCCAACCCTGCGCACGGCGCCGCGGTGATCCCCTACCAACTCGCGGAGCGCGGGCCGGTGACGCTGGCCGTGTACGACCTCCTCGGGCGCCGGATCGCCCTGCTCGTCGACGAGGAGCAAGACGGCGGGCGCCACGAGGCGACGTGGGAGGCGAGCGTCGCCAGCGGGGTCTACGTCTACCGCCTCCGGGCCGGCGCCTTCGTGGCGACCGGGAAGCTCTCCGTCATCCGCTAGGCCGCCTCCTCGGCGGGCTCCACCGTTGATCCATGTTCCGCATCCTCCTTCTCTGCGTTGTCTCGGCCCTGTCTCTCGGGCTCCCCGCCGCGCCGCAGGCGCAGCCAGCGGACGAGGGCAGCGCCCCGTTCTACGTCGAGGGCGCCCCGGCAGCGGTGGCCTCTCCGATGCGGTTTACGGCCGGCGCCGTCTACCAGCAGTACGACGATGACGACGTCGACCTCGCGGTGCTCAGCGTCCCCTTCACCACGTCCTTCTCCCTCACCCGCGCGCTCTCCCTCGGCGTCCGCGCCTCGTTCGTGTCGGCCGACGGCGCCGACCAGGCCTCGTACTTCGGCTACGCCGACACGCAGGCGGCCCTCAGCTTTCAGCAGACCTTCGGGGGGACCAGCGCTGTCGCCAGCCTCTCCGTCAACCTCCCGACCGGCGTGGAGGGGGCGACGCCGCAGGAGGCTGAGACCGCCTTCCTCATCGGGCAGGCGTTCTACGGCTTCCGCCTCCCGACGCTCGGGCAGGGGTACAACGTGGCCCCCGGCCTCACCATCGCGTTCCCCGTATCCAGCGGGCTCGCCGTGGGCGTGGGGGCCTCGTACCAGTACCGCGGGCCGTTCGAGCCGAGCAGGCTCAGCGACGCCGAGTACGACCCGGGGGACGAGGTCCTCCTCTCGGCCGGGTTCGACGCTCGTCTCGGCGCGGCCTCCACCGTCGCCCTCGATGCCACCTACGTCGTCTACAGCGAGGACACGTTCGAGGGCTTCGCGTACACCACGGGCGACGCCTTCATGGTGACGGCGCAGTGGACCGCCGGCCTCGGCGGGCACGACGTCCAGCTCCTCGGCCGCGCCCGCGTCCGAGGGGAGACGAGCATCCCCCCCGAGACGCTCGCCCTCCTCGGCCCCGACGCCACCGTGCCCACGCAGGGCCGCCTCCTCGGGCACGCCCGGTTCCGCTTCGGCGACCGGCTGCGCTTCGGCGTCCGGGCCCAGGGGCGCTACTACGAGGAGAGCGAGGTGTTCTCGGCGAAGACGCTGTTCGACGTCGGCGTGGTGCCCGAGGTGCAGGTGGCGCCGGGCCTCTGGCTGAACGGGCGCGTGGGCGGCACCGTCGGCGACCTCCAGGGGTTCGACGTGGGCGCCGGCTTGGCCTGGGGTCTCTGAGCCCTATCGCGTCTCTGCCATGGGTTGCTGAGGCAGGGACGCCAATTGAATCGGATTCCCTATCCTACTGAGCCTCAAGCAGCACGGTGAACTCTGTCGGCATGCGCATCTGGTCCGTCTCCGCCCTCTTGCTCTGCAGTGCGCTCGCGGCGGCGATCCCTGCGCGCGCGCAGCCTCTCACCTGTACCTGGCTAGGCGGGGCCGGCGACGACAACTGGTCGAACGCCGAGAACTGGGACTGCGGCGCCGTGCCCGGTTCGACCGACACCGCCATCCTCAACGGCGGCCCGACGGCCATCCTCGACGCGCCGTTCGTCGTCGGGGCCCTCTTCATGCAGGCCGGCTCGGTCGGCGGAGGCAGCAACCTCGACGTCCTGGGGTTTTTCAGTTGGACGGGCGGGACGCTCGGGGGCACCGGACGCATCCGGGTGCTCGACGACGCCGAGATCAGCAGCAGCGGCCTCGTGCTGAGCGGGCGCACCCTCCTCCTCGAGAACGTCACGACCGTCTTCGGCAACTTCAGAGGCGAGGGGGCGACCGAGGAGAGCCGGAGCGGCAGCGACCTCGCCATCGGGAGCGGGGGGCGGCTGGAGATCGGCGTGGAGGGGTCCCTCGAGTCCACCGAGGGGTCCTTTTCGATCACGCCGCTCGGGGCGGACGGCACGGTCGGCGTGCTGGGCGGCCTGACGGTGTTCGGCTTCAGCGACCTCGCCATCGGGGTCCCGGTCGAGGCCTTCGGCCCCATCAGCATCGGGAGCAACAGCTCCCTGACCGTGAGCGGCGGAGGGTTCTCCAACGCGAGCCTCACCAGCGATGGCACGTTCGCCGTCGAAGGCGGCGAGTGGGTGAGCGGGGGGCCGTACTTCGGTTCTGGAGGGACCGTGCGGGCGGCGGGCGGGACGCTCCGGGTGAACCTGCTCACGGCCCGGGATGGTCAGGAGCCCGAGGGCGCTCTCACGTTCGAGCCCGCGCTGGAGGTGGACGGCGGGACCGTGCTGTTCGAGACCTCGACCTCTCTGCAGAACCCGCTGACCGTGCTCAGCGGCGGCACCCTCGGCGGCCGCGCGTTCGTGTTCGCCAACGGGGCCCTCGCGAACGCGGGCACGGTGGCCCCGGGCCCGGGCCTGTTCCCAGACGCGCCCGCCATCTTCTCCTTCGAGCCGGGCAACTTCGCCTTCCCCTTCGACTCGTCGGCCCGGCTGGCCGTCGAGCTGGCTGGCACCACGCCGGGCAGCGAGCACGACCAGTTCGCCGTCACGGGCAACGTCACCCTCGACGGCACCCTCAACGTGAGCCTCATTCGCGGGTTCGAGCCCGCGCTCGGGCAGGCGTTCGACGTGCTCACCTACGAGAGCGCCACGGGCACGTTCGCCGAGTGCGTGGGGTGTGACCTCGGCGGCGGCCTCCAGCTCGTCCCGAGCTACGGCCCGACCGCGCTCACGCTCACGGTCGAGGCCGTGGGGCCGCAGACCTACACGTGGACGGGCGCCGGGGAGGACGCCCTCTGGACGACGCCCGGGAACTGGAGCCCCGAGGGCGTGCCGGGCCTTGAGGACACCGCCGTCATCGCGTCCGGCCCGAGCGTCACTGTAGGCACCGACGTGGTCGTGGGTCAACTCGACCTCTCCGGGGGCGGACTCGAGGGCGTGAGCTCTCTCACGGTAGTGAACACGCTGAACTGGTCCGGCGGCACCATCGGCAACGCCCAAGGGGTCACGGCCGAGGACGAAGCGACGCTGAGCGGACTGCTTGCACTCGACGAGTCGCGGCTCCGTTTTGAGGGGGCTGCTGTCTTCAACGCTGCGGACGGCGGCCCGAGGCTCGAGGTCTCCGGGTCCTCGGTCCTCGACGTTGGAAGCGGCGCCGTGCTCGTGCTCGATGCAGACGATCAGCAGCAACTCGTCATCGTGGACGTGGACGGGCCTCAGACCACGGCCAATGTGACCGTCGAGAGCGGAGGAACGCTTCGGAAGACAGGCGCAGGATCTGCGCTCCTTACAGATCTCCGCGCCTCGTTCGACGGCGCCGTTGAGGTGGTCGAGGGGCAGCTCGTGCCCGGGGCCTCCGGGTCGGGCACGGGAAGCGAGAGCACGTTCGCGGGCTCGCTCACGCTCGCTGATGGGACCGCCGTCGTCCTCACGCTCGATGGCTACACCCGGCTCACGGCCTCCCTCGACGCCTCGGGCACCGGCACGGTTCAGCTGACTCAGGGCGTCCTCGAGATGGACGGGGTGACCGCCTTCACGCCCCTGCTGGACGTGGCTGGCGGGACAGCCCGGGTGCTGACGCCGAGCGAGGTGCAGGGCGACGTGCTCCTGCGTGGCGCCGGGGTCAACCGCGGGACGCTCACCGGAAGCGGCGACCTGACCATCGGGGGCGAGCTGTTCTGGCAGGAGGGGGCGGAGATCAATGGCGATGTAGAGGGGCTGGCATCGGTCTTCGCCAATGGCGGGGCCACGATCCAACCACAACTGCTCCCGATCACCGGCCGCCGTCTCCACCTGGGGGCCTCCTCGACTCTCTCCGTGCCGGACGCTAATTCCGGTCTCATTTCCTTCCGGGGCGGAGCCGAGCTGGTGGTCGCGGAGGAGGCCACGCTCGACCTCGACATTGGCGTCAACGGCCTCCTCACCCTGCAGGACGGCGGTGGGGTGGGAGCGAGCCCGGTCCTGCGCGTCGGCGGGCTCGTCAACGCCGTGGGGCCAGGCACCGTCACGAGCGGCATCGATCTCGTCGTCACCGGCGCGCTCGACGTGCAGCAGGGGACGCTGGAGCAGGGCGGTTCCGTTGTCAACCTCGGGATCGTGGGGGGGAGCGGCCTGCTCGATCTCTCCGGGACGACACAGCTCACCAACAGCGGAGAGATCGGGCCGGGGCTGGGTGGCGTGGCTGTGTTCACCATCCTCCCCGACGCCATCGCCGGCTTTCCGTTCGACGGCAACGGCTCGTTGGGGATCGGCTTGGAGGGGACCGGGGCGGGCGAGGAATTTGACGTGCTGGACGTGCAGGGCCCCGTCTCGCTCGACGGCGCCCTCCGCGTCCTGCTTCTGAGCGGGTTTCAGCCGTCGCTTGGGGACCAGTTCGAGGTGCTCACCTACACGGAGCGGCAGGGCACGTTCGCCGAGTGCGTGGGGTGCGACCTCGGCGGCGGCCTCCAGCTCGTCCCGAGCTACGGCCCGACCGCGCTCACGCTCACGGTCGAGGCCGTGGGGCCGCAGACCTACACGTGGACGGGCGCCGGGGAGGACGCCCTCTGGACGACGCCTGAGAACTGGAGCCCCGTCGGCGTGCCCGGATCCGAGGACGCCGCACGCCACCTCGGCACCGGACAGCCCGCTATCGACCTCAACGTCAATGCCACGGTCGCGGAGTTCCTTCTCCAGGGTGACGGTGAACTCGCTGGAACAGGTGATCTCACGATAACGAACGACCTCACCTGGAGCGATTCGGGGCAGTTCACGGGCTCGGGTTTGGTTGTCTCTGAGGGAGCGGCCACCATCGAGCCGGACTTTCTTTTGGTAAACGAGCGTCAAGTGGTGCTGGCCGGGCAGACTTTAGTCATCACGGATGGGTTAGACGGCGACGAGATCTTCGTCTTCACAGGAGGGGGGAATCCAGCATCGCTCACGGTAGGCACAGGTGGAAGTCTCGATGTGGAAGCGAGCGCTGGCGACCTGGTGATTGATGGAAATGGAGCTACCCTTGAGATTGATCCGGGCGGTGTTTTGCGGCTCGAAAGTGGTGAGGCTGTCATCCAATCGATCGCCTTGCTAAACGACGGGGTGGTGGAGGTCAATACCGGTGCCACGCTGGGGCTGGGGTTGGGGACGGTCAGTATCAATGCCGGGGAGTTTTTCGTAGAAGGAGGCGCCGGGCTTGTTCTGACGGGAGGTACTCACTTCTGGCAAGGTGCCGCGGTGACGGGCTCTGGTGCAGTGAGGGTCATAGAGAATGCACTACGTCTAGAGCTTGGCAGTGTGACCCAGTTCGAGGCATCGCTTGACGTAGAGGTGGGTCAATTCGTCGTAGGGAGCGGCGAGTCGAACAGCCAGCTTCAGAACACGCTGACAATCGGTTCGGCTGTGCTCTTCGACGTGTCTGTGCAGGGCACAACGCCCGGCACGGAGTACAGCCAGCTTGCGGTGGATGATGCGGTTGACCTCGCGGGTACACTGCGCGTGTCGTTCGGCGGCTACACGCCGTCGGTGGGAGAAACCTATTCCGTCCTCACCTACACCGGGCGCACCGGGATTTTTGACGAGCTCGATGTCGGCTTCATACAAGGTGGACTCGACGTCGATACGACCTACACCCCAACGGCGCTCATTCTGACTGTTTTCGACCCCAATGCTCCCACCGAGTACACGTGGACGGGCGCCGACCCCGACGACGACGACTGGACCACGCCCGGCAACTGGAGCCCCGTCGGCGTCCCAGGACCGGCCGACAGCGCCATCATCGCGGAGGGCCCCCTCGCCGTGCTCACGACCGACCAGGCCGTGAACAACCTCACGATCTCGGACGGCGGGATCGCCGGGACGGGCAACCTCGTCGTCGGAGGGGCGCTCTCGTGGAGCGGCACGGGCCGGATCGAGGGCGACCGCACCGTGCAGGTCACCGGCGACGGCAGCCAGATCACGCCGGACGTCCTCGCCCTCGACGCGGGCGCGCTCGTCTTCGATGGCACGGTCTCGTTCTCGGGGACGCTGAAGGCAGGCAATCGACTGGAGCTCTCGGGCGGCGCCACGGTGGTGCTGTTTGCCCCCGCCACGGTGGACGTGCCGGACGGCGAGATGCTCGAGATCCTCGACGCCGACGGAGCGGGCTTCGAGGTCCTCCAAGTCGGCCCCGGTGAGACGCTCTCCAAGACCGGGGCGGGCGAAGTCCTCTTCAGCGGCGTCAACGTCGTCAACGGCGGATTCGTCGCCATCGCGGAGGGGCGCCTCGCCTTCGGGGTCGGAGGCCAGGGCGCCATGCGGGGCGATCCGGCGCGGCTCGGTGAAGGCGGCGGGAGCTATGCCGTGGCGGCGGGCGCCGAGCTCGCGTTCGTCAGCGGCACCTTCTTTCTGTCGGGGGCCGTCTCCCTGACCGGCGACGGCGATGTCTCCATCGAAGGCGGGGTGCTCACCCTGGATGGCGTGACCGTGGTCACGCCATCCGTGGCAGTGACGGGGGGGCGTCTCGACATCGCGCAGGCCTCGGCCTTCCAGGGCGACCTCGCCATCGCGGATACCGGCGTGCTCGGCGGCGGCGGCGCCCTCACCCTTGCGGGCGACCTCGCGTGGAGCGGACAGGGCCGCATCGAGGGAGCGAACCCGGTGACCGTGGCGGGCGCGCTCACCGTCGATCCCGACGACGTCGTGCTCTCGGGCCGCCGCCTCGGCGTGCGAGGCGCCACGAACGCCATCGTCGTGGACGGGAAGGACGCCGACCGGATCGGGTTCGAAAACGGCGCCGTGCTGGAGGTCGCGGCCGGTGCGACGCTCGCGGCCGACGTGCCGGTCGGGCAGACCCTCCGCATCGAGGACCTCGACGGGGGCGGCACGACCGATCGCATCGTCGCCAGCGGGACGGTTCGGAAGACCGGCGTCGGGGGGCTCACCGTGACCGTGCGATTCGAGAACGACGGCGCGCTGAGCGTATTCGGCGGGGGGCTGGACCTCCGGGGCGGGGGCGTCAGCAACGGCGGGACCAGCACCGAGGTCCTGCCTGGGGTCGCGCTCGGCCTCGACGGCGACCACGCGCTCTTCGGGGCCTACGTCGGGGACGGGGACG
The DNA here is from genome assembly GCA_033720695.1 of Rubricoccaceae bacterium. Lineage (GTDB taxonomy): Bacteria > Bacteroidota > Rhodothermia > Rhodothermales > Rubricoccaceae > DATGQT01. The sequence goes on from JAWWCA010000047.1 coordinate 16,254, forward strand.
TCCTCGTCCTCGGTGGCACGGTGCTCTTCGACCCCTCGCCCGTCGCGCGGGGCGGCACCGGCTTCGACACCGACCTCATCGTCCTCGGGGGCACCGTCACCATCCCGAACACCGTCCCGCTCGGAGGCGATCTGCTCTGGCTGGACGGGACCCTGAACGGCGGGGGTGTGCTGATCGCGAGCAACGGCGTCACCGTCTCCCACGCCGACGGCCAGCCCACCCTCGATGCAACGGATCTCCGCTTCGCCGGGACGGCCACCATCGAGGGGGGCGGCCCCGGGTCGGGCAGCGTGGATATCGTCAACGGGGCCACCGTGACGGTCGAGGCGGCCGCGACGGCGACGCTCTCGGGGGCCCAGGTCTTCTCCGATTCCGACGGGGGCACGTTCGTCAACGACGGCACCCTCCTCGTGGATACGGCAACGGACCCCATCACCGATCTGGGGGCGGACCTCCTCTTCGCCAACACCGGCACGCTTCGCGCCCTCGCAGGCGCTACGCTCCGCGTCGATGGCGCGGCGAACACGGGCCGGATCGAGGGCGAAGGGACCGTCGCCCCCAACGACCTCGCGCGGTTCTCCAACACCGGCGTCGTCGCGCCGGGGCTCAACCCGGGGCCGGGCTCGCTCAGCGCGGGCGGCGCTGGATTTTCCTTCGAGACGGAGGCCGCGTTCGAGGTGGAGCTGGGGGGGACCACGCCCGGGACCGAGCACGACCAGTTCCTCGTGCCGGGGGCAGCCGAGCTTGCCGGGATCCTCGCGGTCGCGCTCGAAGACGGATACACGCCGTCGGTGGGCGACCAGTACAGCGTCCTCCTCTACGAGGGGCGCACCGGCACGTTCGCGGAGTGCGTGGGGTGCGACCTCGGCGGCGGCCTCACCCTCGTCCCGACCTACACCCCCACCGCCCTCGTCCTCATGGTCGAAGGCGATGGCGGGGGCGTGGACTACACCTGGACCGGCGCGGGTGAGGACGGCCTGTGGTCGACGCCCGAGAACTGGAGCCCCCAGGGCGTCCCCGGACCCGAAGACACCGCCCGGCACCTCGGCACCGGCCAGCCCCCCATCACGCTCGACGTGACCGCGACCGTCGCGGGCTTCACCCTCGAAGGCGCGGGGCGGCTCGAGGGCACGAACGACCTCCTGGTCACCGGCGCCTTCGCCTGGCGCGACGAGGGCGCGTTCGCTGGCGGCGGCACCGTGACCGCGGAGGGGCCGGCCACCCTCGACCCCGACCGGCTCTTCCTCGAAGGGCGGGCCGTGGTCCTGGCCGGGCAAGCCTCCCTCGCGACCGACGGCGACGACGCGGACGAGGTCTTCATCAACACCGGCGGGACGCTCTCCGTCGGCGCCGGCGGGGCGCTCGACCTCGACGCGGGCGCGGGCCCGCTGCTCGTGGGTGGCAACGGCGGGTTGCTGCGTGTCGGGGACGGCGGCGAACTCCGGCTCCTCGGGGGGCAGGTGACGAGCACCATCGGCTTCCTCAACGACGGCCTGACGGTGGTGGAGGCCGACGGGTTTACGCTCGAGACCTCCAGCACCACGGGCGGGACCTTCGACATCGGCGCGGGCGCAGAGCTTGTGCTGGCCGGGGCCAACCACCTCCTCGACGGCGCCGTCACAGGTGCGGGGACGGTCCGGATGGCCGCGAGCGTGCTCTCGCTCACCCTCGACGCCGTGACGACGTTCGAGGCGGCGCTGGACGTCGAGACGGGGCAGCTCGTCGTGGTGCCGTCCGAGACGAACAGCCAGCTCCAGAACACGCTCAGCATCGGGGCCGACGCGCTCTACGACGTGCGGGTCGAGGGGAGCCTTCCCGGCACGGAGTACAGCCAGCTCGCGGTGGCGGACGCCGTGGCGCTCGACGGCACCCTCCGCGTGGCCTTCGGCGGCTACGTCCCGCCGGTCGGGGAGAGCTACACCGTCCTCACCTACACCGAGCGCACGGGCGTCTTCGCCGCGCTCGATGTCGGGTTCATCCCCGGCGGCCTGACCGTCGAGCCGACCTACACCCCCACGGCCCTCGTTCTCACGGTCGTGGACCCGGGCGGTGCCGTGAACTACACGTGGACCGGGGCAGGCGAGGACGGTCTGTGGTCGACGCCCGAGAACTGGGACCCCGTGGGCGTCCCCGGGCCCGAGGATACCGCGACGGTCGGGTTCGGCGCGCCGCAGCTCACGGCGCCCGTGACCGTGGCGGCCCTCACCCTGCTCGTCGAGGGCGGGCTCGACCTGAACGGGCAGGCCCTCACCATCTCCGGCGACTTCACGCACACCGGGCGGACGGTCTCCGGCGATGGCGACGTCTCGGTCGGAGGCCTGTTTACGTGGCGCTCGGGCCAGCTCCTCGGCGACGGGACCGTGACGGCCGCGGGCGGTGCGCTCCTCTCCGGCACCGCCCTCGGCCTCCGTGACCGAGCGCTCCGCCTCGAAGGCGCCTCCGTCTTCGGCGGGGAGGGCGCGAACACACGGCTGTTCCTCTCGGGGGCGGACCTCGTGATTGCGCCGGAGGCGACGCTCGACATCGACGACGCCGACGGGGCCTCCGTCCTCTTCGACCCGTCGGCGGGCGGCCCGAGCCGCGTCGTCAACGAAGGCGTCCTCCGCGTGACCGGAGGGCTCGTGGTGCTGGGCGGCTTCGACGACCCGCTGGGCGTCGGGCTCACCCTCGAGAGTAGCGGCGTCCTCGACCTCGCCTCGGGGACGCTCCGCCTCACCGGCGGGGGCACCAGCACCGGCGC
>JAWWCA010000048.1:0-18814 GCA_033720695.1 Rubricoccaceae bacterium
GCCGCCGCGCCGTAGCGGAGGCCGAGGCCGGGGTCGTGGAGGCCGAGGCCGGGGTGCTCGCGGCCGAGCTCGCCCTGGAGGCCCAGGAGGCCTACATCGCCCTCGCCCGCGTCCAGGCCGTCGATGCCCTCGTCCGCGACTACCGGGCGCGGCTGGACGCCTTCGCCGAGGCCGCGGCCGTCCGCTACGAGGTGGGCCGCGGCCCCCAGGCCGCCATCCTCCGTGTCCAGCTCGAAGCCGGCCGCCTCGACGCCCGCCTCTCTACCCTCGACGCCGAGGGCCGCCTGGCACGGGCGACGCTCGCCCGACTCCTCGACCACCCCGCGCTCCCCGGACAGCCAGTCGCCGCCGCACCGGCGGAGGCGCCGCTGGCCGACTCGGCGCTCGTCGCGCGCGCGCTCCGCCTCCGTCCCGAGACGGCCGTGTTGGAGGCCGCCGCGCGCCAGGCCGCAGCGGAAGAGGCCCTATCCGAGATCGCGCGATACCCGGAGGTCGGCGTCCACGCCACCTACTTCGACATCGCCGACGCCGACCTCCCCGCGACGGCCGACGGCCGCGACGCCGTCGGCCTCGGCGTCACGGTGCGGGTGCCCCTGGACCAGGCCAGCCGCCGCGCCCGCATCGAGGCCGCGCGCCTCCGCGCCGCGCAGGTCGAGACGCAGCAGGAGGCCCTGACGACGGCCATCACGACGCACGTGGAGGCGCACCTCCACCACGCCCACCACGAGCGCGACGCGCTCCTCCGCTATCGGAGGCAGCTGCTCCCCCAGGCCGAAACGACCGTCGAGTCCACGCTCGCCGCCTACACCACGGGGCAGGCCGACTTCCTCGCGCTCCTCGACGCCGAGCGCACCCGCTTCGAGCTGCGCGTCGCCGAGGCCGAGACCGAGGCCCGCTACCTCACCGCGCTCGCCCGCCTCGCCCGCGCCCTCGGCGTGCCGTCGCTCTACGACCTCGCCCCCCAGCCATGACGACTCGCTCCGCCCTCCTCCTCGTCCCCGCGCTCGCCCTCGCGGCGTGTGGCGGGGACGACCCCGAGCCCACCGCCGCTCCCCACACCTCGCCCGCGGCCCAGGGCGGCCTCGCCGCCGCCGACCTCGACGGCGACGGGATCGTCTATCAGTCGGGCATGCACCCGTGGATCGTCCGTGACGAGCCGGGGCCGTGCCCGGTCTGCGGGATGGACCTCCAGCCCGTGCTCGTCTCCGGCGCCGCGCCCGGGACGGTCGAGGTCGACCCCGTCACGCTCCAGAACATGGGCGTGCGCACGGCCGAGGTGACCCTCGGGACGCTGGAGCGGACGCTCCGCACGACGGGCACCGTCGAGGCCGACGACGCCGCCCGGACGGTGGTGACGCTCAAGGTGGGCGGCTGGGTCGAAGAGCTGTTCGTCGCGGTCGAGGGCCAGCGCGTGCGGCGGGGGCAGCCCCTCCTCGCGCTCTACGCGCCCGACCTCGTGGCGACGCAGCAGGAGTACCTCCTCGCCCTGCGCAACCGCGCTCTCCTAGGCGGCGGGCCCGAGGCCGACCGCCTCGTCGAGGCCGCGCGGACGCGCCTCCGGCTCTACGACATCTCGCAGGAGCAGATCGCGCGCCTGGAGGCCATGGGCGAGGTGCAGCGGACGCTCACGCTCTACGCCCCTGCCTCGGGAACCGTCGTCGAGAAGCGGGCCGTCGAGGGAATGCAGGCGACGCCGGGCCAGCCGCTCATGGAGATCGTCGACCTCGGCAGCGTGTGGATCCAGGCGGCCGTGCCGGAGGGGGACCTCGGCTGGGTGCGCCCCGGCGTGCGCGCCGAGATCGCGCTCCCGAGCGCACCGGGCGAGACCCGCACCGGCCGCGTCGACTACGTCTACGACACGCTCGACCCCGCCCTCCGCACCGGCACCGCTCGCGTGACCGTTCCGAACCCCGGAGGGAGGCTCAAGCCAGGGATGTATGCCACGGTCACCCTCTACGGCCCGCTCGCCGAGGCCGTCCCGCTCGTCCCGTCCGACGCCGTCCTCCGGACGGGCACCGGGGCCGTCGCGCTCGTGGCCGAGGGCGAGGGCCGGTTCCGGCCGCAGCCGGTCGTCCTCGGCGAGGAGGCGGACGGCCGAGTGCAGGTGCTCGACGGGCTCGTCGTCGGCGCTCGCGTGGTCACGAGCGCTCAGTTCCTCCTCGACTCCGAGGCCCGCCTCGCCGCCGCCGTCGGTGCCATGACCGCCTCTAGCCACGACGCAACCCCCTCCACCCCACCCGACGAGTAGCCATGCCTGCCTCTCCCCCCTCCCTCCCTGTCGTCCTGACCGCCAGCGAAGGATCCACTCCCGAGGAGACGGTGGCTCGATGCGGCCTCCGTCAACCCCGGGCTAGATCCTTCGCTCCACTCAGGATGACGTTGTTGGCGCTTGTGGTTTTGGGAGCGGCTGCCCCCGCCCCTGCGCAGCACCACGACGGGCATCACGGCGAAGCCCAAGTGGGTGCCGACGCCCTCGCCGTCCCCACCGGCCTCACGGCCGAGGAGGTGGAGGGCCTGCTCGAAGGGCAGGGGATGGGACTCGCGAAGCCGGCGGAGCTGCATTCCTACCCCGGCCCGCTCCACGTCCTCGAGCTCGCCGACAGCCTCGGCCTCAGCGACGAGCAACGTGCCGCGGCGGAGGCCATCCGCGCCGCCATGCTCGCTGAAGCCCGCGACCTCGGCGACCGAATCGTCGCCAATGAGCGGGCGCTCGACGACGTGTTCGCCCAGGGCCGCGCCGACGCCGCGCTCGTGGACGCCATCACCGAGGAGAGCGGGCTCCTCCGAGGCCGGCTCCGCGCCGCCCACCTCCGGGCCCACCTCGCCATGCGTGACGTGCTGACCGAGGCGCAGGTCGCCGCCTACGACCGCCTCCGCGGCCACACCAACTGACGCATGCTCGAACGCCTCATCGACTGGAGCGCGCGCAACCGGCTGCTCGTCGGCGTCCTGACGGTCCTCGTCGCTGCTGGCGGGCTGTGGGCGACGCTCCGGACGCCCGTCGACGCGATCCCGGACCTCTCCGATGTGCAGGTGATCGTGCGGACGGAGGTCCCTGGCCTGGGGCCGCAGATCGTCGAGGAGCAGGTGACGTACCCCCTCGCGACGGCGCTCCTGTCGGTCCCCTTCGCCGAGACCGTCCGCGGCTATTCGATGGTCGGGACCAGCTTCGTCTACGTGATTTTCGAGGACGGGACGGATCTCTATTGGGCGCGGAGCCGCGTGCTCGAGTACCTCTCGCAGGTGCAGGACCGGCTCCCGGCCGGCCTCACGCCCGCGATCGGCCCGGACGCGACGGGCGTGGGCTGGGTCTACCAGTACAGCCTCCGCGACACGACCGGCACCTACGACCTGGCGCAGCTCCGAAGCGTCCAGGACTTCTTCCTGAAGTACGAGCTGCAGGCCGTCGAGGGCGTGAGCGAGGTGGCCACGATCGGCGGGTTCGAGAAGCAGTACCAAGTGACCGTTGACCCCCAGCGGCTCGCGGCCTACGGCGTCCCCCTCGGCCGCGTCACCGAGGCGCTCCGCCGCTCGAACCAGGACGTCGGCGGGCGGCTGCTGGAGTTGGGCGAGCGCGAGTACGTCGTCCGCGGCCGAGGCTACCTCCGCGGCCTCGACGACATTCGTGCCGTCGTCCTCCGCGCCGAGGGCGGCGTGGCCGTGACCATCGGCGATGTGGCGACCGTCGCGCTCGGCCCCGAGATCCGCCGCGGCATCGCCGACGTGAACGGCGAGGGCGAGGTGGTGGGCGGCATCGTCGTGATGCGGCAGGGGGAGAACGCCCAGGCCGTCATCGACCGCGTGAAGGGGCGGCTGGCCGAGCTGGCCCCGGGCCTCCCACCGGGCGTCGAGGTGGTGACCGAGTACGACCGGAGCGCGCTCATCGGCGCGGCCGTCGAGACGCTCACGACAAAGCTCTGGGAGGAGCTGCTCGTCGTGGCGCTCATCGTGCTCGCGTTCCTGCTCCACGTGCGCAGCGCGTTCGTGGCGCTCGTGACGATCCCCGTCGGCATCCTGGTCGCGCTCGGCGCGATGTACGGGCTCGGCATCAACGCCAACATCATGAGCCTCGGCGGGATCGCGATCGCCATCGGCGTGATGGTGGACGCGAGCCTCGTGATGGTCGAGAACGCGCACAAGCACCTGGAGCGGCTGCGGCGGGCGAGCGACGGGGCGCCGCGCGCCCCCCTGCCGGAGCGCGAACGCATCCGCGCCGTGGTCGAGGCGGCGAAGGAGGTGGGGCCGAGCCTGTTCTTCTCGCTCCTCGTCGTCACGGTCTCGTTCCTCCCGGTGTTCGCGTTGGGCGAGGTTGAGGGGCGGATGTTCCGGCCGCTCGCGTTGACCAAGACGTTCGCGATGGCGGCGGCCTCGGTCCTCGCCGTCACGCTCGTGCCGGCGCTGATGGTGACGTTCGTCAGGGGCCGCATCCGGAGCGAGCGCGAGAACCCCCTCTCACAGTTCTTCCTCCGCCTCTACCGCCCGATCATCCGGGGCGTCCTGCGGCACCCGAAAGCGGTCCTGGCCGTCGGCGTCGGCCTCCTCCTCGTCACCCTCCTCCCGGTGCAGCGGTCGCTCCTCGGGCGGACGGTCGTCCCGTTCCCCCAGCTCGGCACCGAGTTCATGCCGCCGCTCTGGGAGGGCGACCTGCTCTACATGCCGACGACGCTGCCGGGCGTCTCGTCGCAGGGCGCCAAGGAGATCCTCCAGCGCACCGACCGCATCCTCGCCTCCTTCCCCGAGGTCGCGCGCGTCTTCGGCAAGGTCGGGCGGGCCGAGACGGCGACGGACCCCGCGCCGCTCTCGATGCTCGAAACGACGGTCGTCCTTCGGCCCGAGCGCGAGTGGCGCGAGGGCGTCACGCGCGACTCCCTCCTCCGCGCGCTCGACGCGGCCGTCCGCTTCCCCGGCCTCACGAACGCGTGGACGATGCCCATCAAGACGCGCATCGACATGCTGGCGACGGGGATCCGCACGCCCGTCGGCGTCAAGATCGCGGGGCCGGACCTCGCCGTGCTGGAGCGCCTCGGCCGCGAGGTCGAGCGGGTCCTCCGCCCGCTGGACGGGACGCGGAGCGCCTACGCCGACCGCGTCCTGGGCGGCTCGTTCCTGGACGTCGAGGTGGACCGGTTCGCCGCGGCGCGCTACGGCCTCACGAGCGGCGACGTGCAGGACGTCCTCGCCGCCGCCGTCGGTGGGGTGGTGGCGACGGAGACGGTCGAGGGGCTGGAGCGCTACGGCGTGCTCGTCCGCTACCCGCGCGGGCTGCGGAGCGACCTCCCAGCCCTCCGCCAGGTGCTCGTCCCCATCCCCTCGGGTGCCCAGGTGCCCCTCGGCGAGCTCGCCACGTTCCGGTTCGTCGACGGGCCGGCGATGATCCGCTCCGAGAACGCGCGCCCGAACGCCTGGGTCTACGTCGACCTCGACGAGGAGGCCGACGTGGGCTCGTACGTCCAGCGCGCCCGCGCGGCCGTCGCCGAGCAGGTGGACCTCCCGCCGGGCTACTCGGTTCGGTGGAGCGGGCAGTACGAGTACCTGGAGCGGGCGGGCGAGCGGCTGGCCGTGCTCATCCCGCTCACGCTCGCCCTCATCTTCGTCCTCCTCTTCCTCCACTTCCGGAGCGCGACGGAGGCCCTCCTCCTGATGGTCCCGCTCCCGTTCGCCGTCATCGGCGCGGTGTGGCTCTTGTGGGCGCTGGGCTACAACCTGTCTGTCGCCGTCGCCGTGGGGCTGATCGCCGTGGCCGGGCTGGCGGCCGAGACGGGCGTCGTCATGCACGTCTACCTCGACGAGGCCGTGCGGCGCTACCGCCGCGAGGGCCGCCTCCGCAGCCGCGCCGACCTCGACGCCGCGCTCGAGGAGGGGGCCGTGGACCGCCTCCGCCCCAAGCTCATGACCGTCCTCACCACGACGTTCGGGCTCCTGCCCATCATGATCGGCACCGGCGTCGGCGCCGAGGTGATGCAGCGGATCGCCGCGCCGATGGTGGGCGGCCTCGTCACCTCGACCGTTCACACCCTCGTGATGATCCCGGCGCTCTACGCCGTCGTCCAGGGCCGCCACCTCCGACCCACCGCGGGGACCCACGATAACGATGGGCCCCCGCCCGACCTCGCCTTCGAACCGCTCGCGCCCGATGCGGCCGAGCACGATTCCCACATCCACTCCTAATCCTCAACCCCTACGTCATGCGTCCCCCCCTGCTCCTGCTCGCCCTCCTCACGCTAGCCGCCTGCGCCAACGAGACCACCGAAGAGGTCGAGGGCGTCACCCAGGTCACCCCGCCCGCTGAGGCCACCACCGGCGCAGCCGAACCGACCGCCGCCCGAATGGAGGACGGTGTGCAGGTCGTCGAGATCGAGGCCGGGCCGTACGGCTACGAGCCGGCGTCGGTCGCGCTCGAGGCCGGCGTCCCCGCCCGCCTCGTCTTCACGCGGACCGTCGACTCCGATTGCTCCTCCCAGGTCAAGGTCCCGGCCTTCGACGTCGCGGCCACGGACCTCCCCATGGATGAGCCCGTCGCGGTGGAGTTCACCCCGACGCAGGGCGGCGACTACACGTTCGTCTGCGGAATGGACATGCAGCGCGGCACGCTCGTCGTCCAGTCCTGACCGCTACGGGCGTCTCTCCCCCTCGACTCGCTCACCTCGGACACGCCTGCCATGCCCTACACGCGCTTCTTCGCCATGATCGCCACCTCGACCGTGGTGATGTTCGGTTTGATGTACTCGACGGTCTACACCATCGACCACGTCTGGTGGAGCCAGACGAAGTTCTGGATGGCGCTCTACATGGGGGCCGCGATGGCCGTGATCATGCTCGGCTTCATGCTGAAGATGTACGACGACCGCCGGAGGAACCTTGCCATCGTCGCGACGAGCGGGATCGTCTTCGCCGCCTCGTTCTTCCTCGTCCGGAGCCAGGAGACCGTCGGTGACGTGGCGTGGATGAAGGCGATGATCCCGCACCACTCCATCGCGATTCTGACGAGTGAGCGGGCCGACCTCTCGGACCCGCGTGTGCGCGAGCTGGCCGAGGCCATCATCCAGACGCAGCGCGAGGAGATCGCGGCGATGGAGCGGCTCATCGCCGACCTCGAAAACGACTGACGTACGCCATGCGCCCTCTCCTGCTCGTGGCCCTGCTCGCCGCCGCGCCGGCCGCTGCGCAGCACCACGGCCACCACGCCGGCTCGCCCTACGCTGACGAGACCGACCGCCCCGTCAAAGTGCTCTCCGCCGACGAGACGGCGGGCTTGCTCGAAGGCCGCGGCCTCGGGTTCGCTCACGCAGCCGAGCTCGGTGGCTTTCCCGGTCCGCTCCACGTCCTCGAGCTCGCCGACAGCCTCGACCTCTCGCCCGCGCAGCGGGCGGAGACGCAACGCCTCTACGACGCGATGCTCGCCGAAGCACAACCGCTCGGCGCGCAGGTCGTCGCGATGGACACGCACCTCGACCGGCTCTTCGCCGAGGGCACGGCCACGCCTGAGATGGTGGACCGGATCGCGGCGCACCTCGGCGAGACGCGCGGGCGGCTCCGCGCCGTCCACCTCCGCGCCAACATCGCCATGCGTGAGGCGCTGACGCCCGAGCAGATCGCGGCCTACAACCGGCTCCGCGGCTACACCGACTAGCAGAGCGCTGTGCTGCACCTCGTCCTCCACGTCGCCGTCCCCGGCCTCGTCGCCGGCCTCTTCTTCCGCGACCGGTGGATGACGGCGTGGGGCGTGATGCTCCTGACGATGCTCGTGGATCTCGACCACCTCCTCGCCGACCCGATCTACGACCCCGAGCGGTGCAGCATCGGCTTCCACCCGCTCCACACGCTCCCGGCGATCGCACTCTGGGCCGCGCTCGCGCTCCCGAAGAAGACGCGGCTCGTCGGGCTCGGCCTCCTCATCCACATGGCCCTCGACGGGCTCGACTGCCTCCTCTGATCATGAGCGACGACCACCATAACCATGGTCCCGAGCACCGCCCCGGACTCAAGCAGGCGGAGCTCCGCGAGGCCGCTCACGAAGGTCCCCACGGCTCCCACGCCGATGGCCACGAAGGCGCCGTTGAGGCGCACGACCCTGCCGAGCACGCGCACGAAGCCACCGACCACGCCGCCGGCCCACGCGGCGGGCATGCCGGCCATGAAGGGAGGGATCACAGCCAGATGGACCACGGCAAGCACGGCAGCCACCACGACCACCACGCCATGATGGTGGCCGATTTCCAGCGGCGCTTCTTCGTGTGCCTCCTGCTCACGGTCCCCATCCTCGTGCTCAGCCCGATGATCCAGGGCTGGCTCGGGTTCGAGGCTGCGTTCCCCGGCTCCATCTGGGTGCTCACGGCGCTCTCGGCACTCGTCTACGGCTACGGCGGATGGCCCTTCCTGAGCGGGATGGTCGAGGAGCTACAGAAGAAGCAGCCCGGCATGATGACGCTGGTCGCCATGGCGATCACGGTCGCCTTCGTCTACTCCCTCGCCGTCGTGTTCGGGCTGGAAGGCATGCTGTTCTTCTGGGAGACGGCCACGCTCATCGACCTCATGCTCGTCGGCCACTGGGTCGAGATGCGGAGTGTGATGGGGGCGTCGAAGGCGCTGGAGGAACTGGCCCGGCTGATGCCCGACGAGGCCCACCGCCTCCGGCCCGACGGCACGGTCCAGGAGGTGCCCACGAGCGTGCTCCGCCCCGGCGACCGCGTCCTCGTCAAAGCCAGCGAGAAGGTCCCCGCCGACGGCATCGTCCTCGACGGCCAGAGCGCGGTCAACGAGGCCGCCCTTACGGGCGAGAGCGTGCCCGTCGAGAAGGGCGCGGGCGACGAGGTGATCGCGGGGAGCGTGAACGGGACAGGGGCGCTGACGGTCGAGGTGCAGAAGACCGGCGCGGAGGCGTACCTCAGCCAGGTCATCGGGCTCGTGCGCGAGGCGCAGGCGTCGAAGTCGGTGACGCAGGACCTCGCCAATCGGGCGGCGTTCTACCTGACCGTCATCGCGCTCACGGTCGGGACCCTCACCTTTTTCGCGTGGCTGCTCCTCTCGGACGCCGGGCTGGGGTTCGCCGTCGAGCGCGCCGTGACCGTCATGGTGATCGCGTGCCCCCACGCGCTCGGCCTCGCCATCCCCCTCGTCGTCGCGGTCTCGACGAGCCTCAGCGCGCGGAACGGCCTGCTCATCCGCGACCGCGCCGCCTTCGAGCGCGCCCGCCTCCTCGACGCCCTCGTCTTCGACAAGACGGGGACGCTGACGGAGGGCCGCTTCGGCGTCACCGACGTGCTCACGGCCGAGGGCGTCGCCGAGGACGACCTCCTCGCCACGGCCGCCGCCGTCGAGGCGGGGAGCGAGCACCCCATCGCGGCAGGCGTCGTCCGCACGGCGGAAGAGCGAGCGCTCGCCGTGCCCGCCGCCACCGGCTTCGAGGCGATCACGGGGAAGGGCGTCCGAGCCACCGTGTCCAGCACCGAGGTGATGATCCTCAGCCCCGGCGCCGTCGCGGCCGAAGGGCTGGCGGTACCATCCGCCCTCCAGGCGCACGCTGACCGGCTCGGGCAGGAGGGCCAGACGGTCGTGTGGGTGGTACGCGACGGTCAGGTGGCCGGCGCGCTCGCCCTCGCCGACGTCGTTCGCCCGGAGTCGAAGGAGGCCATCGCGAGCCTCCACGAGTTGGGCGTCGAAGCCGTGATGTTGACCGGCGATAAGCGGGAGGTGGCCGAGCACGTGGCCCGGCAGATCGGCATCGACCGCGTCCTGGCCGAGGTCCTACCCGACGGGAAGTCGGCTGCTATCCGAGAACTGCAGGCCGAGGGCCATGTCGTCGCCATGACCGGCGACGGCGTCAACGACGCACCGGCCCTCGCCACGGCCGACGTCGGCATCGCCGTCGGTGCCGGGACCGACGTGGCCGTCGAGACGGCCGACGTGATCCTCGCCCGGAGCGACCCCCGCGACGCCGTTCGCGTCATCGCGCTCGCGCAGGCGACGTACCGGAAGATGGTGCAGAACCTGTGGTGGGCCGCCGGCTACAACGTCGTCGCCATCCCGCTCGCGGCGGGCGTGCTGGCGGGCGCGGGGATCGTACTAAGCCCGGCCGTCGGCGCCGTGCTGATGTCGCTCAGCACCATCATCGTCGCCGTGAACGCACGGTTCCTCCGCGTGGCCTGAGCGCGGTGGGCGGGTTGGTCGTAGCGCCTGGTTCCGGGATCCTCGCCCTCTATCCCCTGGACCCCCTCCCGCACCGGCCGCGCGTCGGCGCATGCCCCTCTCACGTACTCCCTCTCCCCTCCTCGCCATGCACGTCCAGCCCCTCCTCCACACGCACCCCGCCCCTCTCGACCACCTCGCAGAGCGCGCCGACGCCGTCCTCCAGGCCCTCGACTGCGGGCAGGCCTGCACCGCCTGCGCCGACGCCTGCCTCGCCGAGGAGGGGGACATGGGCCCCTGCATCCGCCGCTGCCTCGACTGCGCCGACCTCTGCGCCGCGGTCGTGGCCCTCGGCTCGCGCCAGACGGCCGGCGACAGCCCCGCCTTCGCGGCGCTCCTGGAGGCATGCGTGGCCGCCTGCCGCGCCTGCGGCGACGCGTGCGCCTCCCACGCCGACACCATGGACCACTGCCGCCACTGCGCCGACGCGTGCCGCGCCTGCGAGCAGGCCTGCAACACGCTCCGGCACGCCCTCGCCTGAGCGGTGCACGTCTGTCCGAGCGTCCACGGCTAGCTTCCGGCATGCCTCCCTCGCGCCCCCCCGGCCGCCTCGCCGAGCTCGCCCGCCTCTTCCTCAAGCTCGGCGTCGTCGCCTTCGGCGGGCCGGCGGCCCACATCGCGATGATGGAGGACGAGGTGGTGGAGCGACGCGGGTGGATGACGCGGCAGCACTTCCTCGACCTCATCGGCGCGACGAACCTCATCCCCGGGCCGAACTCGACGGAGATGGTGATGCACGTCGGCTACGAACGGGCGGGCGGGCGCGGCCTCGCCGTGGCGGGGGCCTGCTTCATCGGGCCGGCGGTGCTGCTGACGGGACTGGCGGCCTGGTTCTACGTCCGGTTCGGGTCGCTCCCGGCCGTCGAGCCGTTCCTCTACGGCATCAAGCCGGCCGTGCTGGCCGTCATCCTCGGCGCGCTGTGGAAGCTCGGCCGGAAAGCCGTCACGGGGTGGCGCCTCGGGGTCCTCGCCGTCGGCGTGGCGGCGGCCGTGCTCGCGGGCGTGAACGAGGTGTGGGCGCTCCTGGCCGGCGGCCTCCTCGGGATGCTCTGGCTCCGCCTCACGGGGCCCCCGTCGGACGCCGCGGAGCGCCTCCTGCCCATCCTCCTGTTCCAGGCGCGCCCCGACACGGGGGCCGTCGCCCTCGCGGCGGGTGTGGCCGGCGCGGCGGCGGGGGTCTCGCTCTGGAAGCTCGGGCTGTTCTTCCTCAAGGTCGGCGCCGTGCTCTACGGCAGCGGCTACGTCCTCATCGCATTCCTCGAAGGCGGCCTCGTCCAAGACTACGGCTGGCTCACGCAGGCCCAGCTCCTCGACGCCGTCGCCCTCGGCCAGTTCACGCCCGGGCCCGTCCTCTCGACGGCCACGTTCATCGGGTACGTCCTGGCCGGCGTCCCCGGCGCGGCCGTCGCCACGCTCGGCATCTTCCTTCCGTCGTTCGTCTTCGTGCGCCTGTTGAACCCGCTGATCCCCCGCCTCCGGGCATCGGCCTGGCTCTCGGCCTTCCTCGACGCCGTGAACGCGGCGGCCGTGGCGCTGATGGCGGCCGTGACGGTCGAGCTGGGCGCCGACGTGCTGGTGTCGTGGCCGGCCTGGGTGATCGCCCTGGGCGCGGCCGTCCTGGCGCTGCGCTACAAGGTGAACGCCGCGTGGCTCGTCCTCGGCGGGGCCGTGCTCGGGTGGCTCCTCGCGCCGTGGGCGTGAGCACGCCGGCCGTCAGCCCTCAGACGCCCCGTCCTCGGACACCCCGTCCTCGGCGGTCGGGACGAAGATCGAGACGCGGGTCCCCTCCCCGGTCCGGGAGGCGATCTCCATCCGCCCGCCCATGAGCTCGAGCCGCTCGCGGACGCTGTAGAGCCCGAACCCCCGCCGGTACTGGCCAGGCCCCATCGTCGCACCGACGTCGAAGCCGCGCCCCTCGTCTTCCACCGTGATCCTCACCCCGTCCGGCTCCTCGGCGAGGCGGATGAGAGCGCGGTCGGTGCCCGCGTGCTTGACGGCGTTGAAGACGAGCTCGCGGACGAGCTGGATGAGGAGCACGCGGACGTCGCGGGAGGGGATGCGGCCCGGGGCCTCGACGGCGAGCTCGACGCGGAACCGGTAGAGCCGGCCCATGTGCTCGGCGAGCCAGCGGAGCGCCTCGTCGATCTCCTCGGCCTCGAGGGCCGGGGGCGTGAGGTCGACGGCGAGTTCGCGCGTGGCCTGGAGCGCCTCCTGGAGGATCCGGCTCACCTCGTCGACGAGCCCCGTCCGCTCGGCCGCCTCGGCGGTCTCGAGCATCTGGACGTGGAACCGCGCCCCGAGAATGAGCTGTTGGACGTGGTCGTGGAGGAGCTCGGCGATGCGGCGGCGCTCGGCTTGCTCGGCGAGGGTGAGCGCGCTCGCGAGGGCGCGGATGTCCCGGTTGCGGGCCTCGAGGGCGGCGGCCTGCTCGGCGAGGGCCTCCTGCTGCGCCACGAGGGTCCGCCGCAGTGCCGCCTTCTCGACCGCGTTGCGGATGGCGCGGCCGAGGCTCTCGGGCGTGAGCGCCCCCTTCACGAGGTAGTCCTGCGCGCCGCGCTGCATCGCCTGCACGATGACCTCCGGCGTCTCGATCTCCGTCAGCATGATGACCGGGAGGTGGCGCTCGGCGAAGAGCGGGAGGAGGTCGAGGCCGTCGACGTCGGGCAGCCGGTTGTCGAGGAGGACGAGCTCGACGGGGTCCTCGGCGAGGCAGCGCTCGGCCTCCCGCGCCGTGGCGGCCTCGTGGACGCGGTGCTCGCGGGGGAGGAGGCGCCGGACGAGCTCGCGGTCGAGGAGGTTGTCGTCGACGACGAGGACGTCGAGGGCGCCGTCGGCGGGCTCGGGACCCGGCCCTGGAGGGCGCCCTGGAGGGCGGGGGCGCTCGGCGGGGCCGCTCACGACGACGCCTCCTCCTCGCCCGGAGGGAACTCGATGATGCGCCAGTAGGCGCGGAGCATCTGGATCACCTTGAGGAAGTCCTCCCCCGCCCGGTTCTTCACGATGTAGCCAGCGACGTGGTTGCCGTAGGCCTCGAGCTTGTCCTCGTCGCGCTCCGAGGTCGTGAGCACGAACACGATGCTCCGGCGGAGCTCGGGGTCGGTCCGGAGCGTGCGGAGGAACTCGAGCCCGTTCATCCGCGGCATGTTGATGTCGAGGAGGAGGATGTAGGGCTTCGGGACCTCGGGGGCGCCGGGCTCGCCGCGGAGGGCCTTGAGCGCCTCGACGGCATCGGAGAAGACGATGAAGGGGTTGGCGATCTTCTGGTTGCGGAACGCGCGCTGGATCGCCTCCGCGTCCACGAGGTCATCCTCGACGAGGACGAGGGTGACGCCGTTGATCTCCATGGGGAGGGACGGAGCTGAGAGAGGCATTCGGAGGGGAGGGCGCCGCCGAGCTAGACGCTGCGCGGCCAGGTAAAATAGAACGTGGACCCGCGGCCCGGCGCAGATTCGACGCGAATCGCACCGCCGAGGCTCTCGACCGTCTTCTTCACGACGGCCAACCCCATCCCGCTGCCCTCGACCTCGTCCCGGGGGCGGAGGGTCTGGAAGAGGCCGAAGATGCGGTCGTGGTACTCCGCCGGGATGCCCGGCCCGTCGTCGGCGACGGCGAAACGGACGAAGCCCTCGGGGCCGTCGGCCTCCGTCGCCGTGACCGTGACGTGGAGCTCCGGCGCGGCGGCGTGCTTGACCGCGTTCGAGAGGAGGTTGCGGAGCACGAGGTGGAGCGGGGCGCGGTAGGTCTGGAGGGTGGGGAGCGCCTCGTCCGCTTCGATGGTCACCGAGGAGGGCGGGGCGATGAGATCGGCGACCTCCTGAACGAGCGCGCCGGTGTCGACGGGCTCGGCGAGGCCGGGGAGGCGCCCCGCGCGGGAGTAGGTGAGGAGGCTCTCGAGGAGCGCCTCGAGGCGCCGGACGCGCCCCAGGAGGAGCGAGAGGTGGCGCTTCGACGCCTCGGGGAGGAAGGGCTCGGCGTCCTCGGCGATCCACGAGGCGAGGTTCTCGATGCCCCGGAGCGGCCCCTTGAGGTCGTGGGAGGCGACGTAGGCGAACTGATCCAGCTCCAGGTTGCTCCGCTCCAGCTCGCGGGTCCGCGCGGCCACCCGCGCCGCGAGCTCGGCCTCGGTGGCCTTCTGCGCGTGGATGTCGGTCGAGGTGCCGAACCAGCGCGCGACCCCGCCGTCGGCGTCGCGGACCGGGACGACGCGGGTGAGGAACCAGCGGTACTCGCCGTCGTGGCGCCGGAGCCGGAGCTCGGCCTCGAGCGTCTCGCCCGCGGCGAGCGCCGCCGCCCACCGCTCCTGAAGCGGCTCGGCGTCGTCCGGGTGGATGACCTCCTCGATCGCGACGAGGGGGTCGGTGCCCGGCGGCTGGCCGGTGTACTCGAACCACCGCGGGTTGAGGTAGTCGGTGATGCCCTCGGCGTCGTTCGTGTAGACGATCTCGGGCAGCGCCTCGGCGAGTTGGCGGAAGCGGGCCTCGCTCTCGCGGAGGGCGTGCTCGGCCTGCCGCTGCGCCGTCTCGTCGTTGAAGACCACGACGAACCGCCGGCTGCCGGCCGGCGCCGCGGGTGCGGCGTAGACGTCGAACCAGCGGCCCATGACCTCGGAGCCCTGCTCGAACCGGATCGTCTCGCCGCCGAGCGCCACGCGGGCGTAGGTCTCGATCCAGTGGGGCTCGAGCTCCGGCACCAGCTCCAGGGCGGTCTTCCCCACCGGGTCGGCGAGGCCCGACTGCTCTTCGAAGCGGGCGTTGACCTCCAAGAAGCGGTAGTCCACGGGCCGACCCTCGTCGTCGACGAGCATCTCGCAGAGGCAGAACCCCTCGTCGATGGTGGTGAAGAGCGTGCGGTACCGCTCCTCGCTCTCGCGGAGGGCCTGCTCGGCCTCCTTCTGCTCAGTGATGTCCTGGACGGCCCCGACCACGCGCACGACGCGGCCGTCCTCGTCCAGAATGGGTCGGGCGTAGTCGCGGACCCACCGCACGCCCCCCTCCTTCGGGACGATGCGGAGCTCGTTGACGCTGGGCTGGCCCTTTCGCAGCGCCTCCGCGTGGGCCTCCCCCCTGGCGAGGTCGTCGGGGTGGACGAGCCGTCGCCACGGCGCAACGCCTCCCACCTCCTCGGGGTCGTACCCGGTGATCTGCGCGTAGGCCCCGCTCACCCACTCCCGCACGAAGGTCCCCCCCTCGGCCAGACGGGCGGCGTAGGCGAAGTCGGAGGTGAGGGCGGAGACGGCGCGGAACCGCTCCTCGCTTCGCCGGAGCGCCCGGTGGAGGCGGGCCGTCTCGATGGCGGCCCCGGCCCGACGGCCGATCTCGAGGGCGATCTCCACGTCGCCCTCGTCGAAGCGGCGGCCGGAATCGGACTGCACGAACGTGACGGCGCCGACGACCTCGTCGCCGGCCCGCATGGGCGCGACGACGGCGGAGCTGAAGCCGACCTCGCGGAGGAGCCGGAGGTGCTCCTCGTCGTGGGCTGCGGCCACGAGGAGGGCATCCGGGATGTCCGGGTAGTGCTCCGGCTCCCCGGTCCGGATCACGCTCGCAGTGCCCGTCTCATCGGCCGGGTCGATGGGGTAACGGGCGCGGATCTCGCGGGCCCACGCCACCTTCTCCGGGTCCACGTGCGCGATGGCGACGGCGCCGATCGAGCCGTCGTTGTGGAGGAGGTCCACGGCGCACCAGTCGGCGAACCCCGGGACGGCGACGCGGGCGATCTCGCGGAGGGCGCCCTCGAAGTCGAGCGCCTGCTCGATGAGGCGGCCGGTCTCGGCGAGGAGCAGGGCGCGCGTCTCGGCCCGCTTCCGGTCGTGGATGTCGATGACGGAGCTGACGTGGCCGGCGAAGGCGCCGTCGGCGTCGGCGCGGGGCTGGCCCACGTCGATGGCCCACCGATAGGCGCCGTCGTGGCGTCGGAGGCGGTAGTCGATGCGGAAGGGCTCCCGCCGCAGGTTCGCGCGGCGGATCGCTTCGCGGGTGGCCTCGCGGTCGTCGGGGTGGACGGCCTGGACCCACCCGGCCCCGAGGGCCTCCGCCTCCGTCTGGCCCGTGTAGTCGTACCACCCCTTGCTGAGGAAGGCGCAGGCGCCGTCGGGCTCGGTGACCCGTAGGAGTGCGGGGGTCGCGTCGGCGACGAGGGTTCCGTCCGGCTCCGTCAGCCCAAAGAAGTCCTGCGTCGCGCCGACGACGGCGGGGCGCGGCGGGTCCGGGCGACGGTCGTCTTCGTCGGCGGATGGGGAGGGGGACGGACGGGCGCCGCGGAGGGCGTCAGGCATGGTCGGGTCGGCGAGCGGCAGGTGAAGATAGAGCGGTCATGTGCGGCCCGAGAGAGGCGCCCCCTCCCCCGCCACGTAGGCGTCGGCCTCCACCTCGACGACGAGGTCCGGGCGGATGAGCGCGGCGACCTGGAGGAGGGTGGCGGCGGGCCGGACCTCGCCGAACACCTCGCCGTGAGCCCGGCCGACGGCCTCGGCGTCGCGCGCCGCGTCGACCACGTAGAGCCGCGTCCGCACCACGTCGCCGAGCGACGCGCCGAGGGCGGTGAGGGCCTCCTCCACGATCTCGAAGGCGCGCCGGGCCTGGCCGTAGGCGTCGGCCGCGGCGGGCGTCCCGTCCGGCCCCACCCCCGTCGTCCCGGCGACCCACACGTGCGGGCCCTGCCGAACCGCTCGGCTGTAGCCGACGGCGGCCTCCCACGGCGCCCCGCTTCCAACCTTCTGCCGCGCGCTCACAGCCCGATCCGGAACGCGAAGGCGGGACCCGCGCCGAGGGTCGCGTCGGGCTCGGCGTCCTCCCCCGTGGTGAGGGCGTGCACGAGGAGCGCCACCCCCGATCCCGCGAGCGCGCCGACGACCGTGTCGCTGGGGTAGTGCATGCCAAACCAGAGGCGCGCCGTGGCGGTGCTCGTGGCCCACAGGTAGGCCGGCACGATCACGTACCACTCGGGGTACGAGAGGCTTGTCGAGGTCGCGATCGCGAAGGCGAGCGCGCTGTGGCCGGAGGGGAACGAGTACGGGTCGAGCCCGCTGGGCGGGCGGCGCTGTCGCGGCACCACGTCCGGCAGGGCGGCGTGGGGACGGGCCCGCCGGATCGTGAACTTGCCGAGCGCGATGACCCCGAACGCGCCGATCTCGGAGAGCGCGAGGCGCCCGGTCGCGGCCGCGCTCTCGCCGGTCGCGAGCGCCCCCAGCCCCGAGACCGGCACGGCAAGCGCGAAAAGCGGGGTGGCGGCGCTGTTCGCCGTCCGCATGAGCGCCTCGAACGCCGGGCTCTGGGTGTCGTAGACGGCGTAGAAGAGGCGCGCGTCGAGGCCACCGGGGCGGGCGGCGGGGCCGTCGCCTGCGGCCGTGCTGTCGAGGGCTTGTCCGGCGGCCGGCAGGCTCCCGACGAGGAGGCCGACGAGGAGGATCGGGCGGAGGGGCATCGAGAGGCGGAGGGTGAGGAGGGCCCCTCTAACGAGCAGGCCGCCCGGCGGTTTACCGGGCGGCCCAAACGGTGCGTACGGGGGGTGGGGCTAGAGGTCGGCGAGCGCGGCCTGGCCGTTCTTGGCGACCTCGGCCTCGTCGTCCTCGCCGGCGTCGGCGTTCGGCCCCATCCCGAGCGCCTCCTTCACCTTCGCCGTCACCTCGGCCCGGAAGTCCTCGTTCTCGCGCAGCCACTGCTTCGTGGCGTCGCGGCCCTGCCCGATCTTCTCCTCGCCGTAGCTATACCACGAGCCCGACTTCTGGAGGATGTCGTGCTCGAGGGCGAGGTCGATGAGCTCCGAGAGCATGCTCACGCCCTCGCCGTAGATGATGTCGAACTCGGCCTGGCGGAACGGCGGGGCCACCTTGTTCTTGACCACCTTCACGCGGGTCCGGTTGCCGACGACGTCCTGCCCGTCCTTGATGGCGCCGATGCGGCGGATGTCCATGCGGACCGACGCGTAGAACTTCAGCGCGCGGCCGCCCGAGGTCGTCTCGGGGCTGCCGAACATCACGCCGATCTTCTCGCGGATCTGGTTGATGAAGATGACGATGGTCTTCGTCCGGTTGACCGTCCCGGCCAGCTTCCGGAGCGCCTGGCTCATGAGGCGGGCCTGGACGCCGACGTGGCTGGCCCCCATCTCGCCCTCGATCTCGGCCCGCGGCACGAGCGCGGCGACGGAGTCGATGACGACGACGTCGAGGGCGCCGCTGCGGACGAGCATGTCGACGATCTCGAGCGCCTGCTCGCCGGTGTCGGGCTGGGAGACGAGGAGGTTGTCGACGTCGACGCCGAGCTGGCGGGCGTAGGTCGGGTCGAAGGCGTGCTCGGCGTCGATGAAGGCGCACTGCCCGCCCACCTTCTGCGCCTCGGCCACGATCTGGGTCGCGAGCGTGGTCTTCCCCGACGACTCCGGCCCGTAGATCTCGACGACGCGGCCGCGCGGGACGCCGCCGATGCCGAGGGCGTGGTCGAGCGTGAGGCTGCCCGTCGAGATGGCCTCCAGGACGACCGGCGGGGCCTCGCCGAGGCGCATAATGGTGCCCGGCCCGAAGTGTCGATCGGCCTCGCGGAGGGTGGCCTCGAGGGCCTTCTGGCGTTCGGCGGCGGTAGCGGCCATGCGTGCGGCGGGCGCCAGGTACGGACGGGCCGGCCGTGGGCTCACC
>JAWWCA010000049.1:0-18779 GCA_033720695.1 Rubricoccaceae bacterium
CCGAGCGCGCCGCCCCCCGGCGCTGGGGCGCGGCGCACCGGGACCAGAGCCGGGAGAGGCTCACTCGGGGAGGGCGAACGCCCGCCGGACGGCCTCGTAGCTGGAGTAGTCCACCGTCCGCGCGTTGCCGACGAAGAGGTCCCCCGGGATGAGGACGAGGCGGAAGTCCGTCTCCGGCAGGGTCGCCTCGAAGTCGATGGGGCTCGACGCCACCACGTCGATGTAGAGGTCCTGGAGGTCGTAGGAGAACGTAAAGGCGAGCGTGATGTCCACGAAGCCGTCGCCGTCCTCGTCGTAGCCGATCGTGGTGGGGAGCGCGGTCCAGGTGCCCTGGGGCGAGCCGAAGAGGATCTCGTCGCCGGCGTAGAGGAGGACGGCGCCGTCGTCGGCGACCTCCTCGGTGAGGGCGTCGACCTCGCGCTGGTAGCTCCCGAGGATCCCGTCGCTGCTGACGTCGAACTCGTCGCCGTCGACGGTGAAGGTGCGGACAATGATGTCGTTGCCGATCACGACGACGTCGTCGTTGTCGGAGAAGTCGCAGCCGCCGAGGGCGATGACGGCGAGCAGGAGGACGGAGAACGGGCGCAGTCGATGGGGGGACATAAGCAGTCGGGTCGGGTTCGGGTACGGAGGGAGCCGCCCGCGCGGACGGCGGAGTAACGAGGGCGGGTGAAACGACCGCGGGGGCGCGGCCCGTCGAGCCGCGCCCCCGCTCAGCGCCGAGAGGGGTCCGGGCGGGGGCCTCAGGCCGTGAGCCGCCGCGCGCCGGTGTAGAGGGCGCTCACGAACAGAACCTTGGTGAGGTCCCACACCACGAACCGCAGCCAGCCCGCGTCGATCGACTGCCACCACGTGGCGTGGCCGGCAGCAACGTGGAGCCACGTCACGCCGCACGTGAAGAGGACGGCGGAGCCGGCCAGGACCGAGAGCACGCTGCCGGCGAAGGTGTTGAACCGCTCGGAGACGGCCCCGATCACGGCCGCCGCGAGCGCCATCCCGACGAGGTAGCCGCCCGTGGCCCCGACGAGGTGCGCGACGCCCGAGGCGCCGCCAGCATAGAACGGGAGGAACAGCCCGAGCACGAGGTAGAGCACGAGGGCGAGGAATCCGTTGCGGCTCCCGAGCGCGAGGCCCGCGCCGTAGACGGCGACGGTCTGGAGCGAGATCGGCACCTCCCAGAGGTAGAGCCGGATCTCGAACTGGGCCAGGAGCCCCGTCAGGAGCGCGAAGCCGACGACGCCCGCCGCCTGCAGGGGCACCGAGGCGCGGTCGGAGCGGAGGGTGTCGATCGTGGCCGTGCGGGGGGAGTGAAGGGCGATCGTCGGCATGCCGTCAGGGTCGGGAGGGAGGGGTGGGCGAAGATACACACGCCCACCCCTCCGTCCCGACTCCCACCTCAGCGAGCGAGGGTCACGCGCCGCGTCGCCACGAACGCGTCCGTCTCCATCCGCACGAGGTACGTCCCGCTCGGGAGCCCCCGCGCGTCGAACGGCACGGTGTGGCGACCCGCCGCCATCGACCCGTCGGCGAGGACGGCCACCGCCCGGCCGAGGAGGTCGTAGACGACGACGCGGACGTCGGCGGCCTCGGGGAGGTCGAACCGCAGGGCCGTGCGCCCGGCGAACGGGTTCGGCGCGGCGGCGTGGAGCGCGAACGTCTCCGGACGCACGCTCGCCGTCGGTGCGGCGTCGGCTGTGTCGTCGGCGGGCGCCACGCGCGCGGCCCCGAGCGCCCCCTCGTCGATGGGCACCCACGGCGTCGCGTCCGTCACCGTCCAGGCCTCCGGCGTGCCCCCGCGCTCCCGCGACACGACGCGCGGGGCGGCCGTCACGGTGATCGAGAACGCCACCTCGTCGACGGCTTGGTTCGGGAAGGTGCCGATCTTCAGCGTGTAGCTGTAGGTGCCCGGCGGCGTCGTGCCCGGGATCTGCTGGTTGAACGTGGCCGTGAGGGTCTCCCCTGCAGGCAGTGAGCCCGAGCGGACGACGCCCTGGCTCCCCCCCGTAGCCGTGTAGTAGAAGTCGCCGTTCGCCGCCGACGCCGTGTTGTTCGTGATGGCGTACGAGAACGAGACGGCGCCGCCGGCCGCCACCGAGAGCGGCGTGGTGTTGATGGCTTCGAGGACGTAGTTGCTCGCGCTGAGCGGGTCGGCGGCCTCGTCGGCCCCCCTGTACGGCGCGGTGGTCGAGCGCGCGTCGCCCTCGTAGTCCACCGTCACGTCGGCGAGCGGCTCGCCAGCCAGGCGGTCGTCACCGACCGAGGTCCCGGCGAGGCCGAGGTTCCCCGTCGCGGCGTCTACGAACGTGATGGGCACCGCCTTGGTGTGGAGCTCGTCCGGCGCGGTGGCCGAGCGGAGCGCGTTCCGCGTGGCGTAGCTCACCCCGTCCCACACGGCGTAGGTGGCCCCGCTCGAGCGGAGGTTGTTGTAGTCCGAGCGGGTCACGGCGCCGGCGTCGGCGATCGCGTAGGCCGTGCCGAGGCCGCGGTTGACGAACACGTTGTTCCGGAGGTCGAGGCCCGCGCCGCCGGGGTCGGTGGCGAAGCCGGTCGGCGTCGTGAGCCCGAACGTGTCGTCGATGAGGACGGTGTTGTGGTAGACGTCTACGAAGCCGTTGGCGTTGAGGTCGATGCCAGCGTCGGCGGCGTCGCCCGTGAGGAGCACGGCGTTGTTGACGACGCGCCGGCGGCTGTTCTCGTCGCCGCCCTCCCCGATCGTGATGCCCCGTGCGCCGCCGGACGCGGTCACGCGGTTCCGCTCCAGGACCAGCCCCGGCCCGCCGGCGGTGATGCCGACGTAGGAGCCCGCGCTGTTCGGACCCGTCTTGACGACGTTGGCCTCGATGACGTTGTCGGCCTGCCGCGTGAGCTTGAGGCCTCCCGCCTTCTGGTTGTCGAACGTGTTGTCTGTGGCCGCATTCCCCTCGGCGAAGTCAGACCCATCCAGGAGGCCGACCTTGAGGCCCTGATAGCCGTTCGTGAAGGTGTTGTTCGAGAACGTGTTGAACCGGTCGCCCGCGTCCTCACCGAAGACGAGCGTGGCCTCGTCGCTGCTGACCCCTTCGAGGCCGGTGAGCGTGCAGTTGTCCACGGTGAGGTGCTCGACCCCGTTGACGAGGACGATGAGGCGGCCGAACCCGTCGGTGCTGGTCGACTCCAGGTTGAGGTTCTCGAGCGTGACGTAGTCGAGCGCGTTGAACCGGAAGAGCCAGTTCGTCTCGCTCTCGGTCGCGGCGTACTGCAGGACGGGGCGGTCGTTGGGGTTCGCGGCCCGGACGATGAGCGGCGTCGCGGCGGGGTTGCCCAGCGCCGGCCCGACCCGGAGCGACGACGGCAGCGAGGCGCGGAGCTCGAACGTGCCGGCACGGATGCGGAACGTCACGGCCCCCTTCATCCCGCGGCGCTTCAGCTGGGTGAAGGCCTCCTCCGGCGTGGCGAAGTCGGGCGAGGCCCCGGCCACGGCGTAGAAGCCGTCGCCCTCGTCGGCGTTGTCGAGCGGCGGGAGCGGCGTGCCCTCGTCGGCCCCGCGCTTGGGGTTGAAGGCATCGCGGTCGTCGCCGTCCACGTCCGTCAGCACACCGACGGGCGTGCCGATGAGGTCGAGGTCGTCGAGGGAGGCCCCGGCGAGGTGGAGGTCGGGCGAACCCGGCGGCGGCTGGACGAACGTCACGGCCTCCTCGATGGAGTTCATGTCGAGGCCGGTCGCCCCCTGGAAGCTGCCGAGCGAGCCGTACCCGACGCCGTCGAACCCGACGAGGAACGTGCCGGCGCCGTCGAGCACGTTGTAGTCCGACGACTCGATCTGGCCGCCGGGTGCGCGGAGGGCGAAGCCGCCGGCATCGTCGATCAGGATGTTGTTGGCGAGGACGATCCCCTCCATCGTGAGGGTGTCCTCGACGTAGAGGGCCGAGGCCGACGAGGCGCCCTGCGCCGTCATGGCCGTGTTGTGGTAGACGTCCACCTCGCCGTAGTGGAAGTAGATCGCCGCCGTCCCGGTGGCGGATCGCAGCGAGACGACGTTGTTCGCCAGGAGGCGCTGGCGGAATGAGGTCGAGCCAAGCCGGATGCCGATGTCCCCGATGGAGAGGTCGACGACGTTGTTCGTGATCTGGACCGAGTGCAGGTCGAAGCCGTAGCTCCACACGTCGATGCCACGGTAGGAATCGTTGGAGCCGGCCCAGGACGTGACGCCATTGTCGTCCACGATGGCGTCGGCGCCTTCGATCTCGATCCCGCCCTCGGTCTGGGACGCGAAGACGTTCCCGCGCACGACCAGGCTGTCACTGAAGGGCGTGGTGGTGTCGCTGAAGTCGAGGCCGACGTAACCCTGCGTGAAGGTGTTGTCTTCGAACACGTTGCCGTTGTGGGCCGTGTCGTCGGACCAGACGAGGGTGCCGCGGTCGTTCGCCGAGCCGACGACGCCGGAGAGCGTGCAGCCGCGGACCTCGTTGTTCGTCGCCTCGTTCTCGAACACGATCAGCCGCCCGTCCACGCTCAGCGTCGCCTCGAGGTCGAGGTTGACGAAGCGGACGTGGTCGGTGCCGTCGAGGCGGATGACCCAGTTGGTGAGGATGCTGGCGCCGGCGTTCTGGAGCACCGGCCGGTCGTTGACGTCGGCGGCGCGGAAGCGCGTGCGGGCCGCGTCCGAGGCGCCCGGGATCTCGCCCAGCTCGACGCTCTCGTCGTAGGTGCCCGGCGCCACGTCGAACGTCACGTCGCACGAGACGCCGATCGTGTTGAGCACGGCGGCGGCGTCGGAGAACGAGTTGTAGTTGGTGCCGGCCGTGGGCTGGCTGCCGTCGACGGTGTAGGTGCCGCAGAGCTGGGCGTGCGCGACCGTCGGAATCAAGAGCGCGGCCAGGGCCGCGAGGGAGAGGAAGGATCGCATGACGGTGAGGAGGGGGTCTGATGGATGCCCTACCTCCATTCCGGCAGGGTCTATCGGGACATGCGACGTTGCCGGGCGCCGAGGCTCAGCGCGGCTCTCCAGCCTCCCACGGCACCGGCGGGATCCCGTAGTTTCCCCATGCCTAACGCGACTTCCGCTCCCACCTTGGCCCCCGCCTCCGACGTCACCACCGCCCTCGACGCCCTCCGCGGCGGCGACACGTCCGCAGAGGACCGCCTCCTCCGCGCCGTCTACGACGAGCTCCGCCGGCTCGCGCACCGGCAGCGCCGGCACGAGCGCCGCGACCACACCCTCAACACGACCGCGCTCGTCCACGAGGCCTACTTCAAGCTGCTCGGCCCAGATCACCGCTCGTTCGACAACCGCGCCCACTTCTTCTCGGCCGCCGCACGCGCCATGCGCCAGGTGCTCGTCGACTACGCCCGCGCTCGGGGCCGCGCCAAACGCGGCGGTGGGCAGCAGGCCCTCTCGCTGAGCGCGCTCTCGTCCGACCCCTCCGACCCCAACCTCCTCACCGACGAGCGCGCCGCCGAGATCCTCGACCTCGACGAAGCCCTCGGACGCCTCGCCCAGCTCGACGCCCGGCAGGCCCGGGTCGTAGAGTGCCGGTACTTCGGGGGGCTCTCTGTCGAGGAGACGGCCGAGGCGCTCGACGTCTCAGCGGCGACGGTGAAGCGCGAGTGGCGCTCGGCCCGGGCCTGGCTCTACGCCACGCTCCACCGCTCCCCCGACGACTCGGGCGGCTGACCTCCCAGCCGGCGGTTCGGCGCATGCTCCCGCGATGACGACGCCTCTCCCCGACGACCCCGCTCGCTGGCAGACCGTCAAGGCCCTCTTCGAGGAGGCCGTGGCCCGCCCCCCCGACGAACGGGGCGCCTACCTCGACGAGACCTGCCGCGGCGACGACGCCCTCCGCCGCGCCGTCGAGGCTCTCCTCCAAGCCGACGGCGCCGACGACGCCTTCCTCGACAGCACCCCTGCCTCGTTCCTCGGCGGCTTCCCGGACCTCATGGCCGCGGCACCGCACCCCGGGGGTGCAGAGATCGAGCCCGGCCACCTCGTCGGCGCGTACCGTGTCGTCCGCCGCCTCGGCGCGGGCGGGATGGGCGAGGTGTTCCTCGCCGAGCGCGCCGACGGCCTCTTCGAGCAGCGCGTCGCGCTCAAGCTCGTCAAGCGGGGGATGGACACCGACGCCGTGCTCCGCCGGTTCGCGGCCGAGCGCCGCATCCTCGCCCGGCTGGGGCACCCCGGCATCGCGCAGCTCTTCGCTGGGGGCGCCACCCACGACGGGCGGCCGTGGTTCGCGATGGAGTACGTCGAGGGCGTGCCGCTGACGCGGTACGTCCGCGAGCGCGGCCTCGGGCTCGACTCCCGGCTCGACCTCTTCGAGCAGGTGTGCGAGGCCGTCCGCCACGCCCACGCCCGCCTCGTGGTCCACCGCGACCTCAAACCGAGCAACGTGCTCGTGGCCGAGGGCGACGGTGGCGAGCCCGTCGTCAAGCTCCTCGACTTCGGGATCGCCCGCCTCCTCGACGACGACGAGCGGAGCGTGCTCACGAGGACGGGGGCGCAGCCGATGACGCGGGCCTACGCGGCGCCGGAGCAGGTCCGCGGCGAGGCGGCCACGACGGCGACCGACGTCTACGCCCTCGGCGTCCTCCTCTACGAGCTGCTCGCGGGACGTCGGCCGTTTGCGGGCACGTCGTCCCCGGCCCTGCTGGAGGCGGCGATCCTGAACGAGGAGCCTGCGCCGCCGAGCCGCCATGCCACCGAGAGCGGCCTCGCCTCGGCCCAGCTCCGCGGCGACCTCGACACGATCGTGAACAAGGCGCTCCGGAAGGGGCCGGAGGCGCGCTACGCCGGGGCCGACGCCCTCCTCGACGACATCCGCCGCCACCGGTCGGGGCTGCCGCTCGCCGCCCGCCCGCGCTCGGTGCGCTACCGGGCGCAGCTGTTCGTCCGCCGGCACCCGACGGGCGTGGCCGTGACGGCGGCCGTGGGACTCCTGCTCTTCGCCGGCAGCCTGTTCTACACCGCCCGTGTGACGGCCGAGCGTGACCGGGCCGAGCAGGCCGCCGCCCGCGCCGAGTCAACGTCCTCGTTCCTCGCCACCCTCTTCGAGCGCGTCGACCCGACGGTGGCCCGGGGCGACACCCTCTCGGCGCTCGAGCTGCTCGACCACGGCCTCGCGCGGCTCGAGGCTGACCTCGCCGGGGCCCCGCTCGTCCAGGCCGACCTCCTCGATGTCATGAGCGAGGCCTACCTGCGCCTCGACGACGCCGAGGGAGCCCACGCCCTCGCCGCGCGCGCCCTCACGCTCCGCCGCGCGCACCCAGACCCCCAGGACCCCGCCGGCCCGGCGCGCTCGCTCCTCCGCCTCGCCGAGGCCGAGCGCGACCTCGTCCGCTTTCCCCAGGCCGACGCGCGCTACCGGGAGGCCGTCGCCCTCCTCCGGACCCACGACGACACCGCCGCCCTCATCGAGGCCCTCCAGGCCCACGGCTGGTTCCTCACCTCGTCGAGCTACCGCCACGACGCCATCGGGCCGATCTACGACGAGGTCCTCGCCCTCCGCCGCGCCCACTACGGCGACGACGACCCCGGCCTGGGCCTCGCCCTCTACCAGCTCGCCTCCGCCCAGCACCTCCTCGGGCAGTACGCCCGCGCCGACACGCTCTATCGCCGGGCCATCGCCTCGGTCCGGCACCACGCCGAGCACCCCGCCGAGCTCGCCGACGCCCTCTACGTGCTCGGCCTCGTGCTCTTCTACCAGGATCGCTTCGCGGCCTCGGACTCCATGCTCACCGAGGCCCTCGCGCTGCACCAGCAGACCTTCGGGGCCGTGCACACCGAGACGGCATCGGTGCTGGGCGCCCTGGGCAGCACCCGCGGCGCTCTCGGACACCTCGACGAGGCCGAGACGCTCCTGGACTCGGCGCTCGCCGTCTTCGAGCAGACGGAGGGGCCTCACGGCCGGGGAGGTGTCCGGACGCTCAGCCGGCTCCGGCTCCTCCACGCGAAGGCGGGGCGTTACGGGGAGGCGCTCTCGGTGGCCCGGCGGCTTCGGGCGTCGGCCCTCGCGCTGTATGGCGCCAGCGGCCCGACCTTCGCCGGCTACAGCGGGCAGTACGCCACCGCACTCGTCGAGGCCGGCCGGCCGGCCGAGGCCGAGGCACACCTCCGGCGCGAGGTGCTCCCCCTCCTCGCCGAGGCGCACGGCACCCAGAGCGCGATGTACGGACTCGGCCGCGCCTCCCTCGCACACGCCGTCGGAGAGCAGGGGCGGAGCCGGGAGGCCGAGGGGCTCTTCGACGAGGCCTACGCCACCCTCGCGCTCACCCTGCCCGCCGGGAACGACCGGCGGGGGTCCGTCGCCACGGCGCTCGGTGCTCTCCGTGCCGGGCGGGGCGCCCACCTCCAGGCGCTCCCGCTGCTGCAAGAGGGCGTCGCGACGATCCAGCCTGGGCTCCCCCCACCGCGAGCGG
This sequence comes from Rubricoccaceae bacterium, assembly GCA_033720695.1. Taxonomy (GTDB): domain Bacteria; phylum Bacteroidota; class Rhodothermia; order Rhodothermales; family Rubricoccaceae; genus DATGQT01. Next base: position 8,392 of record JAWWCA010000049.1, read on the forward strand.
CCCGGCGCTACCTCCTCCTCGGCGAGAGCCTCCTGGCCCTGGGGCGCCTTGAGGAGGCGGAGCGCACCCTGACCGAGGCCCTCGCGCGCTCGACCCAGGCGCTCGGCCCGGATCACGCCGACACCCGGGCCGCCGCCCGCGCCCTCGCGCGGTGCCGAACCCGCCTCGCCGACGACACCTGACCGCGCTCGGGGCGTCCTGCTCGACCCCGACAACAGCACAACGTGTGCTGCCGGGCCCCTCGCTTCCTGCCGACGCCGACCGGGTTAGTCGCCGACATGACGTCGATGTACCTTCGGGAGCCCGTCCACCCCCGTCGCCCTCCTTTCTCCCATGACCGACCACGTCCGCGCCGACACCACCGACGGCGTCCTCCACCTCACGCTCGCACGCGCCGAGAAGAAGAACGCCCTCACCACCGGCATGTACGGGCAACTCGCGGACCACCTCAAGGCGGCCGCCGGAGACCCCCGGGTGCGCGTGACGGTGCTCTCCGGCGAGGGCGGCACCTTCACGGCCGGGAACGACCTGGGCGACTTCCTCCAGCACCCGCCGACAGGCGAGGACAGCCCCGTCTTCGCCTTCCTCCGCGCGGCCACAGCGTTCCCCAAGCCGCTCCTCGCCGCCGTCGAGGGCCACGCCGTGGGCATCGGGACAACGATCCTGCTCCACTGCGACTTCGTGTGGGCGGCGCCCTCCGCCCGTTTCCTCCTCCCCTTCGTCGACCTCGGCCTGGTGCCCGAAGCGGCCTCCTCCCTCCTCCTCCCCAGGGCTGTGGGGCCTCGGGTGGCCGCGGAGATGCTGCTCCTCGGCGATCCCATCGGGGCCGAGGACGCCGCCCGCCTCGGCCTCATCAACAGCGTCGTGCCGGCGGAGGACCTCCTCGACCACACCCTCGAGAACGCCCGCGCCCTCGCTGCCAAGCCACCCGCTGCGCTGCGCTTGACGAAGGCGCTCCTCCGCCGCCCCCACGCCGAGGCCGTCGCCGCGACACTGCGCCAGGAAGGGCAGCTCTTCGTCGAGCGGTTGGCGGAGCCGGAGGCGCAGGAGGCCCTCACCGCCTTCATGGAGAAGCGCCGCCCTGACTTCTCCCGCTTCGACTGAGGGCAGCCGCGAGCCCCACGAAAGCGGGGCCGCGGGTCGCCCCGGTCCACCACAGCCGGCACTCCCCCGCGGCCCCGCGGCAGGCCGGACGGGATTTCCGACCCATCAGGCCTTTCTCACCTATACGAGAAACCGAGGCCCATCGGATCACCGGCGGCTCGATTTCTTGTGTTGGGAACGGCACCGCGACGGATGACCGTACCGTATCCCCCAGTCCAAAAAGGCATTTGGAGGAAGTCGCTCTCAACGAGACTCAGTGCCCGGGGGGCCACACCGCGCCCTGCGTCCGCCCGTGCTCCGTCCGCGCGTCGTAGTTGCGGTGCATCGCCCCGAAGTGCTGCCGCACGCGCGTCACCTCCCGCTGCGCCACACGGTCGACCTCATCGCAACGGGCGGTGCGGAGGCCGGCGAGCGCGAGGCGGATCTGCTCGGCCTCCTCCTCTAGGAGCCGCCGGTGACCGTCCTCGTGGGCCCGGAGCGTCCGTTCGAACCGTCGCCAGTCCCGCTCGAGCATGTAGGGCGTGCCCCGGGGCGGCTGCCACCTCGGAAGCACGATCGTGACTGTCGTCGTAACCACGATGTTGGCGAGGTCACAGCCCGTCGCCGTCGGAATTCGGTTGTAGACGTAGCGCACGTCTGAGGTGGTGAGCCCAAAGAACCGGCGGCCCTCCCACTCGGGCCCCTGGTGCAGCATCCCCTGGAGGAGGTCGCTCTCCGAGCGCCCTTCCACGTCGTAGTAGCGGTGCACCACCTCGGCCCGGACGACCCCCTGCTGGGGATCGGTGCCTCCCCCATACCCCTGGGCACGGGCGAGTGGGGCGGCGACGAGGGCGAGCAGGACGAGGAGGCGCATCGGAGGGATCGCTGGCAAGGGCTCCAATATCGGCCAGAGCGCGGAGACCTATACCGTCACCGTCGGGGCGACCCCGTCGCCCGAGGGCGTCGGCTCGTAGGCCAGCGACGGCGCCAGCCACCGCTCCACCTCGCCGACCGAGACCCCCTTCCGCCGGGCGTAGTCCTCGACCTGGTCGCGCCCCAGCGGGCCGACGTTGAAGTAGGCGGCGTCCGGGTGCGCGAAGTAGAGCCCGCACACCGACGCTGGCGGCGTCATGGCGAGGTGCTCGGTGAGGCCGACGCCGGTGTGGCGCTCAGCGTCGAGGAGGTTGAAGAGGGTGACCTTCTCGGTGTGGTCGGGCTGGGCGGGGTAGCCGGGCGCCGGGCGGATGCCGCGGTAGCGCTCGCGGACGAGGTCGTCGTTCGAGAGCCGCTCGTCGGGCGCGTAGCCCCAGAGCTCCCGGCGCACGCGCAGGTGGAGCCACTCGGCGAACGCCTCGGCGAGGCGGTCGGCGAGGGCCTGGACGAGGATGGCACGGTAGTCGTCGTGCGCGGCGCGGAACGTGGCGGCCAGCCGCTCGGCGCCGTGGATCGTGACGACGAAAGCGCCGAGCCCGTCGGCTCGGCCGCTCTCGGCCGGCGCCACGAAGTCGGCGAGGGCGCGGTTGGGCCTGCCGGGCGTCTTCTGGGTCTGCTGCCGGAGCGTGTGGAAGAGGGCCGACGGCGCCCCCTCCTCCGCAGCCACCGCGATGTCGTCGCCCTCGGCGTTCGCCCGGAAGAGACCAGCGACCCCGCGCGGCTGGAGCCGCCCTTCCGCCTCGATCCGGTCGAGGAGGGCCTCGGCGTCGGCGAGGAGCGCCCGCGCGGCCTCGCCCTTCTCGGGGTCGTCGAGGATCTGGGGGTACGAGCCGCGGAGCTCCCACGCGATGAAGAACGGACCCCAGTCGATGAAGGAGCGGAGGTCGGAGACGGTGACGCCTTCGAAGACGTGGACGCCGGGATGGGCGGGCGGCGCGAGGGGCGCGGCGTCCCAGTCGAGCGCGAGGCGGTTGGCGCGGGCCTCGTCGAGCGCGAGGAGCGTCTGGGTGCGGCGGCCGGCGTAGCGCTCGCGGATGGCCTCGTAGTCTTCGGCGACCTCCTCGACGAACCGGTCCCGCCCAGCGCCGACGAGGGCGCTCACGGCCGGCACGCTCTTGCTGGCATCGAGGACGTGGACGACCGGGCCCCCGTAGGCCGGCGCCACCTTGACGGCCGTGTGCAGCTTCGAGGTCGTCGCGCCGCCGATGAGGAGCGGGGTACGGAGCCCGCGCCGCGCCATCTCGCGTGCCACATGCACCATCTCGTCGAGCGAGGGCGTGATGAGGCCGCTGAGCCCGATGACGTCGGCGCCCCGGGCCTCGGCCTCGTCGAGGATCCGGCCGGCCGGCACCATCACGCCGAGGTCCTCGACGCGGTACCCGTTGCAGCCGAGGACGACGCCGACGATGTTCTTGCCGATGTCGTGGACGTCGCCCTTGACCGTGGCGAGGAGCACGACCGGCGCCTGCTGCGCCGCCTCGCCGCTCGCCGCCTGCTCCGCTTCGATGTAGGGCGTGAGGTAGGCCACGGCCCGCTTCATCACGCGGGCGCTCTTGACGACCTGCGGGAGGAACATCTTCCCGCTCCCGAACAGGTCGCCGACGACGTTCATGCCGTCCATGAGCGGCCCCTCGATCACGTCGAGGGGGCGCCCGTAGGCCTGCCGGGCCTCCTCGACGTCCTCCTCGATATGATCGGTGAGGCCCTTGACGAGGGCGTGCTTGAGCCGCGCCTCGACGGGCGTGCTGCGCCAGGCGGCAGCCTCCTGCTCCCGGCGCTCGCCCGCGTGCTCCCGCACCGACTCGGCGTAGGCCACGAGCCGCTCGGTCGCGTCTGGACGGCGGTCGAAGAGCACGTCCTCCACGAGGTCCCGGAGGGCGGGCTCGACGTCGTCGTAAACGGCAAGCTGGCCGGCGTTGACGATGCCCATGTCCATGCCGGCCTGAACGGCGTGGTACAGGAACGCCGCGTGCATCGCCTCGCGGACGGGCTCGTTGCCGCGGAACGAGAAGCTCAGGTTCGAGACGCCGCCCGAGACCTTCGCGCCGGGGAGGTTGGCCTTGATCCAGCGCGTCGCCTCCAGGAAGTCGAGGGCGTAGCGGCGGTGCTCCTCCAGCCCCGTCGCGACGGCGAAGATGTTGGGGTCGAACAGGACGTCCTCGGGCGGGAAGCCGACCTCCTCGGTGAGGATGCGGTAGGCCCGCTCGCAGACGGCGATGCGCCGCTCGACCGTGTCGGCTTGTCCGTCCTCGTCGAAGGCCATGACAATGACGGCGGCGCCGTAGTCGCGCGCCCGTTCCGCGTGCTCCCGGAAGGCGGCCTCGCCCTCCTTGAGCGAGATCGAGTTGACGACGGGCTTGCCCGGGAGGCACTTCAGCCCCCGCTCGATGACGCTCCACTTCGACGAGTCCACGACGACGGGGACGCGGGCGATGTCGGGCTCGCTCATGGCGAGGAGGAGGAACCGCTCCATCGCCGCCTCGCTGTCGAGCATCCCCTCGTCGAGGTTGACGTCGATGGCCTGGGCGCCGTTCTCGACCTGCTGGCGGGCGACCGAGAGCGCCTCCTCGTAGTCGTTCTCCTGGATGAGGCGGGCGAAGCGGCGCGAGCCCGTCACGTTCGTCCGCTCCCCGATGTTGACGAAGTTGGTCTCGGGGCGGAGGACGAGCGGCTCCAGCCCCGCGAGGCGGGTGTAGCGCGGCACGTCCGGGATCGCCCGGGGCGCCTTGCCCGCGACGGCCTCGGCAATCGCGGCCGTGTGCTCGGGGGTGCTCCCGCAGCACGAGCCGACGAGGTTGACGAGCCCCTCGTCGGCGTACTCCGCCAGGACACGGGCCATGAAGTCGGGCCCCTCGTCATAGCCGCCCAGCTCGTTGGGGAGGCCGGCGTTGGGGTAGAGGCTCGTCGGGACCGGCGCGACGCGGCCCAGCTCCTCGATGAACGGGCGCATCTGGGCCGTCCCGAGCGCGCAGTTGAGGCCGACGGAGAGCAGCGCCGGGGCGTGCGCGAGGGAGATCCAGAACGCCTCGACGGTCTGCCCGACAAGCGTCCGCCCGCTCCCGTCCACGACGGTCCCGGAGAGCATCACCGGGAGCGTGTGGCCGGTCTCGCGGAAGAGCCGCCGGATCGCCAGGATCGCCGCCTTCGCGTTGAGCGTGTCGAAGATGGTCTCGATGAGGAGCACGTCGACGCCGCCGTCGATGAGCCCGCGGGCGGCGTCGGCGTAGGCGTCGCGGACGGCGTCGAAGGTGACGCCGCGGGCGCCGGGGTCGCTCACGTCGGGCGAGAGCGAGAGCGTCTTGTTCATCGGCCCGAGGGCGCCGGCGACGAAGCGGGGCCGGGCGGGCGTCGCATCGGTCTGCCGGTCGGCGGCCTCGCGCGCGAGGCGGGCGGCAGCGCGGTTGATCTCGTAGGCCAGCCCTTCGGTGCCGTAGTCGGCCTGGGAGACGGCCGTGGCGTTGAAGGTGTTGGTCGTGACGAGGTCGGCGCCGGCCGCGAGGTAGGCGGCGTGGATGGCGCGGATGGCCTCGGGCTGCGTGAGCGAGAGGAGGTCGTTGTTGCCCGCGAGCGGCTGCGGCCACTCCCGGAAGCGCTCGCCGCGGACGTCCTCCTCGGCAAAGGCGTGCCGCTGGATCATGGTGCCCATCGCGCCATCCAGGACGAGGATGCGCTGGGCGAGGAGCGAGCGGAGGCGGTCGAGCGAGGTCACGGGGCCGAGCGAGGGGCGCGGAAGCTACGCCGCCGTGAACGCAGCGCCACGTCAGCGGTTGCCCTCGGGACGAAGGCCCCGGCCCACCAGACGCCTACCGGAGCCGGGCCAGCATCGCGTCGAACTCGCTCCGTTGCTCGGGGTGGGTGGTCCAGTGCACGTCCTGTCCGTCGCCGCGGCGGCGCGGGACGATGTGGAAGTGGAGGTGGAACACCTCCTGCTGCGCCTCGGCCCCCGAGCTGTTGACGACCTGCACGTTGCGGATGCCGAGCCGCTCGCGGTAGAGGTCCACCACGTCCTTGAGCGCCGACATCACCGCGAGCAGGTCCTCCTCCGGCACGTCGAAGATGTCCGTGGCGTGCCGTTTCGGGACGACGAGGGTGTGGTAGCGGCTGACGGGGTGGATGTCGAGGAAGGCGTAAGCCGCAGCCGTCTCGTGCACCCTCCAGGAGGGGGCCTCGCCGGCCACGATTTGGCAGAAGATGCAGTCGTCCATGCTCGTCAGGCGGGACTCGGGAGGTCAGGGCTCTGCGCCTGGAACCCCGCCGTGCGGTGGGTCCCGTCGCAGAAGGGTTTGTTCGAGGACTGGCCACAGCGGCACAGCGCGCACTTGGCCGTGGTCACCACGCCGACGCCATCGCAGGTGAGGGTGGCCGGGCCGCGGAGGAGGAGCGGGCCGTCCTCGGCGAGGACGACCTGGAGCGGGCCGGAGCCCTCGGGCACGGTGGCGTTGTGCGTGCCGAGGCGGGCGTCGTCCTCGAACACCCCTTCGTGGCTGTTGTCGCAGAACGGCTTGTGCTTCGACCGCCCGCAGCGGCAGAACGCCACGCGCGTGTCGCGCAGCACGACCTCCCCCTCGGGCGTCTCCACGCGCACGTCGCCGCGGACGTAGAGCGGGCCGTCGGGCGAGACGGTGACGGTGTTGGCGGGAGGGACCGTCTCCCCGCGGCCGCCGTCGGTGCGCGTGGCGTGGAGCGCACCCGTGGGGCACCGCGCCACCACCTCGACGACGGCCTCCGGCCTCGCCTGCGCCGGGTCGATCCACGGCCGGCGGTCGGGGTCGAACACGCCGGGCAGCCCCCGGACGCACGCGGCGTAGTGGATGCAGCGGCGGGCGTCGTAGTGGACGTCGACGCCGTCGGCGGAGTACGTCTTGGCGGGCATGAGGACCGGAGGAGTGGGGATCAGAAGCCGAGGCCGAGCGCGTCGAGCAGTCGCCCACCGTGGACGGTCACGGACGGGACGATGATCCAGTCGCTCTGGAAGAGGGCGTCGGAGGGGCCGTAGAAGACGCCGAGCTCGGGGCTGATGCCGAGGTCGGCCTCGCCCAGCCGCACGCCTCCGAAGAGGCCGAGCGCGGGCTCCGGCGTCGGCGCGTCGGCGGCGAGCGGGAGGAGGTGCTGGACGCGGACGCCGCCGTAGGGCGTGAGACGGCCGTCGAGCGGGCGCGCGGCGACGAGCGTGGCCTCGACGTGGCCGTGGCTGCCCAGCCCGACCACGCCCGCCCCGACGATCACGGCCGCCGAGAGGCCGGCCGCGCCGCCGTCCACGAGGCGCCGCTTGTAGGTCGCGACGACGCCGCTCGTGCCCACGAGCCGGACGCCCGCATCGGCGTCGGCGCTGAGGCCGAAGCGGGCCTCGTTGTCGAAGGTGAACGTCGTCGTGCGCGGCTCGGCGTTGGGCTCATCCCCGTCGGGGTCGAGGTCGGGCTGCCCCGCGGCCACCTGGACCGTCACGCTGGGCACGATCTCGCCCGGTGGCGCGGGCGTCGGCGTGGTGCCGACGGCGTAGGGGACGCACCCGCTCGCCAGCACGAGCAGGCCGAGGAACAGGGAGCGGCGCATCGGGAAGGGGGAACGACGAGGCGCAGGAAGGTACGACGCTGCCGGTGCCCCGCCCCTCCTCCCCGGATCCCTGCCCGGCGCCGCGCGTGGGAAGCGCCCCCGAGCCCCAGCCCATGCCCGAGCCCATCCCCCACGACGCCTTCCGTTTCGTCCGCACCGTCGGCGGCATCGAGGAGTACCGCCACCGCGGCAACGGCCTCACCGCCCTCCTCCTCCCCGAGGCCGCCGCGCCCGTCGCCACCTTCATGGTGACCTACCGCGTCGGCAGTCGGAACGAGGGGGCCGGGCTGACGGGCGCCACGCACCTCCTCGAACACCTCATGTTCAAGGGCACCGAGCGGTTCAACCGCGAGGCGGGCACGAGCGTGTTCCAGGTGCTCCAGCGCGTCGGCGGCCAGATCAACGCGACGACGTGGTACGACCGGACGAACTACTACGCGCTCCTCCCGAGCGAGCACCTCCCGCTCGCCGTCGAGATCGAGGCCGACCGGATGCGCGGCGCGCGCGTCCGCGACGAGGACCTCGCGAGCGAGCGGACCGTCGTGCTCAACGAGCTCGACCGCGGCGAGAACGAGCCGCTCCGGAAGCTGCTCCACGCCGTCTTCGCGACGGCCTTCTTCGCCCACCCCTACGGCCACCCCGTCATCGGCTGGCGCTCCGACGTGGAGACGGTCACGGCCGAGGGGCTCCGCCACTTCTACGACACCTACTACTGGCCCTCGAACGCCACGGCCTCGGTCATCGGCCACGTCGACCGCGCCGCCGTCCTCGACCTCCTCGACGCGCAGTTCGGCGCGCTCCCGGCCGGGCCCGACGTCGGCGGGGAGGGGCCGGGAGCGCCCTCGCCACAGGAGGCGGAAGAGGCCGAGCCGCTGGTCCACCGCGACCCCGTCACGCAGGAGCCCCCGCAGCAGGGCGAGCGGCGCGTCGTGGTCCGGCAGGCCGGCCAGCTGGGCACCGTGCTCTGCGCCTGGAAGGCGCCGCCGGGCCTCGCCCCCGACGCCGACGCCCTCGACGTGCTCGTCCAGCTCCTCTCCGGCGGCAAAAGCACGCGGCTCTACCGCCGCCTCACCGATGCCGGCCTCGCGACGCACGCCGCCGCGTTCTACCCCCGCCTCCGCGATCCCGGCCTCTTCGCCCTCTACGCCATGCTGGCCCCGGACGTCGCGCACGAGACCGTGGAGGCCGCGCTGCGCGAGGCCGTGGCCGAGGTCGTCCGCGACGGCGTGGCCGCCGAGGAGCTGGCGCGGGCGCGGCGGCAGGTCGTCGCAGAGGAGGCGTTCGGGCGCGACGGGCCGTTCGCCGCGGCCTCCCGCCTCAACGAGGCCATCGCCGTGGGCGACTGGACGCTCTTCCCCGAATACCGCAGCCGCATCGAGGCCGTCACCGCCGAGGACATCCAGGCCGCCGCCGCCCGCGTCTTCGACGACGACCGCCTCACCGTCGGGTGGTACGTGCCGGTGACCGGGGAGGACGGCGAGGACGCAGCCGGGGAGGCCCGCTAGACGATGCCCGTGACCCCACCGACGAGCATGGACCCCGACCCGCAGACGGCCCCCCCTCCGAGTCGCCTCGCGGACCGCGTGACCGAGGCGGAGGCGGGGGCGGCCCGGCTGTGGCTCCTCCCCACGACCGTCCGCGACGTCGTCGCCTTCCGCGGGTCGCTGGAGACCGCCCCCGACCTCTCGACCGACGACGACCTCGCCCAGCACCTCCTCGTCGACCTCCTCGACAAGGGCACGCGCCACCGCGACCGCTTCGCCGTGGCGGAGGCGCTGGAGGGCCGCGGCGCCGAGCTCTCGTTCTACCCCGACGGCCTCCGCATCGGCGTCGCGGGGAAGTGCCTCCGCGACGACCTCGCCGACGTCCTCGCCCTCGCCGCCGAGCAGCTCCGCGAGCCGCTCCTCGACGCCGACGAGTTCCGGAAGGAGCAGGCCCGCGCCCTCGCGGGCGTCCGCCAGGCCATGGACTCGACCGGCGCCCAGGCCACGGGCGCGCTCAAGCGGCGGCTCTACCCCTCGGACCACCCCAACTACAACCGCCCGTTCGACGCCGAGCTCGCCGCCCTGGAGGCCCTCACCGTCGAGCGCGTCCGCGCCTACCACGCAGAGCACGTCGGCGGCACCGCCCTCCGGATCGCCGTCGCCGGGGACCTCGACCCCGACGCCGTCGCCGAGGCCGCCCGCGCCGCTTTCGGCGACTGGGCGCCCCACGGCCGCCAGGCCAGCTACGCCGCCGACGCCGAGGCCTCGCCCCCCGGCCGCACCGACGTGCCGATGGACGACAAGCAGAACCTCGACTGCCGCCTCGGCCACGCCCTCGCCCTCCGCCGCGACAGCGACGACTTCCTCCCCGTCTACGTCGGCAACTTCGCCCTGGGCGGCAACTTCTCAGCGCGCCTCATGCAGGAGGTGCGCGACCGGCAGGGGCTCACCTATGGCATCGGCTCGGCCGTCTCCGGCGTCACCGTCGAGCACGGCGGGCACTGGCGGATCTCGGTCGGCCTCAGCCGCGAGAACCTGGAGCGGGGGCTGGATGCGACCCGGGCCGAGGTGCGGCGGTTCGTCGAGGAGGGCCTCCGGCCCGACGAGCTGGCCGAGAAGCAGGAGACCATCGCCGGCACCCACGTCGTCGGCCTCGCTACGACGACCGGCCTCGCCGCCCGCCTTCTCGTCAATGCCGAGCGCGGGTTCCCCGTCGCCTACCTCGACGAGTACCCCGAGCGCGTGCGCGCGCTGACGGTCGAGGCCGTGAACGCGGCCGTCCGCCGCCACCTCGACCCCGAGCGGCTCCACCTCGCCGTGGCCGGGACCCTCCCA
>JAWWCA010000050.1:0-18333 GCA_033720695.1 Rubricoccaceae bacterium
CGGGAGAACGGCAGGGGCGACGCCGTTCTTGTCACGGCCCTGCTAAAAAAGCATGCAGGGCCTCACGAGGAGGCCCTGCACGACCCGCGACCACCAGCACGGGATTTTTGCCTGGAGATAGCACCCCCTCCAACGGAGGGGTTCGTCGCTTTCGTGCGCGCGCCCGGAAAAGTTTCTCTCGGCAGCGAACCGGGGCTCTGTTGGGATCGCCTCCCGCGGCCCTGGGTGCAGCGTCAGTCGCGGCCCGGGATGCCGGGCTCAGTCATCGAGCGCACGTCGAGCACGGCGTCGAGGCGGTCCTCCGGGACGAGGTCGCGGTCGCGGAGGACGTCGCGGACGGAGCGGCCCTCGGCGGCGGCCTGCTTCGCCACCGTCGCCGCGGCGTCGTAGCCGATCTCGGCGTTGAGCGCGGTGGCGATGGACGGGTTCTTCTCCAGCAGCTCGCGGCACCGCTCGCGGTCGGCCTCGATCCCCTCCACGGCGCGCGTGCGGAAGGCGTCGCAGCCGCCGGCCAGGATCTGGATGCTCTCCAGCATGGCGTGGGCCATCACCGGCATCATCACGTTGAGCTCGAAGTTGCCGTGCTGGCCGCCGACGGTGACGGTGACAGCGTTGCCCATGACGCGGGCACACACCATCATCAGCGCCTCGCTCATGACCGGGTTCACCTTCCCCGGCATGATGGAGGAGCCGGGCTGGATGGCCGGGAAGCGGATCTCGGCGAGCCCGCTCGTCGGGCCGCTGGAGAGGTGGCGGAGGTCGTTGGCCACCTTCATCAGGCTCACGGCGAGGGTGTTGAGCGTGCCGGCGGCGCTGACGTAGGCGTCCTTGGCGCTCTGCGCCTCGAAGTGGTTCTCGGCCTCACGGAACGTCACGCCGGTCGCGTCCGCGAGGTATCCGATCGCCGTCTCGGGGAAGTCGGGGTGGCGGTTGATGCCGGTCCCGACGGCGGTCCCGCCGAGGGCGAGCTCGGCCAGCTCCTCGCTCGCGGCGCGGACGCGGGCGAGGCCCTTGCGCACCTGCGCCGCGTAGCCGCCGAACTCCTGCCCGAGGCGGACGGGCGTGGCGTCCATGAGGTGCGTCCGCCCGCTCTTGAGCACGTCGTCGAACGCCTCGGCCTTCGCCTCGAGGGCCTCGGCCAGCCGCGCCAGCGCCGGCACCAGCTCCTCCTCGATCGCCAGGCGCGCGGCCACGTGCATCGCCGTGGGGATCACGTCGTTCGACGACTGCCCCATGTTGACGTCGTCGTTGGGGTGGATCGCCTGGCCGGCGGCCTCGGAGGCGAGGTGGGCGAGCACCTCATTCGCGTTCATGTTTGTGCTCGTGCCGGAGCCTGTCTGGAAGATGTCGAGCGGGAACTGGTCGTCGTGGTCGCCGCGGCGGACGGCCTCGGCAGCGTCGCGGATGGCGGCGGCCTTGTCGGCGGGGAGGAGCCCGAGGTCGGCGTTGGCGCGGGCGGCGGCGGCCTTGACGGCGCCGAGGGCCTCGATGAACCGGCGCGGGAAGCGGAGGTCGGAGATGGGGAAGTTCTCCTTCGCGCGCTGGGTCTGCGCTCCGTAGAGGGCGTCGGCGGGGACGCGGACCTCGCCGAGGGAGTCCTTCTCCAGGCGGGTGCCGGCGGTGTCGATGGGGGAGTCAGCCATGTTGGGGATGGGGGTGGGGGAGGGGAGCCGGGCAAGATCCGGCAGGAGACGGGGCCCGGCATCGGCCGTGAGGCGGATCCACCGGGATTTCCAGCGGCCCTCTCCGGCGCGCGGGCGATATTCCGGCGGCCCCTCCTCCCGCTCGTGTTCTACGCGCTCTTCGCTGTCCAGCTCGCCGTCGCCCTCGGGGCGTCGCTCGTCGCGGCCCTGCTCTTCGACCGCGCGACGGGGGCGGTCTTCGTGCGGAGCTTCGGCGAGGCGGTGGGGCGCGGGTGGCGGTGGCTGGTCCGGTTCGCCGTCGTGGTGGTGGGCGTCGCGAGCGGCGTCCGGGTCTACGAGCTGGAGCGCTACGCCGCCGAGGGCGGGCCGGTCCTGAATGGCGCCGAGTGGCTGCTGGCCGTCTACCGCTCGGCCCTCGGGGCATTGGAGAGCGTCGTGTGGGCGCTGCTCCTGTTCTTCCTCGTGATCCTCTTCATCGCCCTCCTGGGCCGCCGCGCCGGCTCGCCGGGCGAGCCGGCGGCGGGCCCGCCCGCCCCCTGACCGATGGAGCGGTTCCACACCGTCGCTGCCATGCAGGCGCACGCCGACACCGCCCGCGCGGCCGGCCAGCGCCTCGCCCTCGTCCCCACGATGGGCGCGCTCCACGAAGGCCACCTCGCCCTCGTCGAGGCGGCCAAGCAGCGGGCGGACCACGTGACCGTCTCCATCTTTGTCAACCCGACGCAGTTCGCGCCGGGCGAGGACTACGCCCGCTACCCCCGCACGCTCGACGCCGACGCCGAGGCGCTCGCCGATGCCGGGGGCGTGGACGTCGTCTTCGCGCCGGACGCGGAGGAGGTCTACCCGTTCGGGCTTCCGCCCTACACGACCGTGGGCGTGCGTGACCTCGACCGGCACCTCTGCGGCGCCTTCCGGCCGGGCCACTTCGAGGGTGTCGCGACGGTCGTCGCCAAGCTGTTCCTCGCGTGCCGCCCCCACCTCGCCGTCTTCGGGGAGAAGGACGCGCAGCAGCTCGCCATCCTCCGGCGGATGACCGCCGAGCTCCGCTTCGGCATCGAGGTCGTCGGCCACCCCATCGTGCGCGAGGCCGACGGCCTCGCGCTCTCGTCGCGCAACCGGTACCTCACCGATGAGGAGCGGCGGCAGGCCGTCGTGCTCTCGGAGGCGCTGGCCGTGGCGCGCGCGGCCGTGGACGGGGGGGAACGGCGCGCTGCGCCTCTCGTTGACGCGATGCGGGAGGCGGTGGCGCGGGCGCCGCTCGCGCGCCTCCAGTACGCCGAGGTCGTCGACGCCGAGACGCTCCAGCCCGTCGAGGTCCTCGCCCCCGGTCGCTACCTTGCCGCCCTCGCCGCTCACCTCGGCGGCACCCGCCTCATCGACAACACGACCCTGGAGATCGGGCCCGACGGGCTCGCTCCCGAGAACCGATGACGATCACGCTCTTCAAGGGGAAGCTCCACCGCCTCACCGTCACCGAGGCCGACCTCTACTACGAGGGCTCGATCACGCTCGACGCCGAGCTGCTGGAGGCGGCGGGCATCGTGCCCTACGAGCGCGTGCAGGTGGTCAACGTCAACAACGGCGCGCGGCTGGAGACCTACACGATCCCGGGCGAGAAGGGGAGCCGCGTGGTCTGCCTCAACGGCCCCGCCGCCCGCCTCTGCGCCCCCGGCGACGAGATCATCGTGATCGCCTACGCCGACCTGACGCCGGAGGAGGCCGAAGCGCACCGCCCCCGCGTCGTGCTCGTCGACAAGAACAACGACCCGACGGAGACGCTCGATCTCGACGGGACGCCCATCGACGAGCCCAACGAACCGGGCGTCACCGACGCCATCGACCTCCGCGAGCTCGACCACGCCGTCTGGGCGCCCCGCTGGCGCCGCCGCGGGTCGGGCCGCCGCCGCCGGTAGCGGCCTCCGAGGCGGGGCGACCGAGCCGCCCGGCGCCCGGCGCCGGGCGTTTTCATTCGGGCTGAACCCGCCGCGCGCCCCGCCCCGGTAGCTTGCCCGCCCCGACCCTCCCACCCCCGTTCTCCCGATGCCCTCGTCCGTCATCCTCTCCGCTGCGCGCACGCCCGTCGGCTCTTTCGGCGGCGCGCTCTCGTCCGTCCCCGCCCCGCACCTCGGCGCCACGGCCATCCAGGGAGCGCTCGAGCGCGCGGGCGTCGCGCCCGACCAGGTGAGCGAGGTGCTCATGGGCTGCGTCGTCACCGCCGGCGTCGGGCAGGCCCCGGCGCGGCAGGCCGCCATCCACGCCGGCGTGCCGGACGCCGTCCCCTGCATGACCGTCAACAAGGTCTGCGGCAGCGGCATGAAGACGGTCCTCCTCGCCGACCAGTCCATCCGCGCGGGCGACAACGACGTCGTCGTGGCCGGCGGCATGGAGAACATGAGCCAGGCTCCGTTCCTCCTCGACAAGGCCCGCTACGGCTACGGCTACGGCAACGGAACCCTCGTCGACGCCCTCTTCCACGACGGCCTCCGTGACGCCTACGACGGCAACGCGATGGGCGTGGCCGCCGACCTCTGCGGCGAGACGTGCAGCGTCCCCCGCGAGGCGCAGGACGACTTCTCCATCGAGAGCTACACGCGCGCGCAGGCCTCGGTCGAGAACGGCGCGTTCGCGCAGGAGATCGTGCCAGTGACGGTCAAGGGCCGGAAGGGCGACACCGTCGTGGAGACCGACGAGGAGCCGTTCAAGACCAACTTCGACAAGATCCCGCAGCTCCGGCCTGTGTTCACGAAGGAGGGAACGGTGACGGCCGCGAACGCGAGTACCATCAACGACGGTGCCGCCGCGCTCGTCGTGGCCTCCGACGCCTGGGCCGAGGCCCACGGCAAGACCCCGCTCGCCCGCATCGTCGCCACGGCGCAGCACTCGCAGAAGCCGGTCGAGTTCACGACGGCCCCCATCGGCGCCATCGAGAAGGTGCTCGAGAAGGCCAGGCTGACCCTCGACGACATCGACCTCTTCGAGATCAACGAGGCCTTCGCCGTCGTGGCCCTCGCGGCGCAGGACGCCCTCGGCATCTCGCACGACAAGCTCAACGTCCGCGGCGGCGCCGTGGCCGTCGGCCACCCCATCGGCGCCTCCGGCGCCCGCATCCTCACGACGCTCCTCTACGCGATGGAGGAGCGGGGCGCGACGCGCGGGCTCGCCGCCATCTGCATCGGCGGCGGCGAGGCGACGGCCCTCATCGTGGAACGTGACGCGTGACACGTGACGGAGCAGCGCTTTAGCCAATCACGCATCCCGGATCACGCGTCACGACCATGAACGTCACCGTTATCGGCGCGGGCACGATGGGCAACGGCATCGCCCACGTCTTCGCGCAGCGCGGCCACGCCGTCACCCTCGTCGACGTGGACGAGGTGCGCCTCGAGGCCGCCCTCGCCACGATCGGCAAGAACCTCGACCGGCAGGTCAAGAAGGAGCTCCTCACCGAGGAGGAGAGGGCCGACACCCTCGGCCGCCTCACGACCGGCACCGACCTCGCGGCCGGCGTCGCCGCGGCCGACCTCGTGGTGGAGGCCGCGACGGAGAACCCGGCCGTCAAGGCCGACCTCTTCCGCCAGGCCGACGCCGCCGCGCCCGACGCCGCCGTCCTCGCCACCAACACCTCGTCGATCTCGATCACCGAGATCGCCGCGGCCACGGCGCGGCCCGAGCAGGTCATCGGGATGCACTTCTTCAACCCCGTCCCGGTGATGAAGCTGGTCGAGGTGGTGCGCGGGCTGGCGACGAGCCAGGAGACCTTCGAGACCGTCCGCGACCTCGCCGAGAGCCTCGGCAAGACGCCCGTCGAGGTCAACGACTTCCCCGGCTTCGTCTCGAACCGGATCCTCATGCCGATGATCAACGAGGCCGTCTACTGCGTGATGGAGGGGGTCGCCGAGCCGGAGGCCATCGACACCGTGATGCGCCTCGGGATGGCGCATCCGATGGGGCCGCTCACGCTCGCCGACTTCATTGGGCTCGACGTGTGCCTCTCCATCATGGAGGTGCTGCACCGCGAGCTGGGCGACGCGAAGTACCGCCCGTGTCCGCTCCTCCGCAAGATGGTGGCGGCCGGCCGCCTCGGCCGGAAGTCGGGCCAGGGCTTCTACGCCTACGAGTAGGCGCCTACGACAGGGTCCGAACCAGCGGCAGGGGCGACGTACGCCGTCGCCCCCGCGCTTCGAGAGGCCGAACCTCGAGAGGTCTCGCGGGGCCTCAGCCGGTGAGCTGGAACGTCAGGTTCCGGAGGAAGGTGTTCGAGCCGTTGGCATCCTCCCAGGCCGCGTCGAGGTAGTAGATCGCGTTCTCGACGAAGAGGTTGTTCGCAGAGCCCTCGCTCACCTGGATCCCCACGCCGAACCCGTTGAGGAGGTTGCCCTGCACGCGGTCGCCCGACGGCCCCTCCGGGTCGGTCGTGTCGGGGGCGGGGTTGTAGCAGATGCCGAGGAGGCCGAACGCGCCCGCCGTGGCGCTGTTGCCGATGAGGTAGTTGCTCATGCTGCCGGGGCCGCGCACGAAGAGGCCAAGGTTGGTGTCCGTCGTCTGGTTGCCGAAGACGCGGGAGCCCCGGCTGTTGACGAGCAGGACGCCGATCTGGGGCGGGATGCCGTTGGGCGGGTCGGCGAACTCGTCGCCGCCGACGACCTCGACGCCGGTCACGGCGACGCGCACGGACCCGGAGAGGGCGACGCCGACGCCGAAGGTCTCGAGCGTCCCGCCGCGCACGACGACGCGCCGCGCGCCCTCGACCACGACGCCGCGCCCAAGCTTGTTGCCGGGGCCGGTGAGGGTGTGGGTGCCGAGGTCGAGGAACACCCCGTCGGCTTCGATCACGATGGCGTCGGCGGCGGTGCCGGCGGGGAGGCTGAAGTCCTGCGCCACGGCGTAGACGCCCGACTCGGTGATGACCGTCGGGCCGGTGATGGCCTGGATCGCCTCGCCGGCGCTGGCCGCGAAGGCCGCCGCGTCGGCGACGTCCTCGGACGCGTCGGCGTCGATCTGGTCGTCGAGGAGGGCGGCGAAGGCGTCGCCCTCGGGGGCGGCGGTCTGGAGGGGGTCGGGGCCCGTGAGGCCGCCGTCGTCGCAGCCGACGAGGGTGAGGGCGACGAGGAGGGCGCCGAGAGAGAGGCGCAGGGACAGGCGAGACATACGGACGGGGGGTGGAAGGTGTGAATGAGACGGGGTGCCGACGGCACGTCTGAAGAATCGGGCGGGCGGGATCGCCGTCCCTCACGGACGCGTCACGCGGGAATCACAAGGGTGTAACACCGGCCCCCCACGAGGACGGGGTAGATTCCGCCCGGCCTCTATCCCCTGCACATGACCGTCCTCATCACCGGCGCCTCCGCCGGCATCGGCGCCGCGGCTGCCCGGCGCTTCGCCGCCGAGGGGGCCCGCGTCCTCCTCGCCGCCCGCTCCGAAGACCGCCTCCGCACCCTCGCCGCCGAGATCGACGTCGCCCACGGCGACGGCACCGCGCACGTCCTCCCCCTCGACGTGACCGACGCCGTCGCGCACGAGGCAGCGCTCGCTAGCCTGCCCGACGACTGGCGGGCGCTCGACGTGGCGGTCCTCAACGCGGGGCTGGCGCTCAACCTCGTGCCGGTGTGGGAGAACCGCGTCGACGAGATCGACACGATGGTGGACGTCAACGTCAAGGGCATCCTGTACGGCCTCCGCGCGATCGTGCCCGGGATGCTGGCGCGCGGGCAGGTGCACCTCGTCCTGATCGGCTCGACGGCCGGCCACACGGTCTACCCCGGCGGCACGGTCTACTGCGCCACCAAGCACGCCGTCCTCGCCCTCGCCGACGGCCTGAAGATGGACCTCCACGGCACCCCGCTCCGCGTCTCCGTCGTCTCGCCGGGCCTCACCGAGACCGAGTTCTCCCTCGTCCGCTTCGAGGGCGACGCCGCCCGCGCCGACGCCGTCTACCGCGACACCCGCCCGCTCTCGGCCGAGGACGTGGCCGACGCCATCCTCTACTGCGTCCAGGCCCCGCCGCACGTGAACGTGCAGGAGCTGCTGATGCAGCCGCGCGTGCAGTCGGGGTCGCGCATGGTGGCGCGCGGCGAGGCCGCCGAGGGGCTGTGACGCTCGCCCCGCTCCCCGCCCTCGCCGAGCGCCTGGTGCGCCGCCTCGCCGAGCCGTTGCCGGGGCTCGCCGCCCACCTCTGGATGGCGCCGCTGCGGCGGACCGAGGACCCGCGGATGCTCACGGTCGACGGCAAGAGCGGCCGGCCGGCGGCCACGCTCGTGCTCCTCTACCCGCTCGCCGACGAGGCCCCCGCGCTCGTCCTCACGCAGCGGCAGCCGAGCCTCCGCAGCCACAGCGGCCAGATCTCGCTCCCCGGCGGCCGCATCGACCCGGGCGAGACGCCCGAGGAGGCCGCCCTCCGCGAGGGCTACGAGGAGGTAGGCCTGGACCCCGACGCCCCGCGCGTGCTCGGCCGCCTCTCGCCGCTCTACATCCCGCCCTCCGGCTTCGCCGTCACGCCCATCGTCGCAGCGATGGGGGAGCGGCCGCCGTTCACGCCGCACGAGGCCGAGGTGGCCGCGCTCATCGAGGTGCCCCTCGCGACGCTCCTCGACCCCGCCACGCGGCGGCTGGCCGAGCGCGTCGTGCGAGGGGGGCGGTTCGAGGTGCCGCACTTCGCCGTGGGCGAGCACGAGGTGTGGGGCGCCACGGCCATGATGCTCGCCGAGTTCCTCGCCGTCGTGCGTGAGGTCGTCGGGGGCTGAGGCCCTCACTGTGCCACGACGAGGCGCCGTGTGGCTGCCTGCGCGCGTGTCGTGGCGCGGGCGACATAGAGCCCCGGGGGCCAGCGCGCCGCGTCGAGCGCGAGCGGGTGGGCGCCGGCCGGGAGCGGACCGTCGTGGAGGACGGCGACGGTGCGGCCGAGGGCATCGTGAACCACAACGCGGACGGATTCGGGGCGGTCGAGAGCGAGCACGAGGCGTGCGGCGTCGCGGACGGGATGCGGGGCGGGGGTGGAGAGGGTGAATGTGGTTGCCTCGGCCGAGAGCTCCGTCGGCACGCTGCCGCCGTCGTTGAGGTAGCGTGCCACAGCGATGTCGGTGTCCTCACTCTGCAGCACACTCTGGCCGGCCGCGACGATCCGTCCGTCGGGCTGGAGGGAGAGGTCGAACGCCGCGTCCGTGCCGTCGCTGAAGTCCGTGGTGACGATGCCGTCGGCGCCGAAGGAGGGGTCGAGGGCGCCACTCTCGGTATACCGGAGGAGCGTGAAGTCGGACCCCTCGGTGTCGGAGAAGGCGGCGAGGAGGAGCTTGCCGTCGGGCTGGACGACGACGCGGAAGGCGCCGTCGTCGCCCGCCGTCAGCGCCGTCACGACGACGCCCTCGGTGCCGAAGGTGCTGTCGAGGGCGCCATCGGGGAAGAGGCGGGCCACGGCTACGTCGGCATCGCCCGCCCCGGTGGCCGCCGCGCCGACGACGACGATGCGGTGCTCGGCGTCGAGCGCGAGGCCGTAGGACTGGTCAACGTCCCGGACCGGGAGCGTGACCACGCCGCCAGTCCCGAAGTCGGGGTCGGGCGCGCCGTCCGGCAGGAAGCGGGCGACGACGAAGCCGAGGCCGGGGAGGCCGATGAGGTTGGCGGCGGCGACGAGGAGGCGGCCGTCTGGCTGGAGGAGGAGGTCGAAGGCCACAAAGGACGCCTCTGCACCGCCGAGGTCGACGAGGGCGGCTCCGCCTGCCCCAAACGTGGTGTCCAGCGCGCCGTCGGCGAGGAAGCGGGCGACGGCGGGGGCCTGCCCCGGCGTGCCGCCGTTGCCGTTGTTGTGGCCCGCCACGAGGTACCTGCCATCCGGCTGTCGCGTGCACGCCACGGCGGGCCCGGTGACGGAGCCGGTGAGGGCGGTGCCGCCGTCGCCGAACGTGACATCGGGTGTGCCGTCGGGGAGGAGACGTGTCAGGCCGAACTCCGCGGACTGAAGCCGGCTGCCGCACGCGACGATCTTCCCGTCGGGGTCCACAACCACGTCCCAGGCCACCTCGTCGAAATCGCCGGTGAGGACGCGGGCACGCCCGCCGGCCCCGAACGCGGGGTCGAGCGAGCCGTCGGGGAGGAGGCGGACGACGACAGCACCGCTGCGGTCCTGCCCACCGACGAGGATCTTGCCGTCGGGCTGGAGCGCGACGGCCCGCGCCAGATCGGTCGCGTCGAGGGGATCCGGCCCGCCGAAGTCGATGGTGACGCGGCCGCCGGTGCCGAAGGAGGGATCGAGGGCGCCGGCCTGGGCGAGCGCGGTGGGGGCGGCGAGGAGGGTGGCGAGCGCCACCAGAGGGAGATGTCGGGTCATAGAGGCAGCGTAGGAAGGGGGGGATCCTTGGGTCGATACGCAATTCGCCCGGCGGAGCGGACAGGGCCGGCCGACTTTATTCCCCGCGTGCCTCCGCCAGTGCCGCCCCCGTCTCTGCGAGGCGCGGGTGGTCCTCCGGTAGGGCCAGGCGGTAAACTCGAAGGGCCTCTTGCAAGAGGACGGCAGCCGCGGCCCGATCGCCACGCTGAAGCGCCAGGCGCCCCTGCTCTAGGCGGACGCGGCCGACCTGGGCAGACTCGGAGCCGCTCGTGCGTGTGTGGATGCGGAGGGCCTCCTCCATCATCGCGTCGGATTCGTCCCACCGGCCTTCGTGCCCGCGGCTCTCGGCGAGGGCGAGGAGCGCACCAGCGCGGTGCCCGCTGTCCGGCTCCTCCCGGACCTCCGACAGCACGGCCTGGAGCACCGGCTCGGCGTCGTCGAAGCGTCCCAGCTTCACCAGGGTCCGACCGATCGTGGTCTGGTTCCCGAGTCGGTACGGGTTCCCCGGGGCATAGACGACGCGGTGGATGTCGTCGGCCTGGAGCGCGTAGGAGAGGGCGCGGGCGTAGTGGCCCCGCGAGAACATGAGCGAGGCGAGGTTTTGGTAGTTGAGGGCGACGTTGGGGTGTCGGTCTCCCAGCGTGGCCCGGTGGAGCGCCAGCGCCTCGCGATGGGCCCGGAGCGAGACCTCGTAGCGGCCCACGTGCTCCAGGAGGAGCGCGTAGTTGTTCAGCACGTCCGCGAGGGCGGGCGTCCCGGCGAAGTGCCGGCGCCGGAGGGGGAGGGCTTCCTCGAAGAGCGCTGCTGCCTCGGCGTAGGCGCCCCGGGTGCGCTGGAGGTCGGCGAGCCTGTTGAGG
This sequence comes from Rubricoccaceae bacterium, assembly GCA_033720695.1. Lineage (GTDB taxonomy): Bacteria > Bacteroidota > Rhodothermia > Rhodothermales > Rubricoccaceae > DATGQT01. Next base: position 10,821 of record JAWWCA010000050.1, read on the forward strand.
GCGTCCGTGTAGGCGAAGGAGGAGGGGTCGAGGTGCGCGCGGGCGATGGAGAGCGCCTCTCGTCCAAAACCGAGCGCGTCGTCGAGCCGGCCGTGCATGCGGTGGAGGGCCGTGAGGCGGGCCAGGGCGTAGGCTTCGGCCTCGTAGTCGCGCCGGGGGCGCTGGCGGAGCAGGCGGAGCGCGTCGAGGTGCGCGTCGCGAGCGGGCGCGAACTGGCCGAGGCTGAGGTACACGTCGGCCACCGTCCGGAGAAGCTCGGTCTGCACCTCCGGCTGGTCTGCGAGCCCGGACCGGACACGCGTGGCGCCCCGGTCGAGGAGCTCGAAGACGTTGAGCGTGTCGCCGCTGGCGTGGTCGGGGTCGGCCTGCTCGAAGAGGCCAGCGAGGAAGTCCGAGACGGCCAGGGCCTTCGCCGCTTCCGCCTGTGCGCGGTCGCGCTCGGCCGTCACGCGCGCGAACGCGATCCCCACGACGACGCCCAGGAGCAGGAACACCCCGAGGGCCGTCAGCACCCCGGCACGGTGGCGGGCGACGAACTTCCGTGCGCGGTAGCCCGCCGCCCCTTTCCGCGCCTCCACCGGAAGGCCGTCGAGGTGTCGGCGGAGATCCACGGCGAGGGCGTTGGCGGTCGGGTAGCGGGCCTCCGGCTCCTTCCGCAGCGCCTTCGCCACGATGGCGTCGAGGTCGCCCGCGAGCCGGCGCCGCCGGGCTGCGGGGGCCACGACCGACAGGCGGGGTGGGGCGGCTTCTAGGACGGCCCGTTCGATGGCGCGCGGCGCGGCGGGATCGGAGAGAAACGGTCGGCGGCCTGCGAGGAGCTCGAAGAGGACGACGCCGAGGCCGTAGACGTCGGTGGCCGTCGTGGCGGCGCGGCCCTCCACCTGCTCCGGCGCTGCGTACTCCGGCGTGAACGGGCGCTGGAGCATCTGTGTCAGCGCCGTGTTCGCGGGCGCCCCGTCGCCCCCCACCGTCGCCCCGGTGGCGGGGGAGAGCAGCTTCGCGATGCCGAAGTCGAGCAGCTTGACGCGCGGCTGCCCGCTGGCCTCGGTCACGAAGATGTTGCCTGGCTTGAGGTCGCGGTGGACGACGAGGTGGCGGTGCGCGTAGGCCACGGCGTCGCAGGCGTCGAGGAACAGCCGGAGGCGGGTCTCGACGGAGAGCGCCCGGCGGTCGCAGTAGGCGTCGAGCGCCTCGCCCGCGACGTACTCCATGACGAGGAAGGGGCGGCCCTCTGGCTCCGAGGTAGACGGCTCGGTCACGCCGCCGTCGAGGAGGCGCGCGATGCCGGGGTGGTCGAGGCGTGCGAGGATCTCGCGCTCGAAGGCGAACCGTCGCGCCGCCCCCCCGGCGCCGCCGCCGGCCCGGAGCAGCTTCACGGCGACGGATTGCTGGTAAAGACCGTCGGCGCGGGTGCCGTGGTAGACGATGCCCATGCCGCCGCGCCCGATCTCCTCGCCGAGGCGCCACGGCCCGACCCGCTCGGCCACCCGCTCCGCCTCCTCGTGCAGCCCGTGGAGGAGCGCCGTCACCCGGGCGGCTGGACCCTGGAGGTAGCCGTCGAGGTTCGCGGCCCGCTGGAGCAGGCTCTCGACGTCCCGGTGGAGGGCCGCGTCGCCGGCGCATTCGGCCTCGACGAGAGCGGGCCACATGTCCGTGGGGTGATCGAGGACCCGGTCGAGCACGCGCTCGACCCGGGTCCAGCGGGTGGCGGTCGCGGCCATCGTCGCTCAGGCGGCGAGCGGGACCAGCTCGCGGTGGAGGAAGAGCCGGGCCTTCGTCCAGTCGCGGCGGACGGTGCGCTCGGTGCATCCGAGGACGGCCGCCGTCTCCTCCTCGGTCAGCCCGCCGAAGAACCGAAGCTCGACGGTCTGGCGGAGGCGGGGGTTGAGGCGGTCGAGGCGGTCGAGCGCCGCGTCGAGCGTCAGGACGTCGTCGAGCGGGCAGCTGATGCCGAGGTGCTGGTTCGTCAGCGTTGTCGGGGCGTAGTCGCCCCCGCGCTTCTCGGTGAGGCGGCGGCGGGCGTGGTCCACGAGCACCTGCCGCATGGCGCGTGCGGCCACGGCCAGGAGGTGCGCCTCGTCTTCGAGGTGGGGGAGGGGGCGGCCGGCGAGCTTTCCGTAGGCCTCGTGGACGAGCTCAGTGGCCTGGAGCGTGGCGTGGCGGTGAGCGAGCTGGCGTTGCGCCGCGTCCCGGAGCGCGTCGTAGAGGTGCGCGTAGAGCTCGTCCAGCGCGGCCACGTCGCCTGCGCGGACGGCGTCCAAGAGCTCAGGGCGGGGCCGTGAGGGGCTCACAGGGGCAGGGGACGCCTGGGGCTGAGGAGCCAAGGCTCCAGCGGGGCGCGCACGTTACGCCATTCCGGAAACTTGCGCAAGCGCCATGTCCGGTTTCTTCGGCTGGCTGCGTATCGGGGGGAGGAGACCCCTACTCCTGAACCGGCCGCCCCTCGTCCCTCCCCCGCGATGCGCCTGATCCCCCCTCCCGTCCCCTTCCTCCTCGCACCGGTCCAGGCACAGGGCCTCGCCCCGGGCACGCGCGTGCGGGTCACCGCCGGCGACGACCGCACGTCGGGACTCGTGACGCGGTCCACAGCCGACTCCCTCGCTGTCGACCGAGAGGTGGGCGGTCTGGTCGCCTTCGCGTGGGCCGAGGTGGAGCGCGTCGAGCACACCCTGGGCCGGCGAGGCAGCGCAGGCCGCGGCGCGCTCATCGGGGCAGGTGTGATGGGGGCTGCATCCGTGGCCGCCTTCGCGCTCGATGGTGACGCGGCTGGCAGCGAGGACTGGAGCGGTGCCATCGCGCTCGTGGCCATCCCGGCGAACAGTGCCGTCGGTGCGGGGCGCGGCGCCCTCGTCGGGCTCGCGTGGCGGTCGGAGCGGTGGGGTGTGCTCCCAGTGGGGGCGGCAGCCACCGTGCATCCGACCGGGCTCGGCGTCGCCGTGCGGCTCTAGCATCCCGCGCCGAACGCCTCCGGGCCTGCTCCTCTACCGTCCTCATTCCCTCGTTCCTGGTCCCAAGACCGTTGCCGCCATGAAACTCCTGCTCCTGAGTCTCTTCCTCGCCGCCTCTACGGGCGCCCGCGCCCAGAGCGCCGCTGAGATCCCTGCCGGCACTGGTGCCAACCTCGCCCTGCTCATTGGCGCGCCTGCCGGAACCTCGACCCCGACCGTCAACAGTCCCAGTGTCAGCGCCCGCACGCTCGGCGGCGCCAAAGGGTCCAGCATCGCCTGGACGGTCCTGCCGGTGGTGGCCGGGCTAGCGGTAAGCGCAGCGGCTCAGGAGGGGCCCCTCGGCATGGGTGGCTTCTTGCTGTTCACAGGAGGGCTCGTCGTCGGCCCCTCAGCCGGCCACTTCTACCTCGGGGACGAGCGGCGCGCCCTGATCGGCCTGGGCATCCGCGCCGGCGGTGTGGGTCTCGCAGCGCTCCTCGCTCACGGCGGGGAGAGCTCTCTCTCTGGGGCCGATGAGGCGGGCAAACTCGTGGTGTTCAGCGGCATCGCGATCGCGGCCGGGAGCGTCTACAGCTTCTCCACGCTCGACAACTCGGCCCACGAGCGCGGGCTCGTGCTCACCCCCCTCGTCCAGGCCGACGGCGGGGGTGGGCTCGCGCTCGCGGCGCGATTCTAACCAGTCCGCGTCCTGGCTGTCACCGTCTCCACCTTCTCCATCCTGACCATGCGCCTCCTCTCGCTTGCCTCCTCCGTCGCCGTGCTCACGCTCGCCGTTCTCCTCGCCGGCTGTGACGCCGCCGCCCCATCGACGTCCGTTTCCCTCCGGCTGGAGGGCACCGTCCGCGACGCGGCGACCGGCGCGGCTGTGCCGGGTGCCGAGGTGTTGCTCTACGTCGTCAACGAGGACCTCTCGACGACGACGCTGGCCCGCACCACGGCCGACAGCGACGGCCGCTTTACCCTGAGCCATCGGCTGGAAGACGTGGCGACGGAGGGGGAACTCGGCGGCGCGTGCGCCATCTGGAACGATGGCGTGACGGCCGAGGTCTCGCTCGCCGCCTCCGCCGAGGGCTACGCCGACGGCCGGTTCTTCAGCGCGGAGCCGGTGGCGTGCACCGACGCAGCGCAGACGGTGGCGCTCACCCTCACCCGATTCTAGCGCGGCCGACTAGAGCGCGGCGGGTTCGACGCGGTAGCCGCCCTTCGGCCCCTCCTCCACGAACCCGCCGTAGGCGTCGGTGCCGTGGAAGAAGAGGAGGAGGTGGCCCTCGGCGGCGGCCTCGGCCACGAGCCGGTCGCGCCACCGCTGGCTCGCGGCCCCGTCCACGTCGTACTTCGCCTGGAACCGCCGCGTCACCTGGCTCGGCCCGGCGAGGACGTCGCCGGCGTAGACGGCGGTGCGGCCGCCGCCGGCGTCGAGGCGGACGAGCTGGTGTGCGCCCGTGTGCCCGTTCGTCTTCTCGACCGCCACGGCGTCGGTGACGCGGGCGTCGCCGTCGACGAGGACGAGCTGGCCGGCGCCGTCGAGCGTGTCCAAGACGCGATCGCGCGCCTCGACGGAGGGGCCGTTGTAGCCCTCGGCCATCCGCTCCTCGCGCTGGACCACGTAGTCGGCGTTCGGGAACGTCGGCCGCCACTCGCCCTGGACCGCGTAGACCGCGCCGCCGGCGTGGTCGAGGTGGAGGTGCGAGAGGACGACGCGCGTGACGGCCTCGCGCGCCACGCCGTGGCGGGTCAGCCCCTCCAGGAGGGGCTCGACGCCGCGCCCCTCGGCCCACGACCCGAGCCCGGCGTCGAGGAGGAGGACCTCGGAGGGCGTCTGGACGAGGAAGGGGCAAACGGAGACGAAGAGGGTGCCCGTCGGGAGCGCCGCGCCCTCGGCGTGGGGCACGAACCGCTTGTCGAGGCCGACGGTGAAGAGGCCCTCGGGGAGGGCGTGGATCTGGAGGTCGCCGTACTGCACGAGGGCTGCGGGCTAGGCGCTCTGGGCTCTGAGCGTCTCGAGGAGGGCGATGAGCATTCGGCGCACGCGCACGGCTCGCTCGGTCCACTCGGCGTGGAGGACAGGGGAGAGGTAGCCGAGGTCGTGGGCGAGCAAGAGCTGGTATTCGACCTCAGTGGCGGATCCCGTCGCGATCTGGAGAGACCGGGCGAAATCGGCGTCGCTCCCGCGTGCGCTGCCCTCGGCGAGGTTGGAAGGGATCGAGACGGACGCGCGTCGGAGCTGGCTCGTGAGCCTGAACCGCTCGTCGGTCGGGAAGGAGGAGGTGGCCTCGTAGACCGCCAGGGTGAGCCCGTGCGCCTCCTGACAGACCTGTAGCCGCTTGAAGTCCTGCATGCCCTACGCGTTCAGCCCACGGCGCATCGCCCACAGCTCAGTCGTCGTCGCCCGCCTTCTCGTAGGCCTCGATGATGTCCATGACGAGGCGGTGGCGGACGACGTCGCGGCGGTCGAAGTCGATGAACGCGATGCCGTCGATGCCGCCGAGGATCTCGCGGGCCTGGACGAGCCCGCTCTGCGAGCGGTCGGGGAGGTCGGTCTGCGTGACGTCGCCGGTGACGATGGCGCGGCTGCCGGCGCCGAGCCGCGTGAGAAACATCTTCATCTGGCTGGCGGTCGCGTTCTGCGCCTCGTCGAGGATGACGAAGGCCGACGAGAGCGTCCGCCCGCGCATGTACGCCAGGGGCACGATCTCGACGGTGTTCTGCTCGAGGTAGGCGCGCAGCTTCTCGCGCGGGATCATGTCCTCGAGGGCGTCATAGAGCGGGCGGAGGTAGGGGTCCACCTTCTCGCGGAAGTCGCCGGGGAGGAACCCGAGGCTCTCGCCCGCCTCGACGGCCGGGCGGCACAGCACGATCTTCTTCACCTGCCGGCTCTTGAGCGCGCTCACCGCGAGGGCCACGCCCACGTACGTCTTGCCCGTCCCGGCGGGGCCGACGGCGAAGACGATGTCGTTGGTCCGGGCCGCCTCGACGAGGCGGAGCTGCCCCGGCGTCTTCGCCTTGATGGTCCCGCCCGAGGGCGTGAACAGGACGGTGTCGGCGGTGTCGGCCCGGCGGAGGCCCTGCCCGACCGTCGCGAGGTCGAGCACGGTCTCGACGTCGTTCTCGGTGAGGTTGCCGTTCCGGTTGAGGACGACGAGGAGCTCGTGGATCACCCGCTCGATCCGGTCCACGTCCTCCTCGCTGCCGCGGAGCATGACCTGGTTGCCGCGCGCGACGATGCGGGTCTCGGAGAAGGCGTCCTCGATGCGACGGAGGTAGGTGTCGTTGAAGCCGAAGAGGAGGAGGGGCTCGACGCCCTCGACGGTGACGGTGCGCTCGACCAAGCGAAAGACGGTTCGGTGGGGAGGGGGAGAGGCGGGTACCTTACGGGCCCGCCTCTCTAACGTCCCCGCGCGCACCTGTTCCCCCGCCCGTGAGCCCCCGCGCCCTCGTCGTCCCCTTCACCAAGATGCACGGGGCCGGCAACGACTTCGTCGTCCTCGACAACCGGTTCCTCCGCTTCACCGACGAGGAGCTCGCCGGCCTCGCCCGCCGCTACTGCCCCCGCCGCCTCGGCGTCGGCGCCGACGGCCTCCTCGCCCTCGACCCCCCGGACGCCGACGGGGCCGACTTCCGCATGCGCTACCGCAACGCCGACGGCTCGCTCGGGACGATGTGCGGCAACGGCGCCCGCTGCCTCGCCCGCTTCGCCCACGAGGCCGGCGTCGGGGGCACGGCGCGCGGGCACGGCCGGACGCGCCTCGTCTTCGACACCGACGGCGGCCGCTACACCGCCGACCTCGCCGCCGATGGCCGGACCGTCCGCCTTCACGTCCCGCCCCCCCGTGACTTCGGGCCCGTGACGCTGGACGAGGCGCGCGTGGCGGGGGAGACGTGGCGGATCTGGACCGGCACCGAGCACGCTGTCCGCTTCGTGGACGACGTCGAGGCGGCGCCCGTCGCCACCGAGGGGCCGGCCCTCCGGCACGACCCCGCCCTCGCCCCGGCCGGGGCCAACGTCAACTTCGTCGAGGTCGCGGGCGCCGCCGCGGTCCGCGTCCGCACGTTCGAGAAGGGGGTCGAGGCCGAGACGCTGGCGTGCGGGACCGGGGCCCTCGCCTCGGCCCTCGTCGCGCGGCTCGCGGGCCGGCTCTCGTCCGACGACATCGCGGTCGAGATGCCCGGGGGCACGCTCCGCGTCGGCTTCCGCCTCGACGGCGACACGGCGGAGGCGGTGACCGACCTCACGCTCGAAGGGCCGGCCGAGGCCGTGTACCAGGGGACGCTGACGGCGTAGCAGGCGCCCGCTCCCCGGCGAAAGGCAGCGACCGCAGGCGGTGGTTCCAGAGCGAAGGACCGCTGAGGTCCAGGCGTCGCGGGATGGCTCGTCCTCCTCGTTGGCGTGCGCCTCGGACTATGCGGCGATTGGCTCGGTGTGAGACCTCAACGTCGTGCGCGATTCGGAGACGACGTCGGTGCCGAGCTCCGGCCGTGTGCGCTTCGCCCACCAGCGCATCACGAGCAGGGTGGCCCCGAGAACGGGGACGACGAGGACGCTTCCCTCAGGGCCGAAGGCCCCA
>JAWWCA010000051.1:0-18033 GCA_033720695.1 Rubricoccaceae bacterium
CCTCTCGGGCGAGACGATTCCGCTGGCCGCCCGGATCGTCGCCCTGGCCGACGTCTTCGACGCGCTCACTTCCGAGCGGGTTTACAAGTCGGCCTACACCCCGGCCGAGGCCCGCCGGCGGATTGTCGCCGACGCGGGCGCCCACTTCGACCTCGTCGTCGTGGACTCGGCGCCCACGCTGGCGGCGCCCGAGGCCCGGCTCCTCGCGGCCAGCTGCGACGCCGTGATGCTGGTGGCCCGCCTCAACCAGTCGAGCATCCGGTCCCTGCGGCAGGCCGCTCGCACGCTCGAAGGGCCCGAGGCCGACGGGGCTCGCCTCATTGGCGTCGCCGTCAACGGCCTGGAGCGGCCCCGCCGCCAGAGCGGCTACGGCCAGGGCTACGGCTACGGCTACGGCTACGGCCTCAGCGACGCGGACTTCAGCGCCTTCGGCGAGCACATCACGGGCGGCGACGGCGCGGCGGGCGAACCCCGCATGTCGCGCGCGAAGCGTCAGAACGGATCGAACAACGGCGGGGAAACACCATGACGAACGACGGGGCGAAGCAGCGGGGGCGCGTGCGGATGCATGGCGCCCCGCGACTCGGGTGGTGGTCGCTCGGCATGATGGTGCTCCTGATGGCGGGGCCGCTCAGCGCGGTCGCACAGCCCACGGTCGGGCAGGGGGTGGCGGTGTACCGGTTCGCCGAGCCGGGCCAGCCCGTCATCGCCGTCGATCTCTGGGGGACCGTCCGCAGCACGGGTCGCTTCTTCGTGCGCGAGGAGACCACCCTGGTCGACCTCCTCACGCTGGCCGGCGGCCCCCTCCTTCAGGCCGAGACCGAGCAAGCGGTGCGGGAGGTGACGGTCGAGGTGTCGCGGATGCAGGGGTCGGCCCGCGCCGTCGTCTACGCGTCGGTCCTGGAGGACCTCACGAGCGGGGTGGAGGCCGCTCCGCCGCCGCTCCTCGACGGCGATGTCGTGACGGTACGGACGAGTATAGACCAGACATTTTCGTGGATCGACGCCATCAGCGTCGTCGCGGCGGTGGCCTCGGTCACCCTCGTCATCCTGCGCATCGCCGATCTCAGCGGCGGCATTTAGAGCGAGGGTGACACGTGCGGGCGAGAAACGGGAAGAACGGGACAGTGCCACCCAACGGGGTGGCGAGCCTCGGCTTCGAGCTCGACCCGCGAGAGGCGAAGCGTGAGGGTCGCCGGCTGCTCCTCGAGCTCGTCCGGCGCGAGCGGTGGCCGATCTCGGTCGCCCTCGGGGCCGCCATCCTGGGGGCGGCGTTCGAGGGGCTCGGGCTCGGGCTCCTGATCCCGCTGCTCAAGAGCGTCGCGGATCCCGCGGCCGAGCCGATCCGGATCGGGGTCGGGTGGATCGACACGTGGGTGCTGGCGGCGGACAAGCCGCCGCTCTACCGGCTCTACCAGGTGTCCGGCCTCATCCTCCTCAGCATCGTGCTCCGGACGTCGCTCGCGTTCGCCGCGCGGACGGCGAGCATCACGGCCATCGAGCGGGGGCTGCACTACCTCCGCGTGGCGGTGTTCGACCGCCTGCTCGGGACGGCGCTCCCGTTCTACACCGGGACGCGCGGTGGCGTCCTCGTCAACGCGTTCACGACGGAGATCAACCGGATCCGCCTCCTGCTCCAGGCGAGCACCTCCTTCGTCACGCGCGGGTTCGTCCTCCTCGCCTACGTCGCGTTCATCGTGGCTGTCTCCTGGCAGCTCATGCTCATCGTGGGTCTGTTCATGGCCCTGATGGTCTGGGGCCTCAAGCCCATCGTGGAGCAGGCGCGCTCGCGCGGGCGGATGATCGCGCGCGAGAACGGGGCCCTCGCCTCGGTCGTCTCGGAGTTCATCGGTGGGGTGCGGACCGTCTTCGCGTTCAACGGTGAGGACTACGAGCGGCGGCAGTTCCACACCGCGAGCCGGCGGGTGCGGAGCACGGCCATCCGGATGAACATCAAGGCGGCGACGGTCCGCCCGCTCGGCGAGGCCATCGCCTCGGTGGTGCTGATCGGCATCGTCGTGGTGAGCACGCAGGTGCTCGTGCTCAGCGGGGAGCTCTCAGTCGCGGCCTTCCTGGCGTTCCTCTTCGCGCTGTTCCGCCTGTTCCCCATCATCCACGAGCTCAACAACCAGCGCGGCGTCATGGCCGTGGGGACCGGCTCGTGGGAGCACATGGCTGCGCTGCTCTCGCCCAAGGGGAAGCCCGCCGTCGTCGAGGGCGACCGTGAGCCCGCCCCGCTCCGCGACGGCATCCGGTTCGAGGGCGTGACGTTCGCGTACGGCGACGACGAGCCGGTCCTGCGCAGCGTCGACCTCGAAATCCGGCGGGGGGACACGGTGGCCCTCGTCGGGGCCTCCGGGGCCGGGAAGAGCACGCTCGTGGACCTCATCCCCCGGTTCTACGACCCCACCCATGGCCGCATCCTCTACGACGGCGTGGACCTCCGCGACTTCCGCCTCGGCCCGCTCCGCGACAAGATGGCCGTCGTGAGCCAGGACACCTTCCTCTTCCACGACACCGTCACGGCCAACATCGCGTACGGCCTCGACGACATGCCGGAGGATCGGGTGCGCTGGGCGGCCGAACAGGCCAACGCGCTCGCCTTCATCGAGGATCTCCCCGAAGGGTTCGACACCGTCCTCGGCGACCGCGGCGTGCGCCTCTCCGGCGGGCAGCGCCAGCGGATCGCGATCGCGCGAGCGCTCCTCCGCGACCCCGAGATCCTCATCCTCGACGAGGCCACGAGCGCGCTCGACAGCATGGCCGAGCAGCAGGTGCAGCAGTCGCTCGAGCGGCTGATGGAGGGTCGTACCGCGATCGTCATCGCCCACCGGCTCTCGACGGTCGAGTCGGCCGATCTCGTGGTGGTCCTCGAGGCCGGTCGCGTGGTGGAGGAGGGGCCCTACGAGGCGCTCGTGGCGCAGCAGGGGAAGCTGTGGGAGTTCCACGTCCTCCAGAACCAGATCGCCTGAGCCGCCTCCCGGCGGCCGTCCCGTCTGGGGCGGGGCCCGTGCCACCCCATGACGCCTCCTGTCCCTCCCGACGCGTACGACGTGCTCCTCTTCGAGCACATCCCGAAGACCGCGGGCAGCACGTTCCGGCGGGTGCTGTGGCAGCAGTACGGCAGCGCCCACGAGGTGCACACGAGCATGAACGACCCGGAGCCGCGGACGGAGCAGATCCGGGCGGCAATCCGGGCAGGCCGCCCCCTCCGAGCCCTCACCTCTCACGTCGGGTACGGGCTCCACGAGCGGCTCCCGGACCACCTCCGGTTCGCCCACGTCACGATCCTCCGCGACCCCGTCGACCGGGCCGTCTCGCACTACTACTACGCGCGGAGCCGCGGGAACGTCGGGGAGGACACGACGCTCCTCGACTTCTGCCGTCCGGGGCTGTCCAGGCCGAACGCCCTGCGCGCGTGGAACACCCAGACGGCCTACCTCAGCGGGCTCCGCCTGCGCCAGCTCCACGGCCACCCCTTCGACCCCACCGAGTACGACGAGGCACTGCTGGACCAGGCGAAGGCGAACCTCGACCGGTTCGCCGCCGTCGGCCTCCTGGAGCGCTTCGACGAGAGCCTGCTCCTGCTCGGGCGGACGTTCGGGTGGCCGCTCGTGACGCTCCGGTCGCTCCCCAGGAACGTCGGCCGCCGGCCGCCGCGCGCGGCGCTCTCAGACGAGGAGCGCGAGGCGCTGGAGGCGGCCAACCGGCTCGACCGCGCGCTCTACCGCTACGCCACGGAGCGGTTCGAGGCCCTGCTCGAAGAGCGCGTGCCGGACGCACCGGAGCGGCTCCGGTCGCTCTCGCGCCTGAACCAGGCCTACCGCTCGATGGCCCCGGCGGTGAAGGGGCTCGAAGCCGTCAAACGAACCGTCCGCCGGGTCCTCCGCGCCCGCTAGCGCCGCGCCCCTAGCCCCATGCCCCTCCCGGACTTCCTCATCGTCGGCGCGCCGAAGTGCGGCACCACGGCGCTCCACACGTTCCTCAAGGAGCACCCCGACCTCTACCTCGCCCGCAAGGAGTTCCACCACTTCGGGACGGACCTCCGGCCCGAGGGCTACGCCGGCAAGCACCACGACGCCGCGCACTACGAGGGGCTCTTCGACGGCGCGGCGCCGGGGCAGCGCCGTGGCGAGTCCTCGGTGTGGTACCTCTCCTCTCAGATGGCGGCCGAGGAGATCCACGCGCGCAACCCGGAGGCGCGCATCGTCATCCTCCTCCGGAACCCGGTGGACATGATGTACTCGCTCTACAACATGTTCATCTGGGTCCGCGACCTCACGCCGAACGGGGTGATCGACCGCGAGACCGGCCGCGTCCTCTCCTTCGAGGAGGCGCTCGACACGCAGGAGGAGCGGAAGGCGCAGCTCGCCCGCGAGGGCGACGCCCTCGCGGAGGCCGGGCGCCGGGTCCTCCGCCTCTTCCACACCGACGCCGCCATGTTCAGCGAGCAGGTGGCGCGCTACCTCGACGTGTTCCCGAGAGACCAGGTCCACGTCGTCGTCCACGACGACTTCGTCGCCGACGCCGACGGCACCTACCGGGGCGTCCTCCGGTTCCTCGGCGTCGCGGAGGACTTCCAGCCGATCTTCCGCCGGGTCAACGCCAGCCGAAGCTTCAAGAGCGTCTGGCTGCATCGGCTCATGAACAACCACGACGCGCTCCCGCTGCTGCGGAAGGCCTTGCGGGCGGCGGTACCCCGCGCGCTCCGGAAGAAGGTGTTCGGTCTGCTCGGCCGCGCGAACGTGCAGACGCGGCCGCAGGAGCCGATGCGCGAGGCTACGCGCCGCCGCCTCGAAGCCCACTTCCGGGACGACGTCGAGGCCCTCGGGGCGCTCCTCGACCGAGACCTCGCGGCCCTCTGGCTCTCCTCGGCCTCGCAGGCTGCGCCCCAAGCCACACCGCAGGCCCATGGCTGACGTCGTCCTCTTCGACCACATCGGCAAGACGGCCGGCAGCACGATCCACCGCGTGCTGTGGCGCGTCTACGGGCGCAAGCGCGTGTTCATGTCCACGATCGTGGGGACGCACCAGGAGCGGATCGCAACGCTCCGCGACGGTCTCGACACCCCCCGTCCGTCCGTCGCCACCGTCATCGCGCACACCGGCTATGGGCTCCACGAGCGGCTCCCGCCGCAGCACCGGTACCGCCTCTTCACCCTGCTCCGCGACCCCGTCCAGCGGACGATCTCGAACTACCACTTCGAGATCCAGCGCGGGCGGCTCTCGGCGTCGGTGTCGCTGACGGACTGGCTCGACCAGGACCTCAGCCGCGCCTACAACGTGCAGACCGCCTTCCTCGGCGGCCTCGCCCTCCAGCAGCACCTCGACGGGCGCGCGCTCCGGAAGGAGGACTTCACCGACGACCTCCTCGAACGGGCCAAGGCCGCCCTGCGCGCCCACGAGGTCGTCGGGCTGACGGAGCGGTTCGACGAGGGCCTCCTCCTGCTCAGCGACGCGTTCGGGTGGTCGAGCCGGGAGACGTGCTATGTTCGCGCCAACCGGGGGAAGCGCCGCGCGCGCCGCGCGTCACCCACGCCGGAGGAGATCGAGGCGGTGCGCCGGGCGAACCGCCTCGATGCCGCGCTCTACGACCACGGCCGCACCCTCTTCGAGACGCAGCTCGCGGCGCGGATCCCCGACGTCGAGGACCGGCTCCGGGACCTCCGGCAGCGCAACCGGATCTACGCCCTCTCCGTGCCGAACCTGCGACGCCGGCTGCGCCGCCGCGCCGGCCGCGCCGCGCGGGCGCTCGGTCTGCGCCCCGGCGCCTTGTCCCCCCCGAAGCCATGAGCGTACGCCCCGCCCCGTCTTCCCCTACGGCGTCCGAGACCGCGCCGCGCCCCACGTTCCTCGTCGTGGGCGTCGCGAAGGCCGGCACGACAGCGCTCTACCACTACCTCGGCGAGCACCCCGAGGTGTACGTCTCGCCGAAGAAGGAGCCCGGCTTCTTCGTCCCTGACTACGGCGTCGAGCGGTGGGAGGACTACCTCGCCCTCTTCGCCGAGGCCGGCGACGCGAAGGCCATCGGCGAGGCCACGCCGCGGTACTTCCACAACGCCGAGGCGCCGGCCAAGATCGCCGAGGCGCTCCCCGGCGTCCGGATCGTCGTGCTCCTGCGCCAGCCCGTCGACCGCGCGCGCTCGCACTACGTGATGCTCACCAACAACGGCGCCACGCTCCAGCCCGAGCCGTTCGCGTCGTTCTTCCGGCGGCACCTCCCCGAGGCCGCGCGCTGGCACGAGGGCAGCCTCGGCATGCGGAGCCTCGCGCTGAGCTTCTACGCGGACTCCCTCGAGCGCTGGCTCGATACCTTCGGACCCGACCGCGTGGCGGTCTACCTCGACGAGGACCTCCGCCGGGCGCCGGAACAGACGATGGCCGACCTCTACGCCTTCCTCGGCGTGGACCCGGCGTTCTGCCCCGACCTCTCGAAGCGGTACAACGTGGGCCGGCAGCTGCCCCGGAGCGGAGCCATCCAGCGCCTTATCTTCAAAGGCTCCCCGCTGAAGCGCCTGGCCCGCCGCCTGCTCCCCGAGCCGCTGCGCCGACGCGGCGTCAGCGCCGTGCTCCAGCTCAACCAGAGCCGCCAGGCCCCGCTCACGCCCGAGGAGCGACGCGCCTTCACGGAGGTCTACCGCAGTGACCTCCAGCGCGTGGAGCGCCTCATCGGGCGGGACCTCTCGGACTGGTACGACTGACCCATGCCTCGCCCCTCCTTCTTCATCGCGGGCCACTCCAAGAGCGGCACCACGGCGCTGGCCCGGTTCCTCGGGCAGCACCCGGCACTCTTCCTGTGCAGCCCCAAAGAGCCGAACTACTTCTGCCCGTCGTTCTGGCGCGTCAAGCCCACGGACCGCCGCACCGAGGGGGCGCCGCGGAGCGCCTTCGAGGGGTGGACGGAGGCCGAGTACCTCGCCCTCTTCGACGGCGCGGCGCCGGGGCAGCGGTGCGGCGAGGCGAGCGCGGCCTACCTCTACTCCGACGAGGCGGCCGAGCGGATCCACGCGTTCGACCCCGAGGCGCGGATCATCATGATCTTCCGCGAGCCGGTCAGCTTCCTCCGCTCCTACCACCTCCAGCTCCTCAAGAACGCGGCGGCCGAGGGGGAGACCGTACGCGACCTCGGCGAGGCGATCCGCCTGGAGCCGGCGCGGCGGCGAGGGGAGCACCTCCCCGAGGGGTGCCGCCTCCCCGAGTTCCTCTACTACACCACCGACCGGCTGGCTTACGACGTCCACTACGACCGCTTCGCCGCCGTCTTCCCCGAGGAGCAGATCCTCGCCCTCCTCTACGACGATTTCCGGAGCGACAACGCCGGCACCGTGCGCCGCGTGTTCTCGTTCCTGGGGGTGGATCCGGCGTTCGAGCCCGCGTTCGGCGAGCACAACATGGGGGGGCGGTCCCTCCGGTCGCGGCGGGCGCAGGCGTGGATGCACCAGCTCACGATGGGTCGCGGTCCGCTGGGTCGGGTGAAGCCGCTCGTGAAGGCGCTCGTGCCTCCGGCGCTCCGGCGGCGTGCCACCCGCGCCGGCTACGAGCGGTTCGTGTACGACGAGGCGCCCCCGGTGGACCCCGCCGTGGCCGCGCACATCCGCGCGGCGGCGCGGCCCCACGTGGAGGCGCTGGGCGAGCGGCTCGGGCGCGACCTCATCGCGGAGTGGGGCTACGCGTCGGTCTCCGAGGCGGCCGTATGACCCGAGCGGCCGAGCCACACGCGGGGCCGTCCGTCAACGGCCGCCGTCGGACCCGGAGCCTGCTCCGCAAGCGCTACGGCTACCACCTCGCGCGCCTGCAGAGCCGCGCGGTGCGCCGGCTCCACGGAGGACCGCTGCGCCGGCGCCTCACTGCCGTCCCGTCCGCGCCCACGGACCTCGACATCGACTACCTCGCGTTCTCGGGCCAGCGCGACGTCCTGGAGCAGCTCGCCTCGCTCCGCTCGTTCATCCGACACGTCGGCCGGCCCCGCCGCGTCCTCCTCGGCTCTCGACGGCACCCATACCGCCGAGAGCCTCCGCTGGCTCCGCGAGCTCCACGACGACCTTGAGGTGGTGCGGCCGGAGGCGTACGTCGAGGACCACCTCCCGGAGAAGCTCCGCGCCTATGCCGCGGTGCACCCGCTGGGAAAGAAGCTGGCCTACCTCGTGGGCGTCCGGCCCGAGCGCACCGTCTTCTACGCCGACGCCGACGTCCTCTTCTTCCCGGATGCCGAGCGCTTGCGCCCCCTCTTCGCACGGGGCGACGGGCGCCCCCGCTACCTCCTCGACTGCGTGGCGGCGCTCGACGCGCGGGTCTGCCCCCCCGACCTCCTGGAGGCGCCGCCCGTCAACTCCGGCGTGTGGATCCTCCACGAGCCGCTGGCCTGGGAGGAGCCTCTCGCCCGTCTCGACGCGCTGGAGGGAGACTTCGTGTTCCACACCGAGCAAACCCTCTTCCACATGGCGATGCACCGAGCCGGGGGGGTGCCCCTCGATCCGGATCGCTACGTGATGCAGGTGGACGACCAGTTCCAATACCGCACCCGCTACGAGAGCGGCCCCATCGCCCTCCGCCACTACGTGAGCAACATCCGGCACCACTTCTGGCGCAACATCTAGCCCGGACCGGGCGCCGGAGGCTGCGCGACCGCAGCCGCAGAGGGGGGCGAGGGGCGCGTGGAGAGGGCGCCGGGGTCTGCCTTCGGCGGAGGCCCGCTGACCTTCTGCCGGTTTGCAAGCGCGCGATGAGGCCTCTATTCTCTTGAGTCACGACCCCGTTCGCGATGGCCCGAGTGCTCCTCGTCCCCGCCGTAGCTCCTGCGTCGGCCCGTACGCCGACCGACGGGGAGGAGCATCGCCGCATGATGGCCTCGGCGCGTGAGGACCGGTTCGGGCGGCACCGCCTGGTGAGCCGCCCTGAGGACGCAGATCTCATCCTCTTCGCCATCACGCCCGGGGAGCGGCGGGACCTCCTGCGGCACCCCTTCGTCGGGCGCTTCCCCGACCGGTGCTTCGTCTTCGACGCGTACAGCGGCAGCCTCCCGATCATGGCCGGGGTCTACGGCTGCCTCTCGGCCTCGGCCCACCTCCCCGGCCGCACCGCTGCGGGCCACTACCCCGTCGTCGCGGAGCACCCCGGGTTTGACGTCACGCCGGTTCCCGAGGATGCCCCGTTCCTCTTCTCGTTCCTCGGGGCCAGCCGAACCTCGCCGCTCCGCCGTGCCCTCCTCCGCCTGGACCATCCGCGCGTCTACCTCCGCGACACGTCGCCGAACGGCGCGCCCCGGGTTCGGGTGAAGGACCTCGACCCGGAGGCTCGCGCGCGCTACTACGGCTCGTTCGTCGAGACCTTGCAGGCCTCGAAGTTCGTGCTCTGTCCCCGCGGCTACGGTCCGAGCAGCCTCCGCCTCTTCGAGGCGCTGCGGCTAGGGCGGGCGCCCGTCATCCTCGCCGACGATTGGGCGCCGGTCCCGGGTCCCGAGTGGGACGCGTTCAGCATCCGGGTCCCGGAGCGCGAATTGGACGCGCTCCCGGCCCTGCTGGAGGCGCGCGAGGCCGTAGCCCCGGCCATGGGTCGGGCGGCCCGGGAGGCCTGGGAGGCGTGGTTCGACCGCCCGGTCAGCTTCCATCGCATCGTGGAGGCGTGCCTTCGCCTCGGACGGGGCGGGACCATGCACACGCAGCCGCGCTTCCTGCGGCTCCTCCTGAACAAGGGCAACCTCCGCAGCTACATGAAGCACTACGTCCGAGGCACGGAGTCCCGAGGCCGCGTGCGCGCGGCCCCTTCGGTTTCGGCGTGATCCCCCTGCGGGGCCTCGAGCGTCGCCCCGCCGGGCTGGAGGAGCGAGGCGGGGAGATCCGCGCGCCGTTCGGACCCCGGGGGCGGATGCTATCTTCGGGCCCGTGCGCCAGGTCTAACGGCCCTTTGCTTCAGCGGCTCTTGGCGTCCCTCCGCTCCTGCCCACGTCTCGTCTCGTAACCGCCCGCCGCTCGTGCGCCTCCTCATCGCCAGCAAGAACGCGCTCGACCCACGCAAGGGTGCGCCCCAGACCCTCATCGCCCTCGGCGGGGAGCTGGAGCGGCTCGGTCATGACGTGGCGTACGTGGACCCGCCCACCCTCGGCACCGATGAGGCCGGCTTCCCCGAGGCCTTCCGCGGCCACCTCCTCCGCCACGCCGCCCGCTACGACGCCGTCGACTACGACTACCGGAGCCTCCCCGCCCGCCGCGAGGAGCTCCCCGACGACGTGCTCCTCGTGGCCCGCATCCAGCTCCTCCCGGCCGGCGTCGCCGCCCTCGACTGGCCTCCGCTCCCGCGCCTCCGCTCCCGCGTGGCCGCCGTCCTGCGCCGCCGGAGCCGCGCCGTCCGCCGCACCGCGAACGCCCGTGCCGACGACGCCCGCCTCCGGGAGGCCGATCTCGTCGTGATCCTGAACACCCGCGACCGGGCCCGGCTGATCGAACGGGGGCTCCCGCCCGAGAAGGTGGTCGCGATCGCGAACGGGCTCGGCTCGGAGGTGGTGGCCGACCTCGAGGCGCTGCCGACGGCGGTTCCGGACGGGCCGCCGCGCCTAGCCTTCGTCGGGATGTACAGCCCGCGGAAGGGGGGAGGGGATTTCCCCCGGCTCGTCGCGCGCCTCGCCGAGCGGGTGCCCGAGGTCCGCGTCCGCCTCATCGGCACCGGCGGCATCCTCAAGACGGCCGACGAGGTGACGGCGCTGTTCCCGCGGCGGCTCCGCGACCGGCTGGAGGTGGTGCCCCGCTACCGGCGCGAGGAACTCGCGGGCCTCCTCGCCCCGTGCTGGGCCGGCGTCTTCCCGTCGTACCACGAGGGGTTCATGCTGGCCGTGATCGAGATGCTGACGGCCGCTCTCCCCGTCGTCGCCTACGACGCCCCCGGAGCCTCCGATGCCCTCCCGCCCGAGCGGCTCGTCCCGCCGGGGGATGCCGAGGCGGCGGCCGACCGCCTCGCGGCCCTCCTCACCGACCGCGCCGCGCTCGCCGAGGCTCGCCGGGCCGCCCGCGAGCGGGCGCAGCCGTACCGCTGGCCCATCGTCGCCGAGCAGACCGCCGCGATCTACGCCGACGCCCTCGAGCGCCTCCGCGCCACGCCGCAGCCTGCGACCTCCTGACATGCCCCCTCCCAGTCCCGACGTCCTGCCTGCTCTCCACGGCGCGCCTGCGGCCGAGCGCGCCGCTGCGATCCTGCCCGTCCCCGTGGGCGTGGTGCTGGGGTGCCCTCGGTCCGGCAGCACGTTCCTCATGCGCGCGCTGAGCACGCTGCCCGACACCGCCTGCCTCACCGGCATCGCCTACCCCATCACGCTCTCGCACGTCGTGGCGGCGTCGCCGCTGGCGCCGGAGGTGCGCGAGGCGCTCCTCCGGGCGTTCCCGGCCTCGCTGGCGCAGTACCTCCAGTCGGCCCTGTTCAAGGCGCGCGCGGCGGGCCTGCAGAAGTGGTGGAACGAGCGCTCCGGGCTGGCCGGGCTCCGGCGGGCGCTCCGGGGCGAGCGGCGCGTCGACCGGCTCGTGTTCAAGGAGCCGTTCCTCAGCTTCGCCCCCGAGATCGTGCTGGAGTCGCTGCCGGAGGCGCCCGTCGTCTACCTCCTCCGCGACGGGCGCGACGTGGCCAACTCCCTCGTCCGCACCTACGACGTGCTCTCGGACGAGCGGCTGACGCGGCTGACGCACTCGGAGATGCACCTGGGCCGGCGCGTGGACCACCGCTACGTGCCGTGGTGGGTGGAGGAGGGGGCCGAGGACGACTTCCTCGCCGCCCCTCCCTACGTCCGCGCCGTCTGGATGTGGAAGGCGATGGTGGAGCGCTGCGACGCGGCGTTCGGGGCGGCGCCCGAGGGCCGGGTGCTCACGGTGCGCTACGAGACCTTCATGCCGGAGCCCGTCACGTCGGGCGAGGTGATCGCCGCCCACCTCGGCGCCGAGCCCACCGCCCGCTACCTCGGCCGTCTCCGGGAGGCCCACGTCGCCTCCATCGGGAGCTACCGCAAGCGCGCGCCCGACGAGATCGCGGCCGCCGAGCGCGTGGCGGGCGGCACCCTCGCGCGCCTCGGCTACCGCTGATGGCCCGGGTCCACCTCCTCTCGGCCTACGACCCCGACGTCGCGCTCCTCGGGCACCTCGAGGCGTCCGCCCAGCAGAGCGACCGCGGCCGCCACGCGCTCACCGACGACCCGGAGGACGCCGACGTCGTCCTGTTCGTGGAGGCGCGGCCGGGGTGGCCGTTCTACGAGCGGGTGGTGCGCCACCCGCTCGCGCGGCGCCACCGGTCGAAGTGCTTCCTGTTCACGCGCGTCGACAACCCGGCCGTCGTGATGCAGGGGATCTACGCCTCGGTGCCCCGGCGGGCCTACGATCCGCAGTGGGTGCGCTCGGGGCTCTACCTCTCGGCCACCCGGTGGCAGCCCGCCGCGCCGCTGCCGTCGGACCCCCTCCTGTTCTCCTTCCTCGGCAACGTCACGAACCACCCCATCCGGGAGCGCCTCCTCGCCATGAACGGGGCCGACGCCGTCGTCGAGGACACCTCCGCGCTGTGGCCCTACGACGCGCTCCCGCCCGAGGAGCGGGCCCGTGCGGAGACCCGCTACGACGAGATCGGCCGGCGGAGCCGGTTCATCCTCGCCCCGCGCGGGAAGGGGGCCTCGTCCATCCGGCTCTTCGAGGCCCTCCGCATGGGCCGGCCGCCCGTCATCGTCTCCGACGAGTGGGTCCCGCCGGAGGGGCCGGACTGGGACGCCATCAGCGTACGCGTCCCCGAGCGCGACGTGGGCGCCATCCCGGCGCTCCTCCGGGCGCGGGCCCCGGAGGCCGAGGCGATGGGCCGCCGCGCCCGCGAGGCGTGGGAGGCGTGGTTCTCCGAGCGGACCGTCTTCGACACCCTCGTCGCGTGGTGCCTCGCCATCCGAGCGGAGCGGCGGTTGCCCGAGGCCCTGCTCCGCCGCTCCGTCTACGTCCGGTCCTTCCGGTTCATGCACGCGAAGGCGATGGCGCGCCGCCTCCTCGACGCCCTCCCCGCGCGGCCGGCATCCCACCCCGAACCCGCCGGGTCCCCGGCGCCGACCCCCCGACCGTGACCGCACCCACGCCTCCCTTCTCGGCCCTGCCGCCGGGTCTGAGCCCGTCGCAGCGGGCCGACCTCCGCTTCCGAGGCGCGCTCAAGACGCACGGGCTCCCCCTCGCGCTGCGGGCCTACGGCCGGCTCGCCCCGGCGCCCCACCGGCGCCTGCACGTCTACGGCGTCGGCCTGCCGAAGACGGGGACCCACTCGATCGCCAACCTCTTTGACGGCCACTACCGCGCCGATCACGAGGCGCGGGCCGTGCTGACGATGCTGCACCTGCTCCGCTGGCTGCGGGGCGAGGTCTCGGACGAGGCGGCGATGCAGATGCTGCGCGGGCGGGATCGGTATCTGGATCTGGAGGTGGAGGCCGCCCACTTCCTCGCCTTCCCGGCCGGCCTCCTCGCGCGGCTCTACCCCGAGGCCCGGTTCGTCCTCACCATCCGCGACCCCTACACCTGGCTCAACTCCTCCGTCACGCAGAGCATCCGGACCTACAACAGCACGCACCCGAACCGGGCGGTGTGGCTGGCGCTCGCGGACCACCGCTACGGCCGGCGCGGGTTCGAGTACGCGCCCGAGGAGGCGCCTCTCCGCGGCCACGGCGGGGTCTACCCCGTGCGGAGCTACCTCGACTACTGGGTGTGGCACATCGAGCACGTCCTCCGCAGTGTGCCCGAGAGGCGGCTGTTCGTGCTGCGGACGCCCGAGATCAAGCCCCGGGCCGGCGACCTCGCGCGGTGGCTCGGGGTCCCGGAGGAGACGCTCTCGCTCGAACAGGCCCACGCCTTCGCTCGTCCCGTGAAGCCAGTCGATGTCTTCGACGTGCTGCCGGCCGACTTCATCGAGGCGGAGGTGCAGCGGCAGTGCGGGCCGCTCATGGAGCGGTTCTTCCCGGAGATCCGCTCGCTCGACGACGCGCGCGCGCGCGGCAAGCCCCCGCGCGCGTCGGCCTCCTGACCCCTGCCCCCTGGCCGTGTGACCCGCATCCACCTCACCTTCCCGGTGCTGCCGCCCGCCCTCGACGGCATCGGCGACCACACGGCTCGGCTGGCCGGGGCGCTCGCTGAGCACGCGGCCGTGACCGTGCTCACGACGCCCGAGGCGGCGGCGCAGGCCGAGGTGCCGACGGGCGTACAGGTGCGCTCGGCGCTGCGGTGGCGCGGCCGGCGCACCCGCCACATCGACGCCTCCGGCGTGGCCGCGGCTGTGGCCGACGAGCGGCCGGAGGCCCTCCTGCTCCAATACAACCCGACCTCGTGGGGACGGCGCGGGCTCAACCCCCTCCTTCCCCTCGCTGTCCGGGCTGCCCGGCGCGCGCACCCTGCGCTGCGGGTCGGGCTCATGGTGCACGAGACGTTCTACCCGCGGACGACGCTCCGGCAGACGCTGCTCAACGTCGTGCAGCAGGCGCAGCTCCGTGCGCTCCTCCGCGCCGCCCACGTCGTGTTCGTCTCGACGGAGGCGTGGGTGCCGGTGCTCGGCCGGTGGGCCCCTACGACGCCGTTCGTCCACCTCCCGGTCGGCTCGAACATCGAGGACGCCGGCTGGACGCGCGAGGCCGCGCGGGCGGCGCTGGAGATCCCCGAGGAGACGCTGGTGGCCGGCGTGTTCGGGACGGCCACCCGCCCCGACCGGCTCCTCCCGCTCGTCCGGGCCGCGGCCGAGCGGCTGCGGTTGGAGCAGGAGGCGCAGGGGGGCGCCTCCCTCGTGCTCTACGTCGGACCCGACGGGCCGGCGGCGCGAGCGGCGCTGGCGGGGCTTCCCGTCCGAGACCTCGGCGCCCTCCCCGTCGCCGAGGTCTCCCGCGCGCTGGCGGCGCTGGACCTCCACCTCGCCCCGTTCCAGCACGGCGTCTCGACGCGGCGGGGATCGTTCGTGGCCGGCCTCCAGCACGGCGTCCCGAGTGTGAGCACGCGTGGCCCTCACACGGACCGCCTCCTCCTGGATGCCGCCGGAACGGCTTGCCTCCTCACGCCCGAAGACGACGCCTCCGCCTACGCGGACCAGGCCGCCGCGCTCGCGGCCGACCCGGCGCGGCGGTGGGTCATGGCCGAGGCCGCCCGTGCCCTCTACGGGGCGGCGTTCGCCTGGTCCCACGGCGCCGAACGGGTGCTCTCCGGCCTCCGGGGCGAGCCATCGGCGGCGGTGCCCGTCCGCGCCCGGTAAGCGGTTCGCCCTAACGGAGCGGTGTCGAACGGTTCCGGATCGGGGCGTGCCTCGCATTTCGGGGCCCGAAGGCCGTACCTTTGCGGTTCTCCGCCGCCTCGGCCCAACGGATCCTGGCGATGCGCCCCATGACCAACATCACCCTCTCCACGCCCGCTCTGAACGAACGGCGCCGCCTCGCCGGGCTGGCCGCCGTCTTCATCGCCATCGCCTGCGCCGGGCTGCCGTACGTGGTGCTGGGGTCGCTGACGCTCTACCCGGTGGTCTACCCCGCGACGATGGGCGCCCTCGCCGTCGCTCTCTACTCGATCAGCCGGCCTGTCTACATCGAGTTCTCGATGTGGGTGTGGTTCCTCACCCCGTTCATCCGGCGCCTCGTCGACTACGGCAACGGTGCCTTCACCGAGGACAGCCTCGTCCTGACGGCACCGCTGGTCGTGGGCGGCGTGGGCATCCTGGGGCTCTGGACCTTGCTGACCGAGGAGGCCCACGGCGTGCGCCAGGCGTTCATCCTCATGCTCGTGGCGCTCGCCTACGGCGGCGCCGTTGGCCTCGTCGTGAACGGCCCTGTGAAGATGGGCCTCGACGGGCTCCAGTGGGGGATCCCGCTCGTGACGGGCGCGCTCATCCTCGTGGACTGGCGGCAGTACCCCCGCTACCGCGCCGCCCTCCTCCGGACGATCACGCTGGGGATGGGCGTCCTCGGGCTCTACGGGATCTACCAGTTCTTCGTGCTGCCCCCCTGGGACCGGATGTGGATGGAGTCGGCGCCCATGCAGTCGCTCGGCAACCCGGTGCCCATGCAGGTGCGCGTGTTCGGGATGCTCAACGCGCCGAACCCATTCGCCATGACGATGGCGGTGGGGCTCCTGGGCCTGCTCGCGGCGGGGGTCCAGAGCCGGACCGAGGCGCTCCTGGCGAAGCTGGCGGCGATCCCCGCCGGGGCCGCCCTCTTGCTCTGCCAGGTGCGGACGGGCTGGGGCGCGTACGTCGTGGGTCTGCTCTACGTCATGTTCATGGCGCGGCGGCTGAACCGCTGGCGGGTCATCGTCTTCCTGCTCCTGATGGTTGCGGCCCTCACCCCCCTCGTTCTCATGGAGGGCGTCTCAGGCGTGCTCTCGGAGCGCACCTCCACGCTCACCGACCTGGAGAACGACAACAGCTTCAACGACCGCATGAACATGTACTCGACGGCGCTCCCGGCGGTCTCGACCAACCCCTTCGGCTGGGGGCTCGGCCTCCCCGGCTCCATCGACAGCGGCATCATCCAGCTCCTCGCGAAGCTGGGGTGGGTTGGGTCGGCCCTCTTCATGCTCGGGTTCGCCATGCTCTTCCTCTGGGTGTGGCGCACCCGGCACTATATCCCGGCGCATGACCCGTTCGTCCCCGTGGCGGTGGGGATCACCGTCGCCATGACCGCGACGCTCCCCTTCCAGAACTTCTTCATGGAGGTGCAGGGGGTCTACCTCTGGGGGTTCCTCGCGATCGCGATCGCGGGCTCGCGCTACCACCGCGCGGTGGCGGCCTTCCCCGCACCCGAGGCAGCCGGCGCGGCGGAACCGCCACCCCGGCGGGCGCCCGCGCCGGTCTAGCTGCCGTGCGCGGGACCGGTACAATATGTGCTTTGGAGCACACGTAGGAAGCTCCTCCGACGCCTGATGGGTGCGACAGGGCGCACGGCCTCACCGGGCCGGGCCTCTCCCCCGACGGGTATCCGCCATCCAGTACAACGACGGTAGCCCCGATGAGACGCCTCTCCTTTCCCCTGTTCCTCCTGCTCGGGCTCCTCTGGGCGCCTGCGATGCAGGCCCAGTCCGGAGGGGAGCGCGCGCCCCTCTGCGTGGCGAACGTCTGGAACAACGATGCGACGAACGGGCGGCTCATGACCAAGCTCGACGACGCCGAGGCCCTCGGCGCCAGCGCCGTTCGCCACGCCGTGACCGGGGCGTCCCTGCTCGGGCGGGGGATCCCCCGCACGCGCGCCGTTGCCGACGCCCTGCGTGCGCGGGGCCTCACGGCCGTCATGCAGCTCCCCACGCCGTGGCGGCCGCCGTTCCAGACGGTCACGGCCGAGGAGGTCTACGCCGGCGGCGCCGCGTGGGGGCCGTTCCTCCGCGAGTACAGGGATGTGTATCCCTACCCCGTCCAGATCGGCAACGAGCCCAACCTCTCCCTCGTGCGCGTCTACAACCGCATGACCCGCGAGGGGGCCAGCGAGGCCGAAGCGCGCCAGGCCGCGCGTGAGCGGGCCGAGCGCTACGCGATGTTCGTGGTCGAGTTCGCCCGAGGCGTGAAGAGCACGTGCCCTGAGTGCGAGGTCACCACCGGGGGGCTCGGAGACCTCGACGGGCCCAAGCGCCAGGCCGCCGTCGAGTACCTCCAGATTCTGGCCCCGCACGTGGCGTCCGGGGTCCTGGCGCCATCGCTCGACATCCACGTCTACCGGGCCCGCCGTCACTTCGAGCGGGAGGGGGGGCGGCTCCGCTGGCGCGAGAACTTCAGGGCCGAGGTCGACGCCCTCCTCGACGACGCCGGCTGGCCGGCGACCACGGAGCTCCTGAGCACCGAGGCCAACGTCCCCAGCGACGGGGGGTGGGACTCGGAGGCCGCCCGCGCCGAGGGCGTCGAGACGCTGCTCCGTGCGCTCCGGTCGACGCCACGGATGGGGCCCGTCTGCGTCTTCTCGCCGTGGCACGGCATGGGCGGGGAGCGGAACAGCGACCGCTGGTTGATCCGTCCGGACACCCCCGCCGGCGACGCCGTGCGGCGCGTCGCGATGGACTAGTAGGCCCCGTTCCCCCGAGACGTCCC
>JAWWCA010000052.1:0-17497 GCA_033720695.1 Rubricoccaceae bacterium
CATCGCGACGGGGCACACCGCCGACCGACACGGCATCCTCAACTTCATCCAGCCCACCGAGGACGGCACGGGCGTCCGCCCCGTGCTCGGCACGTCGCGGAAGGTGAAGGCGTTCTGGAACATCCTCAACCAGGAGGGCCTCCGCTCGAACGTCGTCGGGTGGTGGCCGAGCCACCCCGCCGAGCCCATCGACGGCGTGATGGTGACCAACTTCTTCCACAAGGCCTCGGGGCCCGTCTTCGAGCCGTGGCCCGTCGCGGACGGCGCCGTGCACCCGCCCGAGCTCGCCGAGCTGATGGGCGCGCTGCGCGTCCACCCCCACGAGCTGACGGGCAGCCACCTCCTCCCGTTCGTCCCCGACGCCGAGCAGGTGGACACCACGAAGGACCGCCGGCTCGAGTCCGTCGCCAAGATCCTCGCCGAGGCCTCGACGATCCACAGCGTGGCGACGTGGGCCCTGGAGCACACCGAGTGGGACCTCACGGCCGTCTACTACGACGCCATCGACCACTTCGGCCACGGGTTCATGAAGTACCACCCGCCGCGGCGGCCGGGCATCCCCGAGGCGACGTACGAGCGCTACAAGGACGTCGTGGTGGCGGGCTACCGGTTCCACGACATGATGCTGGAGCGGCTCCTCGCCCTCGCCGGCGACGACACCACCGTCATCCTGCTCTCCGACCACGGCTTCCACTCCGACCACCTCCGGCCGCAGGGGCTCCCCGACGAGCCCGCCGCGCCCGCGCACGAGCACCGCACCTTCGGCGTCTTCGTCATGGCCGGCCCCGGCATCAAGCGCGACGAGCGCGTCTACGGCGTGAGCCTCCTCGACGTGGCCCCGACGGTGCTCTCCCTCTTCGGCCTCCCCATCGGGCGCGACATGGCCGGGAAGCCCGTTCTGGAAGCGTTCGAGGCGCCGCCCGAGCCCGCCTTCATCCCCTCCTGGGAAGACGTGGACGGCGACGACGGCCGGCACCCCGACGACCTCCGCTCGGACCCCTGGGCCGAGCAGGAGGCGATGCGGCAGCTCGTCGAGCTGGGCTACGTGGACCCCGGCGAGGGGCAGGGGCCGGAGCGCGTGGCCCGCGTCCAGCGGGAGTCGCAGTTCTACCTCGCGCGCGTCCACCTCAGCCAGGGCCGCCCGGCCGCGGCCCTCCCCCTCCTCGAAGCCGCCTTCGCCGACGACCCCGAGGCCGAGCGCTACGGCCTCCGCCTCGTCGAGGCCCTCCGCCTCCTCGGCCGCACCGACGACGCGCACGCGACGCTCGACCGCGTGCTGGAGGGGCGCACCCGCCTCCTCGAACGGAAGATCGCCCGCATCGACGAGGGCCTGGCCCAGCTCGACGAGCGGGCCGAGGCGGTCGCGGACGACGAGACGGAGGAGCGGCGCCAGGCGCGGGCCGCCCGGGTCGAGGCCCTCCAGACGCGCCGCGCCACGC
Organism: Rubricoccaceae bacterium; assembly: GCA_033720695.1. Taxonomy (GTDB): domain Bacteria; phylum Bacteroidota; class Rhodothermia; order Rhodothermales; family Rubricoccaceae; genus DATGQT01. Next base: position 1,440 of record JAWWCA010000052.1, read on the forward strand.
TCCAGCGGCGGCTCGACACCGTCCCGCCCGGGCTCCACTACCACCGCGGCCTCATCCTCCTCTCGGAGGGCGAGGCCCAGGAGGCGCTCGGCGCGTTCCAGGCGGCCGAGAGCGCCGCCGAGCAGTTCCCCCACCTGTACGTCCGCCTCGGCGAGGCCTTCCTCCTCCTCAAGCGCTGGGCGGACGCCGAGGGCGCCTTCCGCAAGGCGCTCGCCGTGGACCCCGACGTGGCGGCGGTGCACCGGGGCCTCGCGCTGGCCTGCCTGCGGCAGGACCGGCTGGAGGAGGCGGCCATGGCGGCGCTCCAGGCCGTCGGCCTCCGCCACTTCTTCCCGGCGGCGCACTTCCACCTCGGCGAGGCGCTGATGCGGCTGGGCGAGCACCCCCGCGCCGCCGAGGCGTTCGAGGTGGCGCTCCGCCAGCAGCCCGGCCTCCGCATGGCCCACGTCTACCTCTCGGAGCTCTACCGCAACTACCTCGACGAGCCCCAGAAGGCGGCCGAGCACCTCCGGCTCGCCGCCGAGGACCCCCCAGCGGAGCAAACGGCCAAGCCGTAGGCGCCTGCCTTGCGCCCGCCGCTCGCCGGGGCGTATCCTCCGGCTCCCGTCTGTATCCCCCCAACCCCCTCCACGGCATGAAGAAGGCTACCACTCTCGCCGAGCGCCTCGCGGCCTACTCCGCCGCCGCCGGCGTCACCCTCGCCCTCGCGCCCGACGCCGGCGCCCAGATCGTCTACACCGACGTCGACCCCGACGAGACCATCTCCATCGGGGAGTCGGTGGACCTCGACTTCGACGGCGACGGCACCATCGACCTCACGATCGTCGGGAACACCGGTGGCGGCGTGAACACGACCGCCCGGTTCGCGGTGCGTGTCCCCGCTGGGGGCAACATGGACAACGGCGTTCTGGGCGTGGACGACGTCTACTTCGGGGACCCCGACAGCATCGGCGCGGCGAGCCGCCTGAGCTCCGGCGTCGAGGTCGGACCGGTGTCGGCGCCGCAGGGCTTCTACGGCTACGGCATCATCGCCAGCCTCTACGCCGGCCTCAACTACTACAACTTCATCGGGGAGGAGGGCTTTGCCGGCTTCCGCTTCGTCGCGGGCGGCGGGACGACCCACTACGGGTGGATGCGCCTCGCGGTCAACGCGGACGTGACCGAGGCCACCCTCTTCGAGTACGCCTTCGACCTGACGCCCGACACCCCGATCGTGACGGGGGCCACGGGGGTAGCCATCGAGCCGGGCCCCGACGGGACGCCGGGCACCCACGCCCTCTCGAACGCCGCGCCCAACCCGGCCCGCCAGCAGGCCCAGTTCACGCTGGAGGTGGCCGAGGTGCAGCACGTCCGCGTCGAGGTCTACAACGCGCTCGGCCAGCGCGTCGCGCTCCTCCACGACGCCGCGCTCGCGCCCGGGGCCGAGCACCGGTTCACGCTCGACGCCGCGGACCTCGCCGCCGGCGTCTACGTCGTCCGCGCCGTCGGCGAGCGGTTCACCGACACCCGAACGGTGACGCTGGCCCGCTGAGGCCGTACCTTCCGTCGGCTCCTGCACAGGCCCGGCCTCTCTGGGGAGGCCGGGCCTTCTCGTTGCCCCACCCGCATGCCTGACGCCCGCCTCTCCCTCGCCCGGCGCCTCGCGGCCTACTCCGCCGCCGCCGGCGCGGCCCTCGCGCCCGACGCCGGCGCCCAGGTCGCCTACACCGACCTCGATCCCGACCTCACGATCTCGGTGGGCGAGTCGGTCGCCCTCGACGTGGACGGGGACGGCGCCGTGGACTTCTCGTTCGCGGGGACCGCGGGCGGGGGCCCCAACAGCACGGCCCGGTTTCGCTTCCTCGCCCCGGGGGGCGCTCCGTCGAACGGCCTCCTCGGCATTGACGACGAGTACTTCCCCGACCCCGACAACAGCATCGGCATCGCGAGCCGGCTCAGCTCCGGCGTCGAGGTCGGGAAGGCGGGGCCGTCCCAGGGCTTCTACCCCTACGCCCTCGTCGCCAGCCTCTACGGCGGCGTCCCCTTCTACGCCTTCGCGGGGGAGGAAGGCTTCGCCGGCTTCCGCTTCGTCGCGGCCGACGGGGAGCTCCACGCGGGCTGGATCCGCCTCGCCGTGGACGAGGACGTCACCGAGGCCACGCTCTTCGACTACGCCTACCAGCGACGCCCGAACCGGCCCATCGTGACCGGGGCGACGGGCGTCCCCACCGAGCCCGGCCCGGACGGCCTGCCCGAGACCCACGCCCTCTCCGACGTCCTGCCGAACCCCGCCCGGACCCACGCCGCCCTCACGCTGACCGTGGCGCGCGCCCAGGTCGTCCGGCTCACGGTCCACGACGGGCTGGGTCGGTCCGTCGCGCGCCTCCACGACGGCCCGCTCGCGCCCGGGGTCGAGCACCGGTTCACGCTCGACGCGGGGGGCCTCGCCGCCGGGGTCTACGTCGTCCGTGCCGTCGGCGAGGCGTTCGCCGACGCCTCCCTGCTCACCCTGACGCGCTGACGCCGCCGCGCCCGGCTCCCGCCTGCGGGCGTGCGCCTGGGGCCGGAGGGGAGTATACTTCGGCCCCCGTTTCGCCCCCCTGCCCCTCGGCCGCGCCCGAGGCCCCTAGCCCCCCGCAAGACCGTGCCCGACCGCCTCGCAGAGAAGGTCCTCCTCATCGGGTGGGACGCCGCCGACTGGAAGGTGATCACGCCGATGATGGACGCCGGGCTGATGCCGGCGCTCCAGGCCCTCGTCGAGCGGGGGGTCATGGGGAACATCGCGACGCTCGACCCCCCGTTCTCGCCCATGCTCTGGACCAGCATCGCGACGGGGCACACCGCCGACCGACACGGCATCGTCCACTTCACGCAGCCGAACCCCGGCGGCAACGGCATCCGGCCCGTGCTCGGGTCCAACCGGAAGGTGAAGGCGCTCTGGACCATCCTCACCGAGCGGGGCCTCCGCTCGAACGTCGTCGGGTGGTGGCCGAGCCACCCCGCCGAGCCCATCGACGGCGTGATGGTGTCGAACTTCTACCAGCGGGCGAACGTGGCCGCGCACGAGCCCTGGCCCCTCGCCGAGGGGACGGTCTCCCCCCCCGAATTCGCCGACGTCCTCGCCGCGCTCCGCGTCCACCCGGGCGAGCTCACCGGCGCCCACATCGAGCCGTTCGTCCCCCGCCTGGAGGAGATCGACCAGAGCCAGGACCGCCGGGCGCTCACGATCGCGAAGATCCTCGCCGACGCCTCCTCCATCCACGCCGCGGCGACGTTCCTCATGGAAGAGACGGCGTGGGACTTCACGGCCGTCTACTACGACGCCATCGACCACTTCGGCCACGGGTTCATGAAGTACCACCCGCCCCACATGGAGGGGCGCGTGAGCAAGGAGGACTTCGAGCTCTACAAGGACGTGATCGTGGCGGGCTACCGGTTCCACGACATGATGCTGGAGCGGCTCCTCGCCCTCGCCGGCGACGACACCACCGTCATCCTGCTCTCCGACCACGGCTTCCACTCCGACCACCTCCGGCCGAAGGGCATCCCGAACATCCCAGCGGGCCCGGCCGTCGAGCACCGGCCGTTCGGCGTCTTCGTCATGGCCGGCCCCGGCATCAAGCGCGACGAGCGGGTCTACGGCGCGGGCCTCCTCAACATCGCGCCGACGGTGCTCACCCTCTTCGGCCTCCCTGTCGGGGAGGACATGGCGGGGGGGCCGCTGCTCCAGGCCTTCGAGACGCCGCCGGAGGTCGAGACGATCCCGACGTGGGAGACCGGCGACGGGCCCCAGCAGCAGGCCGCCGCCGACCCCTGGGCCGAGCAGGAGGCGCTCCGCCAGCTCGTCGAGCTGGGCTACGTGGACGAGCCCGGCGCCAACCCGGCGAAGGCCGCCGCCGCCTCGGCGCGCGACTCCAAGTTCAACCTCGCCCGCGTCTACTTCTCGACGGGGCGGCCGGAGGAAGCGGTCCCGCTCTTCGAGCACGCCTACCAGGCGGAGTCGGAGCACCGCGAGCACTACGGGCTCTGGCTCGCGCATGCCTACCGCGCCGTGGGCCGGCGCGACGAGGCCCGCGCCCTGGCCGAGCGCCTCCGCGGTGAGCAGGTCGTGATGCCGGCGGCGCTGGACCTCCTCCTCGTCGACCTCCACCTCGACGCCGACGAGCCCGAGGCGGCCCTCGCCGTCCTCGACGCCCAGCAGGCCCCGGCCAGCGTCGAGATGCAGCTCCGCCGCGCCGACGCCCTGCTCCGGCTCCAGCGCTTCGACGAAGCCACCCAGAGCTTCGAGGGCGTGCTCGCGAGCGACCCCGACAACGCGCGCGCCTGGAACGGCCTCGCCAAGGCCCACATCGGGCGCAAGGCGTACGAGCCGGCGGCCGAAGCCGCGTTTGCGGCCATCGGCCGGCTCTACCACTACCCCGAGGCGCACTTCCACCTCGGCGTCGCGATGACGCGGCTGGGCTGGGCCGAGCGGGCCGCGACGGCGTTCCAGATCGCGCTGACGCAGCGGCCGGGGTACGCGCTCGCGCACCGCTGGCTCGCGCGCCTCTACAAGGACTACCTCCGCCAGCCCGCCGAGGCGGCCCGACACTGGAAGGCGTACCAGGAGGCCCAGCAGAGGGCCACCCCCCAGGCGCCTCCTGCGAACGGCGAAGCGGTCTCCACGCCCGCCCCCTGACATCCCACGCGCGCGGATCGAGTCACGCGGCGGCCCCTGCTGATGTTGGGTGCCGGCGGAGGCCCGGGCGTCCGGAGGCGGCCCCGCTTAGGGCTTTGGATTGTCGTGCCCTAACGTTTATCTTCCTCCCCCCTTCTCCTTCACCTTCCCTCCACACCCCTCATGCGCCACGACGACAAGCCCCTCACGCGCGCCAACGACGCGCTCACCGGCCAGCTCCGCTGGTACGGCGCCGCAGCGGCGGCGGCCGGCGTCCTCGCCATCGCCCCGACGGCCGACGCCCAGATCGTCTACACCGACATCCCGGACGTCACGCTGATGTCCACCGACCCCCTCGTGGACGACGTCTACAGCGTCGACTTCGACGGCGACGGCGACCCCGAGATCGACCTCTTCGAGAGCGGGTCCACCAACTACGCCGCCGGCTTCCCCGAGAGCACCGTCGGCCCCGACCAGCAGAACGCCATCGTCGGCACGGCCGTCGTCTTCGGGACGGCCACCTACCAGTACTTCGTCCCCCTCTCGGCGGGGGCGGCCATCTCGTCCGGCGTCGTCTCCACGACGGCCGCGTTCCAGTTCGGCCCCACGTTCACCTACGTCAACGGCGACCCCGCGGGCTGGGTCGGGGCCGGCGACAAGTACGTCGGCACCCGGTTCTCGCTCGACGGCGTCAACCACTTCGGCTGGATCCGCGTCGAGATGCCGGCCAACGGCACCCTCATCGTCCGGGACTTCGCCTACGAGTCGTCTCCGGGCACGGCCATCACGGCCGGCGACACCGGGGCCGCGGCCTGCGACGCGAAGTTCACCTCGGCCGACCTCGCCTACGACGCCGGCACCCGCGTCCTCTCCGTCACCGGCGGCGTCCGGAACAACGGGGGCGACCCCGTCTCGCTCCGCCTCGAGCTCCGGTACAACCGGAACGGCGGCAACCCGCAAGGCACCCGCGTCCTCGCGAACGGGACGCTCCCGGGCGGGGCCTCGGCCCCCATCAACATCAACCTCAACGTCCCGGCCGCCGCGCCGAACGGCGACTACAACTTCACGCTCGCCCTCGTCGACACCGGCGCTGGCGCCGACTGCGCGACGTACGTCGAGACGATCGCGATCTCGGCCCCGCGCGTGAGCGGATCCGGCACCGGCCCGCTCTTCGCGGAGGCCCCGGAGGTCGACCTCGCCGCGGTTGCCACGCGCGGCGCCACCGTGCAGCACCGGAAGGTGGCGCACGCGGCGGTCCGCGGGCAGGCGCAGGCTGCGGCCTCGCAGGTCCTGAGTGAGACCGGCGCGAACCCGTTCCGGGGCATGACCACGCTCGCGCTCGAGGTCGCCTCGACGCAGCAGGTCCGCGTCGAGGTGTTCGACGCCCTCGGCCGCCAGGTCGCCGTCCTCCACGAGGGCGCGGTCGAGGCGGGGGCGCCCGAGCAGCTCGTCTTCGACGGCTCCGACCTCGCCGCCGGCGTCTACGTCGTGCGCGTCTCGGGTGAGACGTTCTCGACCACGCGGACGCTGACGCTCCTGAAGTAGGCGCCTCTCGCGAGTGCGCCCTGCTCAGGCAGGTCCACGCCGGCCCGGCCCTTCTCCCGAGGGGCCGGGCCGGTCGCGTCTAGAGGCTCCGGAGAAGGTCGAGCAGGCGGAGGTGGTCCGGCGCCGCGAGGGCGCCCTGGGCCTTGAGCCGGTCGAGCGTGCGCACGACGACCTCCACCTCGGTGCCGGCCGCGGTGCGGGGAGGCGCGGGCGCCTCCGGGTCCGCGCTCGCCTCGCCGTCGGCGGCGCCGTCGGCGACGGCGCCCCGCAACATCGCCTCCTTCAGGAAGCGCTCGACGAACTCGGCCGCGCCGGGCTGGCCGGAGAAGTCGAGCGCCTCGGTGACGGTGGCGCGCCCTCGGTTGACGTCGAGCTCCACCTTGCGCCCCCCCAGCAGCAGCCGCTTCGCCTCGACGCGGACGATGTCCCCGTAGCGGAGGGTCTGCGGCGCCTGGAGGTTGTGGTTCTGGAAGACGAGGCGGTCGGCGAGGAAGAGGGCGCCGTCCTTCCCGGACCCGAGCCGGGTGGCGTCGTAGAGGGCGAGGACCTCCTCGGGGCGGACGCCGGGGGCGTAGTCGCCGAGGGCGGCGGCGAGCTTGGGGCGCGGGATCTCGGGGGCGAGGTAGAGCCCGAGGGCCGGTGCGTGCGGGAGGTACTCGCGGAGAAGGGCTTCCATCGGGACGCGGGCGTGGGGAGGGGGCTCCTCGAACGCGCTCCCACGCGTCACGTGCCGCGCATCACGGCAGCGTCGCGGCCGTCGGCGCGGCGGCGAAGAAGGCGCCCGCGGCGTCGGCGACGAGGCCGGGGACGAGGCCGAGGACGAGGAGGCCGACAGCGCATGCCACGAGGAGCGCGGTGGTGAGGGCCGGGACGGGGAACGCCTGCCGCGCCGCCTCCGGCGCCTCCTCGGGCTCCTTCATCCAGAAGGCCACGAGCACGCGGAGGTAGTAGTAGGCCGAGACGACGCTGGCGAGGACGCCCACGACGGCGAGCCACAGGAGCCCGCCGTCCACGGCGGCGGCGAAGACGAAGTACTTCCCGAAGAACCCGGCCAGAGGCGGGAAGCCCGTCAGCGCGAACATGAACACGCCCATGGCGACGCCGAGGAGCGGCTTCCGGTAGCCCACGCCCGCGAGCGAATCCACTGTCTGGGTCGCGCCCTGCTCGCCGTCCCACTCCAGCACCGCCATCACGCCGAAGGCGCCCACGTTCATCACGGTGTAGGCGAGGAGGTAGTAGAGCGCGCCCGCGTAGCCGATCGCCGTGCCCGCCGCGAGGCCCGTCAGGATGTAGCCCGCGTGGGCGATCGAGGAGTAGGCCAGCAGCCGCTTCACGTTCGACTGCGCCAGGGCCAGCACATTCCCCACCACCATCGTCACCGCCGCGACCGCGGCCAGGATGAGCTGGGTGTTCTCGGCCACCTCGCCCAGGGGGAAGACGCGGACGAGGACGAGGATGAGCGCGGCGAACGTGGCCGCCTTCGACGCCGTGGACATGTAGCCCGTCAGCGTCGTCGGGGCGCCCTGGTACACGTCGGGCGTCCACATGTGGAACGGGACGGCGCTCACCTTGAAGAAGAAGCCGACGAGGAGGAGGGCCACGCCGCCCGTGAAGAGCCCGACGCTGCCGGTCTGCGCCAGCCCCTCGGCCATGGCGCCGAGCATCATCGTGCCCGTCGCGCCGTAGAGGAGCGCGATGCCGTAGAGGAAGAAGCCCGTCGAGAAGGCGCCGAGGAGGAAGTACTTCAGCGCGCTCTCGTTGGCGCCCTCCTCCTCGCGCACGAGTCCCGTCAGCACGTAGAGCGGGATCGACATCGTCTCGAGCCCGACGAACAGCAGGATGAGCGAGCCCGCGTTGGCGAGCACCATCATGCCCGTCGTGGCGAAGAGGACGAGGGCGTAGACCTCGCCGTAGTCGTGCCCGATCCGGCGGAGGTAGGGGGCCGAGAGGACGAGGGAGCCGAGGGCGCCGAGGAGGATGACGACGTTGGCGAACGAGGCGAACCCGCCCACGAGCACGTGCCCGAAGAACGCCTCGCCCGTCACCGCCCCGATCCGCGAGGCCTCGATGGCGAGGGCGACGAGAAGGGCGCCGCCCGAGAGCCAGGGGATCGCCGGGCTGTCGTTGCGGAACGAGTCGACGAGCACGACGGCGATGCCCATGAGGGCCACGAGCCCGATGGGGCCGGTCGCGAGGACGTCGGGGAGGAGGAAGTCGTACATAAGGGGGGAGTCCGTGGCTCGGGCGCGCTACGCGCCGGCGGCCATCGCGTCGATCGCCCGGGCGAGGGCGAGGTCCATCTCGGTGATCTTGCCGCCCGCGTCGTGGGTGTTGAAGGCGAGCCCGACGCGGTCGTAGACATTCGTCAGCTCCGGGTGGTGGTCGTGCGCGTCGCAGACGAACCCCACGCGGACGATGAAGGCGACGGCCTCGCGGAAGCCGGCGAAGCGGTAGGTCTTCGTGATGCGGTCGCCGTCGCGCGACCAGCCGTCGAGGCCGGCCAGGGCGTCCGCGATGCGGTCGTCGGAGAGGGGGGTGCGGGAGGGCATGGCGTCAGCCGGCGGGGATGGGGACGACGAAGCCGCTGAAGAAGATGAGCCAGACCACGACGTAGATCGGGATCAGGATCGGGAGCGCGTACTTGACGACGTAGGCGACGAACGAGGGCGTCGGGACGCCCGCGCTCTCGGCGATCGCCTTCACCATGAAGTTCGGGCCGTTGCCGATGTAGGTGAGCGCGCCGAAGAAGACGGCCGCCACCGAGATGGCCTGGAGGTAGAACGTCGTGGCCGGGTCGTAGAACCCGACGGAGGCGTCGTGGCCGAGGGCGAACTCGAACACCTGCTGCGGCACGTTGACGTCAAGGCCGAACTTGCCCATCGCCGCCGAGAGGAAGGAGACGTACGTCGGCGCGTTGTCGAGGACGCCGGAGAGGATGCCCGTCCCGAAGAAGAACGTCGTCGGGCTGAGGGCGTCGGCGTTGGCGGAGGCGAAGAGCCGGATGAGCTCGAGCGCCGGCTGCATCGTGAGGAAGATGCCGACGAAGAGCCAGGCCACCTCCCGGATCGGCTCGAAGTTGAACTCGTTGCCGCGGAGGACCTCCGGCTTCGCCGTCTTGTAGGCGGCGAAGCAGACGCCGAACATGATGACCTCCCGGATCCCGAACGGGATGTGGAACAGCTCGTGGAGGTCCGGCACCCAGTCGAACACGTTGGGGTCGAGGAACACGCTCGCGATGATGACGGCGAGCCAGCCGAACCCCGCCTTCCCCTCGATGACGAGGTGGCGGCGGGTGTGGACGGTCGGGACGTCCGCGTACTCGCCGGGCTCGACGTCGGGGTCGCCGGCCTCCTCGGCCAGCTCGCGCACGCTCTCGGCCTTGTTCCGCTTGTCGATGAGGTAGAAGAGGCCGAGGAGGACGAGGATCGTCGGGATCCAGATGTACCAGATGTGGGTGACGGTCCAGAAGAACGGCACGCCCCGGAGGAAGCCGAGGAACAGCGGGGGGTCGCCGATGGGTGTGAGCGCGCCGCCCACGTTCGAGACGATGAAGATGAAGAAGATGACGTGGTAGGGCCGGATCCGCCCCCGGTTGAGCCGGAGGTAGGGGCGGATGAGCAGCATGCTCGCGCCCGTCGTCCCGATGAGGTTCGAGATCGCGGCGCCCACGCCGAGCAGCGTCGCGTTGACGCGGGCCGAGCCGGCGAAGTCGGTCTTGATGAGGATGCACCCGCTCGCCACGAACAGGCTCGCGAGGAGGGCGATGAAGGAGATGTACTCCTCGGCCGCGTGGACGAGCGGGGTCGTCGAGTGGAGGACGACGAGGTAGTAGCCCGCCACGATCACGCCCAGGGCGACGGCGTACTTCGGGTAGTGGTGGTGCCAGTGGTGCGGGTAGAACAGCGGCCCCGTCGCGATCATGAGCAGGAGCACCACGAAGGGGAGCACGAGGAAGAGCGGCGGCGGGGGGCCGTGGTGCTCGTCGGCGTCGCCGTGGGCGCCCTCCCCCTCGACGAGGGCCACGTCGTCCTCGCCGTGCGCCCCGTGGGCGTCGTCGCCGACCGGACCCACGTCCTGCTCCACCGCGCCGGGGCCAGCGGCCTCCCCCTGCGCGACGGCGTCCGGCGCGAGGAGCCCGAGACCGAGGAGCGCAGCGACGAACGCGACGAGCAGGCGGGCAGGCATATCCGGTCGGTCGGAGGGGTGAGGAAGGACGGGATCAGGGAGCCGGCGTGGGCGGCACCGGGCGCGGCCGCTCGGCCACCCGCTCGGGCCACTGCAGCGGCACGGCGACGACGGCCGGCGCGGGCTGCTCGGCTGCGGCCTCGACGGCGGCCGCCTTCGCCTCGCTCGTCAGCAGCACGGCGCGGACGGCGTCCTCGCTCACGCGCAGGAACGGCGTCGCCCAGAACCCGATGAGCACCATGAGCACGGCGAGGGGCGCGAGGAGGCCGATCTCCCGCGCGTTGAGGTCGGCCATCTCGCGGTTCTCCTCGTGCGTGACCTCGCCGAAGAACGTGCTGTAGACCATCCACAGGAGGTAGACCGCCGCGAGGATCACGCCCGTCGTGCCGAGCACGACCCAGAGGTCGCCGAACGCCTCGCTCTTCCACGACCCGACCAGGATCATGAACTCGCCGACGAACCCGTTGAGGCCCGGCAGCCCCGCGCTCGCGAAGACCGTCAGCATCATGAAGAACGTCAAGACGGGGACGGTCTTGGCGATGCCGCCGAAGTCGGCCATCTCGCGCGTGTGCCGGCGCTCGTAGAGCATCCCGATGAGGAGGAAGAGCGCGCCCGTCGAGATCCCGTGGTTGACCATCTGGATGAGCGCGCCCTGCACGGCCTCGGTGTTGAGCGCGAAGAGGCCGAGGACGACGAAGCCCAGGTGCGACACCGACGAGTAGGCGACGAGCTTCTTGGCGTCGGTCTGGGCGAAGGCCACGAGCGCGCCGTAGATGATGCCGAGGACGGCGAGGACGGCGAGGAGGGGCGCCCAGCTCTCGGCCGCGTTCGGGAAGAAGGGGATGGTGAACCGGAGGATGCCGTAGGTCCCCATCTTCAGGAGCACGCCGGCCAGCACCACGCTCCCGCCCGTCGGGGCCTGCACGTGGGCGTCGGGGAGCCACGTGTGGAGCGGGAAGAGCGGGACCTTGATGGCGAAGGCCAGCAGGAAGAGGAAGAACAGCCACCCCTGCGCCCCCATCGGCACGCCGTAGCTCACCAGCGTGTACCAGTCGGTCGTGAACACCCCGCCGTTGAGGGCGTCGCCCGCGGCGAAGCCGAGCCAGAGCACGCCGACGAGCATGAGGAGGGAGCCGACGAGCGTGTAGAGCACGAACTTGACGGCGGCGTAGACCCGCTGCTCGCCCCCCCAGATCCCGATGATGAAGTACATCGGGATGAGGGTGATCTCGAAGAAGACGTAGAAGAGGAAGAGGTCGAACGAGAGGAAGACCCCGAGCACGCCCGTCTGCAAGAGCAGCATCAGGCTGTAGTACCCCTTGATCCTCTTCCCGATGTAGGTCCACGACGAGAGGACGATGACGGGCCCGAGCAGCGTCGTCAGCAGCGTCAGCAGCAGGTTCAGCCCGTCCACGCCGACGAAGTAGCTGATGTCCACGCCGGGGAACCAGCGGGCCTTCTCCATCAGCTGCGGCGCCTCGGCCGTGCTCACCGCCGGGTCGAACCCGGCCCAGAGGCCCAGCGACACGAGGAACGTCACGACGGTCGTGGCGAGGGCGGTCCACCGCACGGCCCCGTCGCTCGGCATGAACAGCGCCACGAGGGCGCCCACCGCCGGGAGGAAGATCACCCAGGAGACGAGGTGCGGGATCGAGGCGAGGAGGTCCATTCGCTGCGAGCGGTGGGCTGCGGGCTGTAGGCTCTGGTGGGGTGGCGGGGAGGCGCTTGTGGCCCGGGGCCCCTGGCCCGGGGCCTCAAACGAACAGCATGAGGCCGAGGACGAGGGCGACGCCGAGGACGACGTAGAGCGCGTAGGTCTGCACGACGCCGGTCTGGATGCCCCGGAGGCGGCCGGCGAGCCCGGCCACGCTGCGAGCGAGGCCGTTGACGGCGCCGTCGACGCCCTTCTGGTCGAACGGCGCGAGGCCGCGGCGCGAGCCCTCGACGACCGGGTTGACGACGGCCCCGTCGTAGAGCTCGTCCACGAAGTACTTGCCGGCCCAGAGGCGGTAGACGCCGCCCAGGCGGCGGCGGAGGCTGGCGTCGGCGTCGAGGCCGCGGCGGCCCCAGCGGACGTAGGCGAGGAAGAGGCCGCCGACGGCGATGAGGGCGCCCAGGCCGAGCAGCCCCCACTCGGTCGAGTGGGCGACGTGCAGCTCGTGCACGGGCTCGGCCACGGGCCCGCCGTACTCGGCGCCGAGCCAGTGGTGGATCCAGCTCTCGCCCAGGACGGCCGGCAGCCCGAGGAACCCGCCCACGGCCGACAGCACCGCGAGGACGACGAGCGGCACCGTCATCGTCCACGGGCTCTCGTGCGGCTTCGTGTCGAGGGCGTCGGGCCAGCGGGGCCGCCCCTCGAACGTGAGGAGGTAGCACCGCCCCATGTAGACGGCCGTCAGGAGCGCCGTGGCGATGCCGACGATCCAGACGAGGTAGGCCCAGGCGTGGTCGTTGAGGCCGAACTCGAAGGCCTTGAAGAGGATCTCGTCCTTCGAGAAGAAGCCCGCGAGCGGCGGCAGCCCGGCGATCGCGAGGGTCGAGACGAGGAAGGTGCCGGCCGTCCACGGCATGAACGTCCGGAGCCCGCCCATCGTCCGCATGTCCTGGGCGTCGAAGGGCCCGTCGTACGGAAGGGGGTTCGTGCGGAGGGGGTCCTGCGTGGCCTCGCTGTCGAGCGGCGTGTCGTGGGCGCCGGGGCCGTGGTGCGGCGGGATCAGGCCCTTGTGCTCCAGCTCGTGCTCGACGTGGTGCATCGAGTGGATGACGGAGCCGGAGCCGAGGAAGAGGCAGCCCTTGAAGAAGGCGTGCGTCATCACGTGGAAGATGGACACGAAGAAGGCGCCCACGCCGGCGGCCATGAACATGAACCCGAGCTGGCTGACGGTCGAGTAGGCCAGCACCTTCTTGATGTCGTTCTGCGTGATGGCGATGGTCGCCGCCATGAGGGCCGTGAGCGCGCCGACGATGGCGATCGTGGCCATGGCCGTCGGCGCCTGGAGCACCATCGGCGAGAGGCGCGCGAGGAGGTAGAGGCCGCTCGTCACCATCGTCGCGGCGTGGATGAGCGCCGAGACGGGCGTGGGCCCGGCCATGGCGTCGGGGAGCCACACGAAGAGGGGGATCTGCGCGCTCTTGCCCGTGGCGCCGACGAAGAACAGGAGCACGACGAGGAGCGTGGTCCCGCCGCCGAAGAGGGCCAGCGTCTCCGGCGCGAGGAGCGTCGTGAAGTCGAACCCGAAGACCCCCTCGCGGCCGTCGGTCACGACGGCGAAGATGACGAAGAGGGCGACGAGGAAGGCGAAATCCCCGATGCGGTTGACGATGAACGCCTTGTTGGCCGCCGCCGAGTTCTTGAGGTCGGTGTACCAGAACCCGATGAGGAGGTAGGAGCAGAGGCCGACGCCCTCCCACCCGAGGAAGAGCACGACGAGGTTCTCCGCGAGCACGAGGTTGAGCATCGCGAAGATGAAGAGGTTGAGGTACGCGAAGAACCGCCAGTAGCCGGGGTCCTTGTGCATGTACCCGATCGAGTACAGGTGGATCAGCGCGCCCACGCCCGTCACGATCAGCGTCATCAGGAGCGAGAGCTGGTCGATGCGGTAGGCGAAGTCCACCTGGAGGTCGCCCGCCGCGAGCCAGGTGAAGTAGCGGACGACCTCGGCCTCGTGGTGGAAGCCGAGGAAGATCGAGACCGTCACGGCGAAGGGCAACGCCACCGCCGCCGTCGCCAGCCCGCCGATGAGCCACTCGCGTTGGCGGTAGCCGGGCGCGAACAGGCCCATCATCCCGTTGAAGGCCGCCACGAGGAGGGGCGGCAGGAGGATGAGCCGGACGAGGAGTTCCATGGAGGCTGTGGGCTGTGGGCGTCGGGCGGCGGGCGCTCATCGCGCATCGCCCACCGCCGGGGCGTCAGCCCCGGAAGAGGCTGATCTCGTCGACGTTGACGGTGACCTTGTTGCGGAAGAGGGCGATCACGATGGCGAGCCCGACGGCGGCCTCGGCCGCGGCCACGCTCATCACGAAGAAGACCAGGATCTGGCCGCTCACGTCGCCGAACGACTGGCTGAAGGCCACGAGCGTGAGGTTCACCGCGTTCAGCATCAGCTCGATCGAGAGGAAGATCACGATCACGTTCCGGCGGAGGAGCACGCCGAGCACGCCGATCGTGAAGAGCACGGCGCTGAGCGAGAGGTACCAGTTGAGCGTCAGGTCCATCGAGGGGCGCAGGGAGAGGGGCGATGGGGGGAAGCGGTCATTCGTCCCACGGCTCCTACACGAACCGCTTCTTGGCGAGGAGCACGGCGCCGATCGTGGCCGCGAGGAGGAGCACGCCGATGATCTCGAGCGCGAAGGCGTGCTCGGTGAGGAGGGCGACCCCCAGGGTGTGCGCGCTCGCCGTCTCGGCGGCCACCTCCGGCGGGGCGAGGGAGACCGGCGCCACGTCGAACCGGAGCGCGACGACGACGAGGAGCTGCGCCAGGACGGCCACGCCGAGCGCGAACGCGACCACCTTCCGCCAGTCCAGCCCACCCAGCCGGGGCGCCGCCTCCAGGTTCAGGAGCATGATCACGAACAGGAACAGCACCATGATGGCGCCGGCGTAGACGAGCACCTGGATGACGCCGATGAACGCCGCGTTCAGCGTGAGGTACAGGCACGCCACGGCGAAGAGCGTCATCACCATCCAGAGCGCGCTCGCGACGGGGCTGCGGCTGATGAGCATGCCGAGCGCGCCGACCACCGCGAGGACGGCGAACAGGAAGAAGAGGAACGAGGCCAGCATGGGGGGCGGGGGAGCGCGGGCGGCGACGGCGCCGGAGAGGTGGGGCGGCGCGTGCCGGAGAGGGGGACGGCGCGGCCGATCCTGCGGTGCGTGCCGTCTCGGGCAAGTTAGCGATGGCCCCGGAGGGCAACAAACCGTCCCCTCCCTCCCCCTTGGAAGAAAGGGAGGAAATCCGGAGGACAGGCCCTCCGCTACCGCACGAGGGAGACGACGCGGGTGTCGGCGAACCGCTCCCCGACGGCTCGAACAACGTAGACCCCCGCCGGGAGATCCGACCCGTCGAACACCAGCCGGTGCACGGCCCCCGACGCCATCGGGCCGTCGTGGAGAACGGACACCCGGCGGCCCAGCGCGTCGTGCACCCCCACCGCCACCTGCTGCGCCTCGGCCACCTCCAGCGTGAACGCGACCCGAGCCTCCGACGGGTTCGGCGACGGCGCGCTCAGGCGGTGCGTGCCGGCGAGGCCCGGGGCCCCCGCCGCCCCGGCGAAGAGGTCGCCCGCGAGCGGCACCCCCTCGAAGGTGCCCTCCCCCGACGCCGCCACGGCCGCGCCCCCCTCCCGCACCATCGCGTAGCGCTCGAACGTGATGAACCGCCGCGAGGCGAAGTCGCCGAGCTTGAACCGGACGTCGTAGGCCCCCGCCGGGACGCGGTCGCCGACGCCGACCTCGACCGTCCGCGTCACGGCCGCGCCGGGGGCGAGGGTGCCCGAGGCGAGGTGGAGCGCGAGGGAGTCGGGCCCATCGGCCTCGATCCAGAGGTCGAGCGGCTGGGGCTCGTCGGCGGTGCTCTCGACGGTGAAGGTGTAGGCGAGCGTGCCGCCCGTGGCGGGGAACGTCGTCTGGTTCACGTCGCCGTCGAGGAGTGCGTCGGAACGGGCACCAGCCGCAATGGGGGTGTTTGACCTC
>JAWWCA010000053.1:0-17476 GCA_033720695.1 Rubricoccaceae bacterium
CGTCAACAACGGCGAGCTGGTCCTCGCCTTCGACGCCGGGGCGCTCCTCACGTTCGTCACCGGCAACCGCGCCGATGCGCTCACCAACACCGCGACGGGCGTCATCCGGCGCACCGGGAGCGGGACCGCGCGCTACGGCGGGGGGCTCGTCAACGACGGCCTCATCCGGGTCCAGAACGGCACCCTCGACCTCCGAGGCGTCAACGCCACCGGCACGACGGGCGCCGGGACCATCGAGGTCGAGCCCGGGGCGACGCTCCGCGTCACCGGCGCCAACCACACGCAGGCGAGCGTCACCGGGGCCGCCGTCGCGGTGGACGCCGGGCGGCTGACGATCACCGACACGTACAGTACGGACGAGGCCACCCTCACCGGCGGGCGGCTGGAGGTGGACGCCGACGGGGATGTCGGCACCCTGACGCTGATGGGCGGCGTCCTCGAGGGCGGCGGGACGATCACGGTGACGAGCGCGCTCGACTGGTCCGGGGGGCAGATGGACGGCTCGGGGATGACGGTTCTCGGCCCGAGCGTGCCGCTCACGATCGGCGCGGCGAACGTGAACCTCAACGGCACGCGCACGCTCCGCACCGAGGGGCCGGTGACGTGGACCGGCGACGTCGATCTCGGGGGGAGCGGGAATGCGACCTTCGAGAACGCCGGCTCGCTCACCTCGTCGGGTCCGGGCGAGCGGCGGGCCTCCCCGACCTTCCGCAACGCCGGCACCCTCGTCCACGACGGCGGCACGCTCCGCTTCAACGGTCCGGCGGACAACGAGGGCCTCGTCCAGATCCTCGACGGCACGATCCGGATGAGCGGACTGAACGGGACGGGCGGGACGGACACCGGCCGCCACGAGATCGGGGCGAGCGGGCGGCTGGAATACGTCTTCAGCACGTGGACGGTCGCCGAGGGCGCAGAGGTCGTCGGCACCGGCACGGTCGCGTTCGTGGACGGGACCGTCGTCAACCAGGCGACGTGGCGGCCCGGCGCCTCGCCCGGGATCGTGACCATCGACAGCGACTGGCCGGCGCCCGAGCCGGAGGCCGTCCTCGACGTCGAGATCGGGGGGCCGACGCCCGGCACCGACTTCGACCAGTTCAGCGTCACGGGCCGCGCCACGCTCGGCGGTACGCTCCGCGTCACGCTCCTCGACGGCTTCGAGCCGGCCGAGGGCGACCGCTTCCGGATCGTCGCCGCCGGCAGCGGCGCCACGGGTGCCTTCGACGCGCTCGACCTGCCCGATGGCCTCGAGGCCTTCGTCGAGACCTCGGCGGCCGGGGCCGAGCTGGTCATCGGCATGCCCGTCGCGAACGAAGACGACGGGCCGGGGCGGCCCGACGCGTTCGCGCTCCACGCGCCCGCGCCCAACCCCGCCGCGGGCCCCGCGACGCTGCGCTACGACGTGCCCGAAGCGGGCACCGTGCGGCTGGGCCTCTACGACGCGCTCGGGCGCGAGGTGGCTGTCCTCGTGGACGGGGAGCAGCCGGCCGGGACCCACGCGGCTGTGCTCGACGGACGGGGCCTGGCGGCTGGGCTCTACTTCGTCCGCCTGACCGCCGACGGCGTCGCCGAGACCCGCCGCGTCACGCTCCTGCGGTGAGCCTCACGCGGCGTCCGGTGGCGCCATGCGAGCCCCCTCTGGTTCCGATTGCTCAACCTCTGGACTCATGACTTCCTCTGGACCCACGACTTCCCTTCTGTCGATCTGCCGCTTCCTCCTGCTCCTGGTGACGGTGAGCCCCGCCACGGTCGCAGCGCAGGGCTTCACCGTCAACAGCGCCGGCGACCGCACCGACAGTCGGATCGGCGACCGGGTGTGCGACACCGGGGCTGACGTCGTGGACAGTCAGGGCAATCGGTTCGACGAGTGCACGCTCCGCGCCGCCATCGAGGAGCTCAACGTGCTCACCGATCCGAGCCCGACCATCCGGTTCGCGATCGTAGACGGCCCGCCGGGCTCGGAGATCGCGAGCGGGGTGTGGCGCATCCTGATCGGGGATCCCGCCAACGGCCCCGGGACGCTGCTCCCCATCATCACGCGGGACGGCCTCACGGTCGACGGGCTGACGCAGCCGGGCGCCTCATGCGGCGACCTCGTGAATGGCCAGCGGCACGACCTCGGCGTCGTGCTGAACGTAAGCCCGTCGATCCCCTTCATCTCGCACGCTCTGGCAGCAACAGCGCCGGACTTCGCCGTGCGCGGCCTGGTGGTCGGCCAGGCCAGCGATGGGTGGGGAATCCTGTCGTTTTCCACGGGAGCCGTCGTCACGTGCAACTACGTCGGGACGGACTACACCGGCGAGTCGGCGGTGGGGAATCTCGGCGGCGTGTTCGTAGAGGGGACGGTCCGCAACAACCTGATCTCGGGGAACGACTCGTACGGCATCGGCGCCTACGCATCCCCCGGCTCCGGCATCGCCGTGCAGGCGAACCTGGTCGGCACAAACGGGGAGGGTACCCGGGCCATCCCTAATGGGGACTCTGGGATCTATCTGTCTCCGCCCGATCTGAACGCTGGCGGGCGGGGCCTCTCCGGCATAGCCGGCAACATGGAAGGGGCCGTGTTCGCCCCGGCTGGGGACCGGGGAAGCGCGAACCTGATAGAGGACAACGTCATCTCGGGCAACCTCGGCAGCGGAGTGACCGCTGAGGGGGCGCCCCAGCTCTCGATCAGAGGGAATACGATCGGACTGGCGCTGGACGGGCTCTCTGCGCTGGGCAACGGCCTCGACGGCATCACCATCATAGGCGGTTCGGAGGCCCGCGTCGGTGGGAGCGACCCCGGCGAGGGCAACCTCATCGCGGGCAATACCGACGACGGCATCAACGTGTCGGGCTCCCCGCTCGCCGTCCTGCAGGGCAACACGGTCGGGCTGAACGCGGCGGGCACGGCCGTCCCCAACGGCGGCGATGGGATCCGTCTCCAGGACGGCGACGGCGACACCGTGGCCGACAACGTGGTCGCGGGCAACGGCGGCTCGGGCATCGCGGTCTCCAACGGCGCCGATCCCATCGTCGAGAACAACACGGTTGGGCTTAACGCCGCAGGCGACGCCCGGCCCAATGGCCGCTTCGGGATCCGCGTGTCGGGGACGGCGGGAGCGACCGTGCGCGACAACCTCGCGAGCGGGAACGCGTGGCCCGGCCTCACCCTCTCGCTCAGCCCGAACGCCACCGTCGCGGACAACGTCGTCGGCCTCAACGCGGCGGGCGAGGCCCGGCCCAACGGCACCGACGGCGGCCTCTCCAGCCACGGCGTCGGGATCTTCGACGCCGACAGCCTGACGTTCAGCGGCAACACCGTCTCGGGCAACACCGGCCCCGGCGTCCTCTTCGAGCAGCCCAACCTCCGCGTGGGCCACCAACCGGAGCGGGGCGCAGGCGGGGGCACCGTCTCGGACGCCCCGCAAATTCTGGACAACCGTATCGGCACCACGCCCGACGGCCTGGCGATCCGGCCCAACGGGCAGACCGGTCTCGTCTTCTCGGAGTCCGTTGCCAATGCGTTCGTGGAAGGCAACACGATCTCCGGTAACACCGACAACGGGGTCTACCTCTTCAACGGCACGAGCGGCCACGTCTTCGAGGGCAACTTCATCGGGACGAACGCGGCCGGGGACGACCTCGGCAACGGGCAGCCCGGCGGGGCGGGGCGCCACGGCATCCTGTGCCAGAATGCTACGGATGTCCTCATCGGAGGGGGAGGGCCTGTCTTCCCGAACCGGATCCGGTTCAACAGCAACGACGGCATCTCCATCGCCGAGCCCTGCCAGGCGATCTCGTGGCCCTTCAACTTCGTCTCCGACAACGGGAGCCTCGCCGCGGACATCGCGCCCGACGGGGTCAACCCGAACGACCTCGGCGACGGCGACAGCGGGGCCAACGGGAAGCTCAACTTCCCCGTGATCACGGGCGCCTACAACGACGGCA
Source organism: Rubricoccaceae bacterium (assembly GCA_033720695.1). GTDB lineage: Bacteria > Bacteroidota > Rhodothermia > Rhodothermales > Rubricoccaceae > DATGQT01. The sequence continues at coordinate 3,931 of JAWWCA010000053.1, forward strand.
CGGAGGCCGTCATCGAGTGGACCCTCGACGCCGAGCCGGTCACGCTCTACAGCCTCCACTTCTGCCGCACGTACGCGCCGGACCCATCGGGGCACGGCGAGTGCGACTTCATCCTGCCCCGCAGCGCCTCGGCGCAGACGGACGCGACGGGCGCGGCGCGCGGCGCGGTCACCATGATCACCCCCGTGTATTTGCCCGTCGGCTCGTTCGTGACGGCGGTGGCGACGAGGATCGACGAGCTCCCCCTCCCGGAGGGCTACGCCGGCTCCAGCGAGTTCTCCCTGGCCGTCGAGGTCGTGGACGGCGCCCCGCCCACCATCGACCTCTCGGCGACGAACACGACGCCCCTGGACGTCGCGCCGGGCGGGTCGGTCGCGTTCGACTACACGATCACGAACAACTCCGACGCGCAGGTCTCGGGCGACTTCTTCTTCCGCGCCGAGCAGAGCGGCGCGACCGTCGCGCAGGGGCGGATCGTCTCGGGGTCGCTGCCGGCGGGGCAGGCGATCTCGGGAAGCTTCACGCAGCAGATCCCCGCCGCGGCGCCCCCCGGGAGCTATGACTACTCGCTCCGCATCGGCCAATTCCCCGACGTCACCGTCGATTCCGTGGCCTTCACGCTCACCGTGACCGGATCGGCGCGCGTCTCCGAGCAGGCGGCGCGAAGCCCGGAGGGCGAGGTGTGGGGCGTGGCCGATGCGACGCCGTGGCCGGTCGCCCCGACAGCGGGGGAGGCGCCAGGCGCGGCGGCGTCGAGCCTGGGGCTACCGGCCGAGGCAAGCCTCTCGGGCGTCGTTCCGAACCCGTTCGCGGACCAGGCGACGGTGGCGTTCGCCGTGCCCGGGGCGGGGCCGGTGCGCGTGATCGTGTTCGACGTGCTCGGCCGTGCGGTCGCCGTGCTCGTGGACGGCGAGGTGGAGGCGGGGCGGCACGAGGCCGTGTTCGAGGCGCGAGGGTTACCCTCCGGGGTCTACCTCGTCCGGATGACGGCCGAGGGCTTCGCGCAGACCCGCCGCGTCACGCTCCTCCGCTGAGCCACTCCGCTTCTCCTCCCTGGCACTCCCGCCTTAGCCGTTCAGACCCATGCGTACGTTCGTCGTCCTGCTCGCCTGCCTCCTCGCCTCTTCCGCGCTCCAGGCCCAGTCGTTCCAGGAGCTCGATCCGCTCCAGGGAGGCGGTGTTTCGCTCGCGCGGGGCATCTCCGGGGATGGGTCCGTCATCGTCGGGTACAGCACCACCGGCGGCGGAGATGTCGTGGCGGTTCGTTGGGGCGGAGCGATGGGGCCCGAGCCTCTCGCAGGATTCGCCGGCTTAGCCGTCGATGCCTCCGAAGATGGCTCCGTCATCGTCGGCTCGCTGTGGACAGGTGAGCCCGTCCGGTGGGAGGAGGGCGCTCTGAATCCGCTTGACCTCCTCCCTGGGGATACGATCGGGGGGGCGACCGGCGTCACGGCGGACGGTGCTACGGTCGTTGGATACAGTGATCCCGGTGATGGATCCGCCAACGAAGCCGTCCGCTGGACGGCGGCGGGCAACGCGATCCGTCTAGGCGACCTCCCCGGCGGGGGCGTCTACGGCATCGCATGGGACGTCTCGGCCGACGGATCCGTCGTCGTTGGCTGGAGCATGAGCGGGAACGGGCATGAAGCTTTCCGCTGGACCGCCGAAGCGGATAGCATGGCCGGCCTCGGGGATCTGTCGGGGGGGGGCTTCCGTAGCGAGGCATACGCTGTGTCGGCGGATGGCACTGTGGTCGTAGGCAAAGGGCAAGGCGAGGACGACACAGAGGTGTTCCGGTGGACCGAGAAGGGGGACATGGTGGGCCTCGGCACATTTCCCGGTGCCTACGACATTACCCCCCAAGACGTCTCCGCCGACGGCGACGTGATCGTCGGCCAACGGGACAACCTGTCCGCCTCATTCATCTGGACCGCCGAGGGCGGGATCCAGGACCTCCAGACGGTGCTCGAGGATGACTACGGGCTCGACCTGACTGGGTGGACGCTGAGGAACGCCTATGCCATTTCGGACGACGGCACGGTGATCGTCGGCTGGGGGACCAACCCCGACGGCGACACCCGGGCCTGGCGCGCGGAGCTGCCGCGCCTCCGCCTCCTCACCCCCGCCGCGGACGAGCTCGTCATAGCCGGCGAGGAGTATGTCACCGAGTGGACGCGCCCAGCGGGCCTGGTCGTCGACCTCGTCCTCCTCCCCGACACCCTCGGCCCCGTCGCGCCCGTCGAGGTCGGCCTTTTTCTCGACGCCGACGAACTCGCCTGGACCCCGCCCGACGACCTCTTCTCGCGCGCGGCCCGCCTCGTCGTCCGTGAGAGCCTCGACGAGACCAACGCCGACACGTCGGCCTTCTTCCGGATCAAGCCCTACCACCTCACGCGGCTCTCCGACGACGAGGCCGAGTACGTCCCCTTCGACGTGGCCCGGCACAGCTGGGCCTTCGACAACGACGCCGACCCCGTCTTCCCCCCCTCGTGGTGGATGCACCCGCAGTTCGACTACTTCGGGGGCTTCGACCCCTTCACCGGGGACGAATACGACGTGAGCTTCGTTCTCCCTCCCATCAGCGCTCGCCCCTCGGTCTACCCCGACTGGCCCTCGTTCGTCCGCGCCTTCGGCCCCGACGACACCTACCACCTCCTCGACCCGGGCCGCTACGTCGACGGCGCGCTCTCGTACTGGGCCTTCTCCCACGAGGGCAAGGACTTCGAGGGCGGCTGCTTTGGCATGGCCGTCTCGTCGTTGCTCGCCTTCGAGCATCGCGAGACCTTCGGCGTGGCCTACCCCGGCATCGGCCCCGTCGAGGCGATCCACGCGCTCCCCGCCACCGACGCCGTGCGCGAGCTCGTCAACGAGCAGTACGCCCGGCAGTTCGGCACCGCCTCGTTGGACATCCAGGAGGCGTCGCGGACGCTCCCCCCGCGCGAGACGCTGGCGCAGCTGCAGGCGGTCCTCCTCGACGACCCGGAGGAGGCATCGAGCGTGCTCGTGATGCTGAAGGTCACCTCCTGCGATCCGTTCGCCTCCGACGGCGGCCACAGCGTCGTGCCGTACCGCCTGGAGCGCGACCCCGACGCGCAGCCCGAGCAGGAGCGCTGGCGGGTCTACGTCTACGACCCCAACCGCCCCGACGATGCCGACACCTTCGTCGTGATCGACGCCAATCCGCAAGTGAACTCGTGGTACTACCAGAACATCGAAGACGGGGCCTGGCCCAGCGCCGAGTGTGGCTTCTACCTCGCCAACCCCATCGGGGACTACCTCTGGGAGGCGGACCTCCCGGTGCTCGACGACGGCACAGGTGCCCGAGGCACAGAGCCCGTCCTCGTCGGCGTCCCCTCGGCCGCGACGGTCGTGCTCGCGGCGCAGGACGGCTCGGGGGCCGTCAGTCACGGCGGCGGCGCGGCGACGAGCACCCTGCCCGGCGCGCAGCCCATCGTTCCGATCGTCGGCGGCTCCGCCCTCCCCCTCGGCTACCGCGTGCCTGCGGGTGCCTACGACCTCACCCTCTCCGACGCCGCCGACTCCACGCTCTCAGCCACCTTCTTCGACACGGGCCGCCTCGTCAGCTACGGCCGCGCCGACGCCACCCCCGCCCAGACCGACCGCCTCGCCTACGACCCCGACGGCCTCGGCGGCGCCGAGGGCGGCGCCCCCGAGCTCTCGCTCCGCAGCGACGACCCCGACCCCAAGGCCGTCACGCTCCGCACCATCCTCACCGGCAACCCTTCGTTCGAGCGCACCCTCGACGTCGAGGCCCTCACCCTCGCCGGGCCCGACTCCGTCCGCCTCGCCACCCCCGACGGCCTCGCCGGGCCCACGCGCCGCCTCGCCAACGGCGGCGGCGCCCAGACCGCCGCCCTCCGCCGCCGCGAGGCCTCCGGGACCGGCGAGGCCGCCTTCCTCGCCACCGCGATCCCCCTCGAGGCCGGGGCCACCCACACCGCCCGCCCCGACTGGGCAGCGCTGGCCGACAGCCTCCTCGCCATCGACGTCGACCGCGACGGCGACGGGAGCCCCGACACCACGCTCGTGATCGAGAACGAGGCGGGGCCGCGAGACTACGCGCTCTCGGTGACGCCGACGGGCCCGCTCACGGTGGCGCCGGGGGGCACGCTCGGGTTCGACTACGCCGTCGCCAACCACACGGCGGAGCCGGCCTCGGGCGACCTCTACTTCGTCGCGCGGCGCGACGGCGGCGTGGTATCGCAGCGGGTGGTGCAGTCGGGGACGCTGCCCGGGGGCGCGACCGTGGCCGGGAGCACGACGCTGGGGGTGCCGGTGTCGGCGTCGCCGGGGGTGTACGCGCTGACGTTCGCGATCGGGAGCGCGTTCGGGGTCTCGGTCGACGAGGCGGTGTTCGAGGTGACGGTGACGGGGTCGTCGGCGCGGTCGGGGCAGGCGAGCGCGAGAGGCGGGGCGTCTGGGTGGGCGGTGTTGTCGGCGCCGCCGTGGGGACCGGACGAGGGCCGGGGCGCCGCGTCGGCCTCGGCGCGGAGCGAGGCCCCGCCCGGCGCGTGGGCGCTCCATCCGGCGTACCCCAACCCGTTCAGCGGGCGGGCGACGGTGCGCTACGACGTGCCCGAGGCCGGTCCGGTGCGGGTGGCCGTCTACGACGCGCTGGGTCGGGAGGTGGCCGTGCTCGTAGATGGGGAGCAGGCGGCGGGCACGCACGAGGTCGCCTTCGACGCAGGAGCGCTGTCGAGCGGGGTCTACCTCGCGCGGATGACGGCGGCCGGCGCTTCGCAGACGCAGCGCCTCACGCTCTTGCGGTGACGGCTCGCACGCCCCCTCAATGCCGCGTGGCCCGGGCTTCGCCGAGGGCCGCGCGAGCGTCCTGCGTCGCAGGGTCGTCGGCGCCGAGAGCGGCCTGGAGGAGGCGATGCCCCTCCTCTAGCACCGACTCGGCCTCGGCGGCCTGGCCCCGTGTGAGGAGGCAGCGCCCCAACGCGACGAGCGCCTCGCCGGTCTTCGGATGGCCCGCCGGCCACGTGGCCCTGTACTGCGCGACGGCCCGTCGGTACAGCGCCTCCGCCCCGCCGGAGTCCCCGATGGCGAGGCGGACATCGGCCAAGTTCCGCAGCCCGGTGCTGAGGTGCGGGTAGGCCTCGCCGTAGAGCGCCTGCCACATCGCGATGGCCTCGCGGTAGAGTGGCTCGGCCGCCGCGTACTCCCTCCGCGTGTAGAGCAGCTTGCCGAGGTTGTTGAGGCTGACGGCCACGTCGGGGTGCTGCGCGCCGTGCGCGCGCCGGCGGATCGCGAGCGCCTCGCGGTAGAGCGCCTCGGCGGCGTCGAGGTCGCCGCGGGTGCGGAGGAGCGCGGCCAAGTTGTTGAGCCCCGACGCGACGTGGGGGTGCGCGTCGCCGTAGTGGGCACGCCAGATGTCGAGCGCCTCGCGGTAGAGCGGCTCGGCCCCCGCGAGGTCGCCACGCTGTCGCAGGATGACGGCGACGTTGTTGAGGGTGACGGCGATGTCGGGGTGGGTGGGGCCGAGGAGGCGTCGGCGGATCGCGAGCGCCTCTCGGTAGAGCGCCTCGGCCTCCTCGGCATCCGCTTGGTTGTCGAGCGCGCCGGCGAGGTTGTTGAGAGAGGCCGCGACGTCGAGGTGGTCGGGTCCGAGGAGGCGCCGGCGCAGGGCCAGCGCCTCGTGATGCAGCGCGACGGACTCGTCGCGGCGGCCGGCGTAATGGAGGTTGAGGGCGAGTTCGTCGAGTGTGGCGGCCACGTGGGGGTGCTCGTCGCCGTAGTGGCCGCGCCCGATGGCGAGTGCCTCGCGGTAGAGCGCCTCGGCCCCGGCGAAGTCTCCCCGGTCGCGGAGGAGGTTGGCCTTGTCGGAGAGGCTCGCGGCCACGTCGGGGTGGCGGGAGCCGAGCCGGGATCGGCGGAGGGCGAGCGCCTGGTTGAGGAAGGGGAGGGCTTCGTCGTAGAGCCCCATGCTCCGGTACACCCGGCCTACGACGCCCAGTAGCTCGGCCTGCACCTCCGGCTGCCCCGAGAGCTCGCTCTCGATGCGGGCCGCCCCGAGGTTGAGGATCTCCTGCGCCGTCCGCGTCCGCCCCCCCGATTCCCGGGGGTCGGCCTCCTCGAACACCTGGACGAGGAAGTCGGTCACCTGCTGCGCCTTGTCCGCCTCGCGGCGGGCGGCGTCCCGCTCCTCGGCCGCCGCGCGGGCCTGCCACAGCGCCACGCTCAGGCCGCCGACGAGCGAGAGCGCCACGAGGGCGGCGGCGGCCACGCCCACCCGGTGGCGGCGGACGAACGTCCGCAGGCGGTAGCCGGCCGTCTCGGGCCGGGCCTCGATGGGGAGGCCGTCCCGGTGGCGCTGCACGTCGGTCTTGAGCGCCTCGACCGAGGCATAGCGCTGCTCAGGCGCCTTCCGCAACGCCTTTCCGCAGATGGCGTCGAGGTCGCCGCGGAGCCGTCGCTGGAGCCGCCGAGGGGGGGTGGACCGGACACTGGCAACCTCGGCGGCGTCGGCCTGGATCGCCCGGCTGGGCCGCGGCGTCTCCTCCTCCACGATCGCCTGCTCCCGCTCGCTCGGGGTGCGGCCGTTGAGGGCGTGCGCGCGCCGGCCCGTGAGCAGCTCGTAGAGCAACTCGCCGAGGGCGTAGACGTCGGTCGCCGCCGTGACGGGCTCTCCGCGCACCTGCTCCGGCGCCGCGTAGGCCGGCGTCAGCATCCGCGCGTCGGTCCGCGTCGCGAGGACGGAGAGCCCCGACGCCTCGGGGTCGAGGAGCTTGGAGATCCCGAAGTCGAGGAGCTTCACCTGCGGGCGACCGGCGTCGTCCTCGGCCACGAGGATGTTCGACGGCTTGAGGTCGCGGTGGACGATGAAGCGCTGGTGGGCGTAGGCGACGGCCTCGCACACGGCCTCGAAGAGGTGGAGCCGGGCCTCGACGCCGAGCCGGCGGCGGTCGGCGTAGGCGGTGACCGGCTCGCCCTCGACGTACTCCATCGCGAGGTAGGGCCGGCCGTCGGCCGCCTCGCCGGCGTCGAGGAGGCGGGCGATGCCGGGGTGGTCGAGCCCAGCGAGCACCTGGCGCTCGCGGCGGAAGCGGGCGAGCACCTCGTCGGTGTCCATCCCCCGCTTGACGAGCTTGAGGGCGACGGTCTTCTCGAAGGCGCCGTCGGCGCGGCGGGCGCGGTAGACCACGCCCATCCCGCCGCGCCCCAGCTCGCCCTCGATCCGGTAGGGGCCGACGCGCTGCCCGGTGGGAGCATGCTCGCGTGCCTCGTCTTCATCCGGGAGCAGGCGGTGCTCCACGCCGAGGGCGCGGTCGGCCTCGTCGGCGGCGAGAAGGCCTTCCACCTCGGCGCGGAGGCGAGCCTCGCCGCCACAGGCGCGGTCAAGGAACGCGGCGCGGGCGTCCGGCGGTTGCTCGACGGCCTCCGAGAAGAGCGCCTCGACCCGCTCCCAGAGCGCGGTGTTCATGGGTCAGTGGGGGTGGGGTGTACCGTGCATGGCGTTGGGCGGCCCCCGCGTTGATCACAGGCCGGTCACCTCCTGCGAGACCTCCTTCCGGAGCCAGTTGCGGGCCGCCCGCCAGGCCCGGTGGACGGTGGGGACCGAGAGCCCCATCACGTCGGCGGTCTCCTCGAGCGTGAGGCCGACGAAGAAGCGGTACTGGACGACCTGGCTCCCCCGGGGGTCGAGCGCTTCGAACCGGCCGAGGGCCTCGTCGAGCGCGAGCACCTCGTCGGCCTCCTGCTCCGTGAACAGGACGTCCTCGTCGAGCGGGACGTGCGGCGCGCCGCCGCCGCGCTTGAGCCGGCGGCGGGCGCGGGCGTAGTCCACGAGCACGCGGCGCATCGTCGTGGCGGCGACGGCGAAGAACTGGGCGCGGTCCTCGGCGCCGACGCGGTCGTGCCGGACGAGGCGGAGGTAGGCCTCGTTGACGAGGGCGGTCGTGTTGAGGGTGTGGCCGGAGCGCTCGTGGCGGAGCTGCGCGTGGGCCAGCCGCCGGAGCTCCTCGTAGAGCATCGGCACGAGCCGGTCGAGCGCCTCGGACGACGCGTCGGCGTCGTCTAGCTGGAGGAGCAGGTGCGTCACGTCTCGCTCGGCCATGGCAGGGGGGAGCGGCAAGGCGGCACAGGCAAGGTAAGCCACTCAACGCTCAGGTTTTCGGCGGGCGTGATCAACAGGGCGGACGGTCGCCGCCATGGGGGGTGAGGCGACGGTCATCGGATCGGCCTCTGCTCCGTTCATCAACGCTCGAGGTACACCATGCAATCCGCGAACATCCTGACGCTTCCCCTCGTGGCGGCCGCCTACGCCCGCGCCGCCGCCCTCCTCCTGGGGCTCCTCCTCGCGGCGCCTGCCGCGCACGCCCAGATCCCCGGCGGCAACGAGAGCGGCGACCGCTTCGGAGGCGCCCTCGCCGTGGGCGACTTCGACGGCGACGGCTCCGACGACCTCGCCATCGGCGTCGAGGAGGAGGGCGTCGACGCGGCCCCTGAGGCCGGGGCGGTCGTCGTCACCTACGGCAACCCCGACGGCATCTTCACGACCGTCACGGACCTCTGGACCCAGAACACGGCCGGCGTCCTCGACACGGCCGAGGCCTTCGACCGCTTCGGCGCCGCCGTCACGGCGGGCGACTTCGACGGCGACGGCTACGACGACCTCGCCATCGGCGCGCCCTACGAGAACGTCGGCACGGCCGGCAACGCGGGCCTCGTCCACGTCCTCTACGGCTCCGCCGCCGGCCTCACGGCCACGGGCGACCAGGTCTGGAGCCAGAACGACCTCACCTACACCAACGCCGAGGCCGACGACCACTTCGGCGCCGCCCTCACCGCCGGCGACTACAACGGCGACGGCTACGACGACCTCGTCGTCGCGTCGCCGCAGGAGGACCTCGTCAGCGTCGCCGAGGCCGGGATCGTCCATGTCCTGTTCGGGAGCGCCGCCGGGCTGACGGCCACCGGCAACGAGGCGTGGCGCCGCGAGAGCGCCGGCCACGGCGCCCCCGTGGCGTTCGACACCTTCGGCCACGCCCTCGCCTCGGGCGACTTCAACGGCAACGGCCGCGACGACTTCGCCGTCGGCATGGTCGGCTACGACGCCGGCGGGCAGGCGAACGCGGGCGGCGTCATCGCCTTCTACGGCCTCGCCGGCGGCATGTCCCCCGGCAACATCCTCTGGAGCCAGGACGCCGCCGGGGTCATCGGCGTCCCCGAGCTCGGCGACCAGTTCGGGTTCGCCCTCGCCTCGGCCGACTTCGACGTCGACGGCCGGGACGACCTCGCGGTCGGCGTCCCCTTCGAGAGCGACGGCGCTCTGGACGACGCGGGCGCCGTGAACGTGCTCTACGGCGGCGTCGGAGGCCTCAGCGCGACCGACAACCAGGTCTTCACCCAGAACACCGCCGGGGTCGCGGGGGTCTCGGAGGCGGGGGACCGCTTCGGGTACGCCCTCGCCGCCGGCCGCATGAACATCGGGTCCCCCGCCGACCTCGCCGTCGGCGTCGAGGGGGAGGACCACGGGGCCATCGTCGATGCCGGCGCCGTCGTCACGATTGCGGGGCGCATCGGCACGGGGCTCGACCCCTCCGTGGCGAGCGAGGCGTGGCGCCAGGGCCGCCGGGGCGTCCATGGCGACGCGGAGGCTGGCGACCGGTTCGGCGCCGCCCTCGCCATCGGCCGCTTCGACGGCAACACCGACGGCGAGCTCGCCGTCGGGGTCCCAGACGAGGACATCGACCGTGGCACGGACGTCGGTGCCGTCAACATCATCTACGACGGCGTCTATGACGGCATCGACACCGAGGGCGACCTCCTCTACCAAGGGTACGACCTCACCTTCTGGGCGGAGGCCGTCGACCCGCCGGCCCCCATCGTGGTGGCCCAGGGCGAGCGGGTCCGGTTCAGCGCGACGCTCCGCCGGCTCTCGGTGAACCACGCGGGGATGGACTACTGGGCCGACGCCGTCTTCCCGAACGGGACCGAGAGCGGCCCCTACCTCGGCCCCGGCGACGTCCTCGTGCCCGGCCCGGGGTCCGGCTCCGCGACGTTCTCGCAGCGCGTCTCCCCCAGCGCCCCTCTCGGCACCTACGAGTACGTCATCAAGGTGGGCTCCTACCCCGTCGAGGCCCTCGCCACCGCCGTCCTCGTCATCACCGTCGTGGCACCCGGGGCCAGCGGGACGGCCGAGGGCACGCTCGCCGCGCGCGCCGCCGGGAGCGAGCTGTTCCTCGACGCCGCCGGCCCCCTCGCGTGGGCGGACGACAGCGCTGAGACCGCACCCGGGACCCCCGCGGCGTCGAGCACGACGCCGGAGGCGCCGGCGCTCCACGCCGCCCGGCCGAACCCGGCCCGCGGCGCGGCCACGCTCGGCTTCACCCTGCCCGAGGCCCTGCCCGTCCGCCTCGCCGTCTACGACGCGCTCGGACGCGAGGTCGCCGTCGTCGCCGACGGGGTCTACGAGCCCGGCACGCACCGGGCCCGCTTCGACGGCGTGGACCTGCCCAGCGGGGTCTACCTCGTCCGACTCGAAGCGGGCGAGACCGTCCAGACGCAGCGGCTCACGCTCCTCCGGTGACCGGACCTGGGGACGCATCGCGCCCGCCCCGACAGCCGGGGCGGGCGCGCCGATTCAGCCGGCCAGCCCCACCCGGCCGAGGAAGGCGCCGAAGCGGGGGTCGTCGCGGAGGCTGTCGAAGGCGGGGTCGGGCCCGACGAAGGGGGCGTGGAACTGGCGCACCGCCGCGAGCCGGTCGAGCGCCGCGAAGGCGCCCTCGGTGTCGCCGGTGAGGGCGCTGAGCCGCGCGTGCCAGAAGGCGGCCCACAGCGTGTCGTGGTCGTACTCGTACGCCGCGAGGTCGGCGAAGAGGCGGGCGACGCCGCCGGGGCCGGCGTAGTGAGCGGGCCGCGCCTCGAGCGCGTCGCGGATGGGCGTCGCGTGCTCGATGGTGTGGGCCCAGCGGGCCGCCTCGTCGGCGCGGCCGTCGAGGGCGAGCGCCCAGAACCCGTGCTGCTGGGCGGCGTGTTGGGCCGGGTCGAGGTCGAGGGCGCGGCGGCAGTCGGCGAGGGCGTCGTCGTAGCGGCGGGCGTAGTAGAGCGCCTGGCAGCGGTCGGCGAGGAGGACCGGCCGCGCCTCGGGGGGGGCGTGGCCGAGGGCGCGGTCGAGCGCGGCGACGGCGGCCTCGGCCTGGCCTCGGATCATGAGCAGCGTGGCCTGCCACTGATGCGCGGGCGCGTGCGCGGGGTCGAGGGCGAGGGCACGCGCGAAAGCCTCCGCGGCCCCGTCCCAGTCCCAGTCCTGGAACATCCGCACGAGGCCGAGCGAGGCGTAGGCCGCCCCGAGGTCGGGGTCGAGGGCGAGGGCGCGGCGGACGTGCGCGCGGGCCTCGTCGCCCGTCGCGTAGCCCATCCCGAGCACGTCGGCGATGCCGACGTAGCCGGGGGCGTAGAGGGAGTCGAGGAGGACGGCGCTGCGGAAGAGGTAGAGCGCCTCCTGGGGACGCCGACGGAGCCACCACATGGCCCGGCCGCGCTCGACCGCCTCCGGCGCGCTCGTGGGGGGCAGGGCCGACGCAGCGGGCCCGGCCGGCGAAGGCGCGGCGGCCTCCAGGGCCGGTGGCATCGAGGGCGCGGCCGAGCGGAAGCTGGGGACGACGAGGAGGAGGACGAGGGCGATGGCGACGCCCGCCGCGAGCCCGAAGGCCCACGGCGCTCCGACGCTCCCCTCCACGGTCACGCGCGCCTCGCGCTCGTGCGCCACCACGCTCGACGCCTGGGGAGCCGCCTCGCCGACGTCGACCGTGACGGGGTGGGCGAACCGGTACCCCGCCCGCGGGACGGTCTCGATGAAGCGCCAGCCGCGGGCGGTCTCGCCGAGCGCTGCCCGCAGCCGCGAGACCTGCACGGTGAGGGCGTTCTCCTCGACGACGGCGTCGGGCCAGAGCGAGGCCATCAGGTCGTCCTTCGTCACGAGCTGGCCGGCGTGGGCCACGAGCACGGTGAGGAGGTCGAGCTCCTTGGGCAAGAGCTCGACCTCCTCGCCCTCCCGCAGGAGCCGGCGCTCGCCGGGCTCGAAGCGGTAGGGGCCGAACGTGTAGGCGGTAGGAGGAGCGTCCATGGGGCTGTAAGCAGATGATAAGGCAGCAGAAAGCGCCGTGAAAGGCCACAGGGCGGGTTTCTCCTGAACGTCCCCCCGTTCCCCCCGCTGCCTCCCGACGACCCATGCTCCGCTGGCGCTTCGACCTCCACGTCCGCTCGCGCACCGTCACCCTCGTCCGGGGGGAGGCGGGGCCCCCGGCGTGCCGGGTCTGCGGGGGCGCGCTCGTCGCGCCCGAGGCCGCCGCCGACGCGGTCGGCCTCGGCGTCGGGGCCGTCCGCGCCCTCGCCGAGGCCGGGCGCCTCCATGCGGCCGCGCAGCCCGGAGGACGCCTCCTCGTGTGCGCCCGGACCCTCGCGCTTCTTCACCAAACGCTGGACCCATGACTCGCCTCGTCGCCCCGCTGCTCGCCGCGTCCCTTCTCCTCCTCGCACCCGTCGTGCAGGCGCAGGCGCCGGACTCCCTCGCCCACCAGGGCCTCCTCACCGACCCCGCCGGCGCCCCCGTCCCCGACGGCGACTACGCCATCACCTTCGCCCTCTACACCGCCCCCACCGGCGGCAGCCCGCTCTGGACCGAGGCCCGCTCGGTCACGACCGAGGGCGGCCTCTACGCCGTCACCCTCGGCGCCGTCACCCCGCTCGCCGACGTCGCCTTCGACCGCCCCCTCTGGCTCGGCGTCCGGGTCGAGGCCGACCCCGAGATGAGCCCCCGCACGCCGCTCGTCGCCGCCCCCTACGCCCTCGGCCTCCGCGCCCTCCGCGTCGCGCCCGAGACCGCCGGCGACGGCCCGAACATGATCGGGGGCTGGAGCGGCAACACGGTCTCGCCCACCCGCGTCGGCGCCACGATCGCCGGCGGGGGCGACCCCCTCGCGCTCGGCGTGGCGCGCCCGAACGCGGTCACCGACGACTACGGCAGCGTCGGCGGCGGGTTCGGGAACACCGCTGGGCCGCGTGCGACCGTCGGCGGAGGCGCGCGGAACACGGCGAGCGGGGACGGGGCCGTCATCGGCGGGGGCGCCGACAACGCCGTGACGGCGACCGACGCCACCGTGGGGGGCGGCTCGGCGAACGCGGCGAGCGGGCTCCGCTCGGTCGTGGCCGGGGGCCGGGAGAACGAGGCGCGCGACTTCGCGGCGTCCGTGGGCGGCGGCTTCGACAACACGGCGAGTGGGAGCCACGCGACGGTGGCGGGCGGCGACCGGAGCCGCGCGAGCGGGGCGGCGGCCACGGTGCCGGGGGGGCAGCAGAACGAGGCGCGGGGGAGCCACAGCCTCGCGGCGGGGTACCGGGCCCGGGCGGCGCACGAGGGGGCGTTCGTGTGGAGCGACCGCTCGGTCGTGGGGGGCGCCGACTCCCTGGTCTCGACCGCCGCGAACCAGTTCCTGATCCGGGCCGCGGGCGGCGTCGGGATCGGGACGGCCGCGCCGACGTCGCCTTTGACGGTGGCGGGCGTGGTGGAGTCGACGGC
>JAWWCA010000054.1:0-17352 GCA_033720695.1 Rubricoccaceae bacterium
AGCTCTTCGCGCGTGAAGACGCGTCCGGGGTGGGACGCGAGGAAGTAGAGCAGCTCGAACTCCTTGCGGGGAAGCCGGAACGTCTCCGGCTCGCCCTCTGCCGCACGCTCGACGACGTACCGCTCGCGGTCGATGAGGAGGTCGTGCGCGCGGAGCTGGGACGTCGTGGCGGCTTCCTCCCGCTCACCCCGGCGGAGCAGCGCCCGGAGCCGGCTCACGAGGAGCCGCGGCGAGATCGGCTTGACGAGGTAGTCGTCGGCGCCGGCTTCGAGGCCGGCGATCTCGTCGCGCTCGCCGGTGCGGGCGGTGAGCATGAGGATGGGCGTGAGCCGGAGGCGGGCGTCCTCGCGGAGCCGCTGCGTCATCTCGACGCCGTCCATCCGCGGCATCATGATGTCCACGATGAAGAGGTCCGGCTGCTCGGCCTCGGCCGCCTTCAGGCCCTCGACCCCGTCGCGGGCGGTGAGGACCCGGTACCCCTCCCGTTCGAGGGTGTAGGTGAGGAGCTCCAGGAGATCCGGCTCGTCGTCCACCAGGAGGACCGTGGCGTGGGCGTCGCCGGGAGCCGGGCCGGCGGCCGGTGCGGCAGGCATGGCGCGGTAGGGCGCGTGGGAGGAGCCCCAACGTACCGCGGTCCCTTTACGAGAGTGTTACCAGGAGCGGGAGAACTCGCGAACGCCCTGCCCCCGCGGCCCGCTCAGCTCTGGCGGAGGGCCAGCCGGATCAGCTCCTCGGCCGACTGCACGCCGGGCTGCTCGCGGAGCGTCTTCCGGAGGCGCTTCTCGGCCTCGGCGCGGCTGAGGCCCAGCCCTTCGAGGGCGGCGCGGGCGTCGCTGCGCGCCTGCGCCACGGTGCCGTCGCCGCCAAGGACGCCGGCGGGCTCCAACCCATCGAGCTTGACGAGGCGGTCGCGAAGGTCCACGACGAGCCGCTCGGCCGTCTTCTTCCCCACGCCGGGGATGCGCGTGAGCATGGCGCTGTCGCCCGCCACCACGACGTCGCGCAGCTCGCTCGGGCTCATAGCCGAGAGCGCCGCGAGCGCCAGCTTCGGCCCTACCCCCGAGACGCCGATCATGGTCTCGAAGAGCGTCCGCTCGGGCTCCGTCGCGAAGCCGTAGAGCGTCTGGCTGTCCTCGCGGACGATGAGCGTGGTGAGGAGCCGAGCGGGCTTCCCCACCTCGGGGAGCTTGTCGAAGGACGAGGCGGGGATGAGCAGGCGGTACCCGAGGCCCGCCGCCTCGACGACGGCCTCGGTGGGGTGCTTCTCGGCAAGCGTGCCGGCGACGTAGGCGATCACAGCGCGGGGGGCGGGGGGCAGGTCAGGCAGCCCGGCAAGGTAGCGCCGTGGGGTGACAGGGCGTGTCACCCGCCCGGGTCGTCCGGCGGGTCGCTAGTCGAGGTCCGAGAGCCGCCGGCCCTTCCCGAAGCAGTACCACGTGCCCGCTCCGAAGAGCAGCACGGCCCCCACGGCCACCGTCACCGCCCCGATCCGCTCGGCGCCCGCGAGGCTCCCGTCGGCAACGACGCCGCGGAGCATGGAGAGCGCCCCCAGCGTGAGCGCGCCGAGCACGAGGCCGACGCTGCGGTATACGAGGCGGCCGAGCACGCCGTCGGCCTTCTCTACCGTTTGGAGGAGCCGTCTGCGCATGGCGGTGGGGGCATTGGCTCAGGGATATCGACGCCGAGCGACCGTTTTCAAGCCGACACGACCGGGGCGCACGCATGGGGAATTGGCACCGACGACCGGTGCGCCAGTGTAGCTTCACCGCATGGCCACTGATTCCACGGGCGTGATCGCCACCCTCGGCGCGTGGCGCGACCGCACCACGGACCGGCTCCAGGCTCGAGCCCAGGGGCGCCTCGCGCGGGCGGCGCGGCTCGCCCTGACCGCCGGCATCGTCGCCGTGCTGGCGGTGCAACTGACGCGGGTGGGCTGGCAGGCCATCCTCGACGCCCTTCCGACGCACCCCCTCTTCTACCTCCTCCTCGGCGGCGTCTACGTTCTCCTCCCCGTGACGGAGACGCTGATCTACCGGCCGCTCTGGCCCCTCCCCCCACGGGCGCTCTTCTGGGCGTGCGCCCGCAAGCGGGTCCTCAACGAAGAGGTGATCGGCTACAGCGGCGAAGTGTCGTTGTACCTGTGGGGCGCGGCGCGGGGCCTCGACGCGGGGCATGCCTTCCGCGTCGTCCGCGACGTCAACATCGTGTCGTCGGTGGTGTCGTTCACCGTGGCGGGCCTGCTCGTCGGCGCGATGGTGGGGCTAGGCGAGCTCGACACCGCGGGGTGGGTGGCCGGACGGGGGCTCCCGATCCTCGCCGGCCTCGTGCTCCTGGTCGGGCTCGGGGTGCTGGTGGTGCGCTTCCGCCACTACGTCTTCGCGCTCCCCCGCCGAGCGGCCGCACGCGTGGCGGCTCTCCATCTGGCGCGCCACGCCCTGACGAACGCGGGGCTCATCGGGATGTGGCACCTCGCGCAACCATCGGTGGGGCTGCCGGTGTGGCTGACGTTCGCGGCCGTGCTGGTGGTGATCGAGCGGCTCCCGTTCGTGCCGAGCAAAGACCTCGTGTTCGTAGGAGCGGGCGTGGGCCTGTCGGGCGGGCTGGCCGTCGCGGAGGCGGCCATCGCGGGCATGCTGCTGGTGCAGAGCGCCGGCTTCAAGGCCCTCCACCTCCTCGCCTACCTCCTCGCCTCGTCGTCGCTCGGGAGAGAAGGAGAGGCCGCGCCCTGACCGACGCGCTGGAGCGTTTCCTCGTACAGGTCGAGGATGGCGCCGAAGGCGCGGTCCGAGCCGTAGTGCGCCTCCACGTAGGCCCGCGCCCGACGGCCGAGGGCCTCGCGGTCGCGCGCCGCGCGCTCGATGTTGCGCGCCATCGCCTCCCCGTCGCCGACGGGTCCGAGGAACCCCGTGCCGGGGACGACGCGCCCGACGAGCCCGCCGGCCTCGACGCCGACCGTCGGCAGGCCGCACGCCTGGGCCTCGACGACGGAGAAGGCCGCGACTTCGTGCGGCCCCGCCGTGACGTACATGTCGCCCGTCGCGAGCAGACGCGCGACGGCCTCCTTGCCCACCTGGAACGGGAGGAGGTGGAGCGCCGGACTCGTCGCGGCCCGCGCCTCCAGCTCGTGCCGTAGCGGGCCGTCACCCGCCATCACGAGCGCGGGCCGGAGCGCGGGCGACACCGACTCAAGGGCGTCGACGAGCACGTGGACGTGCTTCTCCGTATCGAACCGGCCGGCGTAGACGAGCAGGAGTTGATCCGGCTCGACGCCAAGACGCTCGCGCACCGCCGGGTCGGCCCGCTTCGGGTGGAACGTGTCGAGGTCGATGAACTGCGGGACGAGGCGCGCGTCCGCGATGCCGAGGGTCTGGATCGACTGCCGGTGCTGCTCTGAGAACGTGAGCACCGCGTCGGCCCGGCCGAGGATGCCCCGGACGTAGCGCGCCGCGAGGCGCTCCAGCCCACCGCTCAGCCGCTCGCCCAGGACCGGCGCGGTGTACTGCTTGGCGTAGGAGTGCGCGAAGTCGGTGTGGTAGTGGACCGCGACGGCCGCGGTTCGGCCCTGCGCCCGCGCCCACGCGCGGTAGCGGTAGGCGGCCCCGGCCTCCGGCGGCATGTAGTACGTGTTCAGCTCGACGAGGTCGGGCCTGGCCTCGCGGAGCGCGGCGTCGAGCCGGGACCGGCGGGGGAAGAAGCGGTACGGCGCCGCGAAGGGGATGGTCGGCCCCTTGACGCGCCACGTCGCCCACCGCTCGCCCCGTTCCACCACGTCCTCCTCGCCCGGGACCACCAGCACGTGGGTGTGCTCGGTGTGTTCGAGGAGGTGCTGCCGCTTGTCGTTGATGTAGGTGCGGATGCCCCCGCTCGTGGGCGTGTACGCGTGGGTGAGGTCGCAGACGATCACAGCGAGGGGGGCCGGCGCGAGGGCAGGGCGACCTCTCTCCGCCCCGGCGCCTTGTGGCCGACGCAGACGATCCCCCGCTGGCGCGACCAGCGAGGCTAGGCGAACGCGGGCGCGCCGCGCTCCGGCGCCACGAGGACAGGCTCCGCGGCCGGAGCCCCCAGCACCTCGGCGTAACCGCGGACGAGCCGGCGCAGGATCGCGTCCCAGTCGTAGCTGAGGGCCGCCGTCCGGGCTGCGGCGGCCATCCGCGACCGGGCGGCGCCGTCCTGGACGAGCCGCGCCGTGGCACGGTGGAACGCCTCGCCGTCGCGGGCTGAGCAGATGAAGCCTGTCGTGCCGTCCTCAACGAGGCTGCGGCTGCCGGGGGCGTCGGCGCAGACAGCGGGAAGCCCGCTGGCCATGGCCTCGAGCGTGACGTTGCCGAACGTTTCGGTCTCGCTCGGGAAGAGAAAGACGTCGGAGGAGGCGTAGGCCGTCGCGAGCGCTTCGCCGTCGAGGTGGCCCGTGAAGACGGTGTTGCTGAGGCGCGCTTCGAGCGCCTCGCGCGCGGGGCCGTCGCCCACGATGAGGCTGTGGTGGGGGACCCCCTCTCGCTCCAGCCGCTCGACGACCCCCGCAAACACGTCGAGCCCCTTCTCCCACACGAGCCGGCTCACGAACGCGACGACCGGGGCCTCGAAGCCATGGGACGACCGCCACGCTGCGGACCGCTTTGCGGGAGAGAACCGCTCGGCATCGATGCCGCGGGACCACACCCGGACCGGCGTCGTGATGCCGTTCTCCCGAAGCACCTCCCCCATGGCCTCGGACGGCACGTACACCTGCTCGCACCGGTCATAGAACCAGCGGCCGTAGGCCCACAGGGCCGGCTCGATGGCGCCGAGGTGGTAGTACTTGAGGTACGAGGCGAAGTGGGTGTGGAACGAGGCCACGACCGGCACCGCGTGCTTCGTCGCCCAGCGCACGGCGCGCACGCCGAGGTAGTCCGGCGTGGCGACGTGGACGAGGTCCGGGCGGAACGCCTCCAGCGTGCGGCGCGCCGCCTTGGGAAAGGCGACGGAGAGGCGATACTCCGGCCGCCCAGGGGCCGGCACGGAGGGGACCGGCACGAACGTGCCCGCCGGGTCGAGCGCCGGGTCGTCTACGGTCGGCGCGAACACGAGCACCTCGTGCCCGTGGGCTTCGAGGTAGCAGACGAGCCGGTTCAGCGTCAGCGAGACGCCGTCGCGGATGTGGACGTAGTTGCCGGTGAACAGGGCGATCCGCAGTCCTCGCCCACAGCCATCGCCCGCGCAGCCGTCCCCGGAGGGGTACGCCGCGATGCGATCCAGGGGCGCACGGCGGGGGGAATCCGGGGCAGGAGGCATGGCAGATCTGGGGCGGAGGAACGACGCCGAGGTGGAGGGGCGGCGAAATCGGCCTCACAACGGGGGCAGAAGCGTCAAGTTCGGGCTTAACCTGTTGTTTACCGACCGCCGTCGGCGTCAACAGCTGCTATTCACCCGATCCTAAATCGCCGGCGGTGGGCTCATGCCTCGAGGATCTCGCGCAGGAACCGGCCGGTGTGGCTCTCCTCGACCGCCGCAACCGCCTCCGGCGTCCCCTCTGCCACGACGAACCCGCCGCGCCGCCCACCCTCGGGCCCGAGGTCGATCACCCAGTCGGCGCTCTTGATCACGTCGAGGTTGTGCTCGACGAGGACGACGGAATGGCCGGCCTCGATGAGGGCGTTGAACGCGTCGAGCAACTTCCGGATGTCGTCGAAGTGGAGCCCCGTCGTGGGCTCGTCGAAGAGGTAGAGGGTGTGGCCCTGGTGTCGCTTGCCGAGGTGGGCCGCGAGCTTGACGCGCTGCGCCTCGCCGCCCGAGAGCGTGTTCGAGGGCTGGCCCAACGTGAGGTAGCCGAGCCCCACGTCCTGGAGCACCCGCAGCTTGTTGACGACGCGCCCCTGGTCCTCAAAGAACGCCACGGCCTCGTCAACGGTGAGGTCGAGGATCTCGGCGACGTTCTTGCCGTGCCAGCGGATCTCGAGGACGTCCTGCTTGAACCGCGTGCCGTGGCACGCCTCGCACTCGAGGTAGAGGTCGGCGAGGAACTGCATCTCCACCTGGACGGCGCCCTCGCCCTGGCACGTCTCGCAGCGCCCGCCGGGCACGTTGAACGAGAAGGTGCCAGGGGCGTAGCCGCGCACCTTCGCCTGGTGCGTGCCGGCCAGGAGGTCGCGGATGCCATCGAACGCCTTGACGTAGGTGACGGGGTTCGAGCGCGGGCTCTTCCCGATGGGCGACTGGTCCACCATCTCGACGTGCTCGACGAGCCCGGCGCCGCGGAGGGCGTCGTGGGCGCCGAGCGTGCCGTCGTACTCGCCCCCTTTGAGCCGCCGCAGCGCCGCGTAGAGCGTGTCGTGGACGAGCGTGGACTTGCCCGAGCCCGAGACGCCCGTGACGACCGTGATCATGTCGAGGGGGAAGCGGACGTCGATGCGCTTGAGGTTGTGCTCGCGCGCGTGGAGCACCTCGAGGACGCGCTCGTCATCGACGGGCCGCCGCTGCTCCGGCACGGGGATCGTCTTGCGGCCGGAGAGGTAGGCGCCCGTGAGCGACGCCTCATCCTCCAGCACCTCGCTGTAGGTGCCCTGGAAGATCACCTCGCCGCCGAGCGCTCCCGAGCCGGGGCCGATGTCGATGATCTGGTCGGCCCGGCGCATCATCTGCTCGTCGTGCTCGACGACGAGGACGGAGTTGCCGAGGTCGCGGAGCCCTTCGAGGATGGTGATGAGGCGGTCGTTGTCGCGGGGGTGCAGGCCGACGGTGGGCTCGTCGAGGACGTAGAGCGATCCGACGAGGCTGGAGCCGAGGGAGGTGGCGAGGTTGATCCGCTGCGTCTCGCCGCCGGAGAGCGTCTGGGCGAGGCGGTCGAGCGAGAGGTAGTCGAGGCCGACCTCGACGAGGTACCCGAGCCGCTTCCGGATCTCCTCGAAGACGCGCCCGGCCACGGCGAGCTGGTACTCCGTCAAGTCGACGCCCTCGAAGAGCGTGAGGGCGTCGGCCGTCGTCAGCTCGCACACCTCGCCGATGTGGTACCACGCCGTCCCCTCGGCCTCGACGCCGAGGGCCGGCCCCTCGATCTTGACGTGGAGCGCCTCGGGGCGGAGGCGGTAGCCGTCGCACGTCGGGCACGTCGTGTAGCCGCGGAAGCGGGCGGCGTAGATGCGGTAATGCATCTTGTAGGCCTTCTTCTCCAGGAAGGCGAAGAAGCCGCGGACGCCGATGTAGTCGCCCTGGCCGCCCCAGACCAGCTTCTGGTGCGCCTCCGGGAGCGCGTGCCACGGCTTGTCGATGTCGAGGCCCTGCCGGGCCGCCATCCGGATGAGGTCCTTCTGGTAGCGCCCCCACTGCTCCGTCCGGAACGGTGCCACGGCGCCCTGCCGGATCGAGAGGTCGGGGTTCGGGACGACGAGGTTGGGGTCGATCCCCGGCACGCGGCCGAAGCCCTGGCAGACGGGGCAGGCGCCGAGCGGGGAGTTGAACGAGAACAGCTGCGGCGTCGGCTCCTCGAACACGACCCCGTCGCGCTCGAAGAGGGCCGAGAAGTCGAGCCGCTCGAACGGGCCTTCCTCCGGTGCCGTGATGACGACGGCGCGCTCGCCGCCCTCGCGGAAGGCCTGCTCGACGGAGTCGGCGAGGCGCGCCGTGACGGCCTCGTCGTCCGGCCGCGTGGCGAGGCGGTCGACGAGCACGAGGAGCCGCGTCGCTGGCGTCTTGACGTCGCCGGGCTCGGTCTCTGTCAGGTCGATCACCGCGGGTTGCTGCCCCTTCGCGGCCTGCTTCTCGGTGGGGAGCGCGAGGAGGCGGAAGAAGCCGCGGGCCCGCAGGGCCTCGAGCTCTTCCCCCTTCTTTCGCCCCTTGTGCTCGGGGAAGGGGAAGAGGAGGTAGAACCGCGTGCCTGGGGCAAGCGCTCGCTGGACCGCCTCCGCGACAGAGCGGGGCGAGTCCTTCGTGACGGGCAGCCCGGAGACCGGCGAGAGGGTCGTCCCGATGCGGGCGTAGAGGAGCCGGAGGTAGTCGTAGAGCTCGGTCTGGGTGGCGACGGTCGAGCGCGGGTTGCGCGTGCCCGTCTGCTGCTCGATGGCGATGGCCGGCGCGAGCCCCGTGATGAGGTCCACGTCCGGCTTGTCCATCCGCTCCAGGAACTGGCGCGCGTAGGCGCTGAGGCTCTCGACGTAGCGCCGCTGCCCCTCGGCGTAGATCGTGTCGAAGACGAGGCTCGACTTCCCCGAGCCCGACGGACCGGTCACGACGACGAGCTTCTTCTTCGGGATCGTGAGGTCGAGGTCCTTGAGGTTGTGCTGCCGGGCCCCCTTGACGACGAGCTCGCGCCCGGTGAACCGCCGGGCGCCCCCGTTGCCGCTTGCCTTCCTGCTCGCCCCCTTCGGGCTGTGGCGCGCGTGCGTCTCAGCGCGGGCCTTTCGAGTGCTCTTCGCCATGGATCGGGTGGGTGAAACAGGGCGCGAACGCGCCCGAGGGTGCGAAGATGCTACAGGCCCGGTGAAAGCTGCGTGACACCCCAGGCGACGGCTCTGATGGCACGCCGTGGGATGTCACTCCCCGAGGGCCCAAGCGCCGCTCGGACGGTCGGCTGTAGCGGTCCAGCTACGATTCTGGGAAAGTGAAGGCGGCGCTGGCAACTCCAGTGTTTTTGCATTATCTATACGGGTGGAGCAAAACCTCGACGCGGCGCGTATACGCTGCAGAACCAACCCCGCGCTTAAGCCCTTGCCCCTCCGTTACGCCCTCGTGCTCACCGCCGTCCTCGCGCTGGGGACCGTGGCCCCTGCCGCCGCTCAGGAGGCACGGGAAGGTGCGGCAGCGGCGTACGTCGGGCCCGAGCAGATGCCCAACGGCTACCTCCTCGAGCCCGTCCAGCCGAACCCCTTCTCGACGACGGCGACGGTTGGCTTCGCTGTGACGCGCGCGCAGCGCGTCGACCTCGCGCTCTACGACGCCCTCGGCCGCCGCGTCCGGACACTCTACTCCGGCAGTCTCGAGCCCAACGCCCGCGTGGAGACGCAGATCAACGGGCGCACCCTGCCGAGCGGGCTCTACCTCGTCCGCCTCTCCGGCACCGGCTTCTCCACGACCCGCCGCGTGACGCTGCTCCGCTGACGCCCGGCCTCGCTCTCTCGTCCGCGCCCCCTACCGACTCCCGGTTAGGGGGCGCGGTCTATTTTCTCGGCGTCCTCCTATCCACCGCCCCATGCCGCCCCCCCTCTCTCCCTTCGCGAACGGGACGATCCGTGTCGTGCAGGATCCCACCCGAGGGGCCCTGCTCCTCACCATGCGCCCGCTTCGCGCAGGCCAGCGCGTCTATACGATCAAGGAGTTCCGGGTGGGGCCATCCCCCACCGTCCACAGCATCCAGGTGGGGCCTGGCGCACACGCGGACGGGCTCGGGCTCGTCGCCTCTCTCAACCACTCCTGCGACCCGGGGCTGGCCGTGGACACCGAGGCCATGGTGCTCGTCGCCCTTCGCGACCACACTGCCGGCGAGGAGCTGACGTACTTCTACCCCTCGACGGAGTGGGTGATGACGAACCCGTTCGCGTGCCACTGCGGTGCGCCGCAATGCGTGGGTGTGGTGGCCGGCGCGAAGTTCCTCCCTGCGGCGGTCCTCGGCCGCTACGTCGTCAGCCCGCACGTCCGCGATCTCCTCCTCGCCGAGGTGTCTGCGCCGCTGGTCGTCACCGAGCCCGCGGCGGTTTGAGAGGTGCTGGCGGGCGGCCACGCTGCCGTCGCGGTCCGAGCCGAGGTCCCGCGTGGGTCGAGCCTGTTTTTCTGAGGACCCCGCATCATTCCGCGTGGTCTCGCCGTTCCTCGGGCCTATGGCCTTCCTCAACCCCCTCGTCCTGCTCGGGCTCGCCGCGGCGGCGATCCCGCTCATCATCCACCTCTTCAACTTCCGCCGTCCGAAGCGGGTGGACTTCTCCTCGCTCGCCTTCCTCCGAGAGCTGGAGAAGCGGACGATGCGGCGCGTGCGGATCCGGCAGTGGCTTCTGCTGGCTCTGCGGACCCTCGCCATCGTGTGCCTCGTCCTCGCCTTCGCGCGGCCGACGCTCGTGAGCGCGTGGGAGGGCGTCTTCGGCAGGCGGGCGCCGGCGGCCGTCGCCCTCGTCCTCGACAACTCGCTCTCGATGACGCAGCGCGACGCGCAGGGCGCCTACCTCGACCAGGGGAAGGCGCTCGCCGAGGCCCTCGCCGAGGCCGCCCAGCCAGGCGACGAGCTGTTCCTCGTCCAGACCGCGCCGCCGCCGGGGCGCGCACCCGCCGCCTTCGCCTCGGCCGAGCCCGCCCTCGACGCCATCGAAGACGTCGAAACGGCGCCGGGCGCTCTCACGATCACCGACGCCCTCGCCCGCGCCGGCAGCCTCCTCGAAGGGGCACAGAACCCCGTCCGCGAGCTCTTCCTGATCACCGACCTCCAGGAGAGCACCCTCGCGGACTCTGTCTCGTCCGTGCTCCCCGAGGGGATGGCGCTGACGCTGCTGCCCCTCGGCGAGCGCGCCCACACCAACGCGGCCGTGACCGATGTCGAGGTCGTGAGCCAGATCGTCGAGCCGGGCCGGCCGGTGGCGCTGGAGGCCACGCTCGTCCGCTACGGTGACGCCGTAGAAGGCTATGCCGTCAGCGTCTTTCTCGACGGCCAGCGCGTGGCGCAGACGACGGCGGACCTCCCCGAGCGCACCCCCACAGCGGTCCGCTTCTCGTTCACGCCCCCCCGGCGTGGGTGGCTCCGGGGCGAGGTTCGCCTCGCCCCCGACGATGCCGAGTGGGACGACGTGCGCTACTTCGCGCTCCACGTTCCTGAGGCCCAGCGCGTCCTCGTCGTCCAAGGCGACGGCGCGCGAGCCGACCTCGTCACGCTCGCGCTCGGCCTCGCTGCCGAGCGCGGCGCCCTCGACGTGGACCGAGTGGATGAGGGTGCCCTCACCTCCGCCGGCATCGACGACTACGATGCCGTAGCGCTGGTGGGGCCTCGCGACCTGTCGAGCGGCGAGGTGGCGCTGCTGGCGCGGTACGTGAGCGGCGGCGGCGGCCTTCTCCTCTTCCCGGGAACCGAGGCTCCCGCCCTCAACCCTCTCCTCACGGCCCTCGGCGCGGGCACCCTCGACAGCTTCCTCGGACGGCTCGGTGGCCCCTCCCTCGGCGGCTTCGGGCGGACCGATCTGGATCACCCGCTCTTCGAAGGGATCTTCGACGATGCCTCCCGGCCTCAGATTGAGAGCCCGGAGGTCTCCTACGCTGCCCGCTACACCCCCGGCGGTGACGAAAACACGCTGATCGCGCTCGCAGGGGGGACGCCGTTTCTCCAAGAGATCCGCCACGGCGAAGGCCGCGCCCTCCTCTACACCGTCGCCCCCGAGCCACGTTGGAGCGACTTCCCCGTCCGTGGGCTGTTCGTCCCGCTCCTCTACCGCTCCACCGTCTCCGTCGCGGCCAGCGACGCAGGATCAACGTCCCTCACAGCGGGCGAGGGCGGCACGCTCCGCGTGGAGGACGTGACCGGCGGGGCGCCACTGCGGCTCGTCGCGCCGGAGGGCGAGGAGTGGACGCCCGCGCAACGGACGGTGCCGGGCGGCGTGGTGCTGGAGGTCGGCGAGGCCGTCGCCGCGCCGGGCCTCTACGACGTAATGCAGGGCGACATCCTGCTCCGGCGCGTCGCCGTCAACCTCGACCCGCGGGAGTCCGACCTCGCCGTGCTTTCGGCGCGGGCGGCACAGGAGCAGCTCGAAGCCGCCACCGGGGCCGAGGTGCGCGTGCTCGACGCGGCCGGTGGGGCGGGGCTGGCGGCGGCCGAGCGGCTGCGCACCGAGCGGGCGGGCGTGGAGTTGTGGAACGTGTTCCTCGCCCTCGCCCTCGCCTTCCTCGTCGCTGAGATGCTCGTCGCGATGCGGTGGCGACCGGAGCAAGCGGACCGGCAGGCCGTGGCCGCGTAGGCACGCACGCGGCTTCGAGGGTAGAGATCGTGCGCGCGCGCCGCCCTCCCTACCGGTCTTAACAGTGGGCTATCCTCATTTCACGTATGTTCCTGGGGCAGCGAGCAACTGGGCCCGGGCGCCGCGCGTTCTGCCGATGCACATGGCGGCGCACACCCTCCGGGCTCCCGCGCCGCACGCCCTGCCCCCCCACCTGCAACCTCCTCATTTGACCGACCGCCCTCTCGTCTCTCGGACGACCCACGCCGCATCCGATAGGATCCCGAAGGAAACCGCCATCCTCGTCGGCGTTCAGACGCCGGATCAGACCGACTACGACCTCCAAGACGGGCTCGACGAGCTCGCCCTCCTCGCCGACACGGCAGGGGCGGAGGTCTACGCCCGCGTCACGCAGTCGCTCGCGCGCATCTCGGCCCCGACCTACGTCGGGAAGGGGAAGGTCGAGGAGCTGAAGCGGCTCGTGGACCGCGCCGAGGCCGACCTCGTCATCTTCGACGACGACCTCACGCCCGTCCAGCAGCGGAATCTGGAGAAGGCGCTGAAGTGCAAGCTCCTCGACCGCTCCGCCCTCATCCTCGACATCTTCGCCCGCAACGCGCGCACGGCCACCGCGCGCACGCAGGTGGAGCTCGCCCAGCTCGAGTACCTCCGCAGCCGCCTCACGCGGCAGTGGACCCACCTCGAACGACAGAAGGGCGGCATCGGCATGCGCGGGCCCGGTGAAACGCAGATCGAGACGGACCGCCGCCTCATCGGGAACCGCATCGCCGTGCTCAAGGGGCAGCTCGAAAAGATCGACCGGCAGCGGACGACCCAGCGCAAGGGGCGCAACGAGATGACCCGCGTCTCCCTCGTCGGCTACACGAACGCGGGCAAGAGCACGCTCATGAACGCGCTCGCCGACGCCAGCGTGCTCGCCGAGAACCGCCTCTTCGCCACGCTCGACGCCACGACGCGGCAGGTCTCTCTCGCCCCCAACAAGCCGGTCCTCCTCTCGGACACCGTCGGCTTCATCCGGAAGCTCCCGCACCGGCTCATCGAGAGCTTCAAGAGCACGCTGGACGAGGTCCGCGAGAGCGACGTGCTCCTCCACATCGTGGACGCGAGCCACCCCCACTTCGAGGACCACATCCGCGTCGTCCGCCAGACGCTCAAGGAGCTCGGCGCCCTCGACAAGCCTACGCTCATCGTCTTCAACAAGGTGGACGTGCTGGAGGAGCGCGGGCTCATCGCGTCGCTGCGCGCCGAGTTCGAGCACGCCGCCTTCGTCTCGGCGCTCCGTGGGATCGGGCTCGACGAGCTCCGGGCCCAGCTCCTCGCCCTGATCGAGAGCGACTACGTGGTGTGCGACGCGCTCCTCCCCGTGCGGGAGGCGAAGAGCTACGCGTACCTCCGCAGCGTCGCCGAGGTGCTCGCCGAGCGCACCCTCCTCGCCCAGGACTACGGCGAGACCGTGCCGGCCCTCCGCCTCCGCTACCGCGCCTCCGCGAAGAACGCGCCCGAGTTGGCGCGCATGCTCGCCCGCTTCGAGCACCTCGTGCCCGTCGCGGCGCTCGGTGGCGACGGCGCACTCGAGGATGCGACGCTCGGCGACGAGCCCTCGGCGCCTTCTGCGAAGAGAGAATGAACCCTCGACGCCTTCATTCCTACCGAGTCGCCGGATGCGGCACCCGAGCCGTCGCAGAAGATGCCCGAACGGTGTGACCTGGAACGCTGCTTGCACGACCTTATCAACAGACCGCCCTCTCGCCGCTGGCGCCTGTCCGCCATGACCGTCCAAACCCTCCTCGACCCGACCATCCCGGCCCTCTCGGTCGGCGATGCCGCAGGCCAGGCGCTCTATCGCATGGCCGAGTATGGGGTCGAGCACCTCCCGGTGGTGGGGGCGGAGCAGCGGCTCGTGGGGATCATCAGCGAGAGCGTCCTCCGCGCCCACCCCGACCCCGGCGCCCCCCTCGCCACCCTCGCCGCCGGCGAGCCGCTCTCGGTCGCTCCCGACACCCACGTGTTCGACGCGGTGCACCAGATGCTCACGCACGGGTTGAGCCTGATGCCGGTGGCGAGCGCGGACGGTCGCTACCTCGGCCTCGTGGTGCGCCCGGCGCTCTTCGGCCAGCTCGCGCACATGCTCGCGACCGAAGAGCCTGGTGCCATCATCGTGCTCGAAGGCCAGCGGCGCGACTTCTCGCTCGCCCAGCTCGCCCACCTCATCGAGCAGAACGACGTCCGCATCCTCTCAGTCTCGACCGAGGACGACCCCGGCGCCGGCCTCGTCCGCGTCACGCTCAAGCTCAACGTGACCGACTCCTCGCGCGTGCGGCATCTCATGGAGCACCACGGCTACCGCATCGTCGCCCTCTTCGACGAGGCCGACGCCGACCTCCAGAGCCGCGTCGACGCGTTCCTGCGCTACCTCGAAGTCTAGGCACCTCGTTCCGGGCCCTCCCGGCCCCTCCCCAGCCAGCAACCAGGAACGAGACCTCGATGGACGACAAACGCTCCGCCGCTGCGCTCCATGCCTTCGCGCTGATCGCCGCTTTTCGGACGGCGCTGGGGGTGAGCCGCGGGATCGCTGGCCGCCGGGCCGGCCAGGACCCGACCGAGAACGAGCCGGCGGCGCCTGTGCGGGCGTATCTCCGCGCTGCCACCGGCCGACTCGGTGGTCTGCTCGTACAGCTCCGCCTCCGCCTCGCCGCCGGGTCGCTGGAGGACGACCACGCGGCCCTCGTGCAGGCCTTCGAAGACCGCCTCGCGCTCGCCGATCTCGCCGAAGAGCTGCGTATTGTCCACCAGAAGCTCCTCAGCCTCTACCCCCGTGTGGATGCCGAGGTCGTGGAGGCCATCCGACAGCGCCATCGCGACGCGCGTACGCTCGCCGAGGCCGAGGGGCTGCCCGGCGCGTTCGAGGAGGCCCTCACGTCCCTCTTGGAGCGTCTCGCCGACGACCTCGCGGCCCTCCGCGCCGCCCTCGTGGAACGGGCGTGAAACGGCTCTGATGGGGCAACCGCTAAGGCGGCCGGGGCGTTCGAGAAAAACCTGAAAGAGCGGCCCGTATGTGGTAAATTTGCGGGATCGGCTGCGCGACACGCGCGCGCCTCCTGACGGGCCGTCCCCCCGGACCAGAGACCCCTACGCATGGCAGAGCAAACGCCCCCCCCGAACGCCCTCCCTACGCCCTCGAACGGCCGCGCCGAGGCCGAGGCCCGCGGCACCTACAGCGCCTCCAACATCCAGGTCCTCGAAGGGCTCGAGGCCGTCCGCAAGCGCCCCGCCATGTACATCGGCGACGTCGGCGTGCGCGGGCTCCACCACCTCGTCTACGAGGTCGTGGACAACTCCATCGACGAGGCGCTCGCGGGCTACTGCGACCGCATCGAGGTGACGATCCACGAGAACAACGCCATCTCCGTCACCGACAACGGCCGCGGCATCCCCGTCGAGATGCACCCCAAGGAGGGGAAGCCCGCCGTCGAGGTCGTGATGACGGTGCTCCACGCGGGCGGCAAGTTCGACAAGGACACCTACAAGGTCTCTGGCGGCCTCCACGGCGTCGGTGTGAGCTGCGTCAACGCGCTCGCGGACCGGCTCGAGGTGGAGGTCCGCCGCGACGGCGGCGTCTACCGGATGGCCTTCGAGAAGGGTCGGACGGTCGAGCCCCTCGAAGAGGTGCGCGCGATGGAGCCCGGTGAGGAGACCGGCACCACGGTCTACTTCATCCCCGACGCCTCCATCTTCCTCGACACCGTCTACCGGTTCGACACCCTCTCCGAGCGCCTCCGTGAGCTCGCCTACCTCAACAAGGGCGTCTACATCGGGCTCACCGACAAGCGCGAGGAGGACGCCGAGCTGGCGCGCGAGGAGTACCACTTCGAGGGCGGCCTCCGAGAGTTCGTCGCCTACCTCGACGAGGCGCGGACCGCCATCCACGAGCACGCCATCGAGGTCGAGGACGAGGACGCCGACGTGCCCGTGGCCCTCGCCATGCGCTACAACACGGGCTACACCGAGAACGTCCTCTCGTTCGTCAACAACATCAACACGCACGAGGGCGGCACGCACGTCTCCGGCTTCCGGCGCGCCCTCACGCGCGTGCTCAAGGGCTACGCCGACGCCTCCGGCCTCCTCAAGAACGCGAAGGTCGAGCTCTCCGGCGACGACTTCCGCGAGGGGCTCACGGCCGTGCTCAGCGTGAAGGTCGCCGAGCCGCAGTTCGAAGGCCAGACGAAGACCAAGCTCGGCAACGGCGAGGTGCAGGGGGCCGTCGAGAGCCTCGTCGGGCAGAAGCTGGCCGAGTGGCTCGAGGACCACCCGAAGGAGGCGAAGTCGATTGTCCAGAAGGTGATCCTGAGCGCGCAGGCGCGCACGGCGGCGCGGAAGGCCCGCGAGCTCGTCCAGCGCAAGTCTGCCTTTGGCGGTGGCGGCCTCCCCGGCAAGCTCGCCGACTGCGCCTCGAAGGACCCCGCCGAGAGCGAGCTCTACCTCGTCGAGGGCGACTCGGCCGGCGGCTCGGCCAAGCAGGCGCGCGACCGCCACTTCCAGGCCATCCTCCCCCTCCGCGGCAAGATCCTCAACGTCGAGAAGGCCCGCCTCGACAAGGTGCTCGACAACGAGGAGATCAAGAACATGGTGACCGCGCTCGGCGTCGGCCTCGGGACGAGCCCCGACGAGTTCGACGCCGAGAAGGTGCGCTACCACAAGATCGTCTTGATGACGGACGCCGACGTGGACGGGGCGCACATCCGGACGCTCCTGCTCACGTTCATCTACCGCTACCTCCGTCCCCTCCTCGAGGCGGGCTACATCTACATCGCGCTGCCACCGCTCTACCGCGCCAAGAAGGGGAGCGAGGAGGTCTACGCCTGGAACGACGACCAGCTCGAGGAGGCCGTCGAGCGCCTCGGCGGCAAGGGCGTCGGCATCCAGCGCTACAAGGGGCTCGGCGAGATGAACCCCGAGCAGCTCTGGTCCACGACGATGGACCCCGAGACGCGGATGCTCCAGCTCGTCACGATCGACGACGCCGCCGCCGCCGACAAGACGTTCTCGACGCTCATGGGCGACGCCGTCGAGCCCCGGCGGAAGTTCATCGAGCGCAACGCGAAGTACGCCACCATCGACACCTGAGCATGGCCGGCGGATGCAAGGCGGGGGGCGGCCGCTCCCCGTCCTCGTCCGCCCTCCATCCTCCATGACCCCTACCGTCTCGGTCGTCGTCCCCGTCTTCGAGGAGGCCGCGAGCCTCCCCGAGCTGGCGGCGGAGATCCGGCAAGCGATAGAGGGCGCGGGCCGGACCTTCGAGGTGTGGTTCGTCGACGACGGCTCACGCGACGGGTCGTGGGAGGCGATCGAGCAGCTCCACGCCGCGGACCCGCGGTTCGCCGGGGTCCGGTTCCGGCGCAACTACGGCAAGAGCGCCGCGCTCGCCGCCGGCTTCGCCCGCGCGCGGGGGCGCTAC
>JAWWCA010000055.1:0-17347 GCA_033720695.1 Rubricoccaceae bacterium
CCGAACTTGCTCACGAGGTCCTCGAGCGGCACGCCGTACTGGAGCGCGAGCGAGATGGCCGTGGCGAAGGAGTCCATGAGCCCGGCGATCGTCGAGCCCTGCTTCGCCATCGTGATGAAGATCTCGCCGGGGAGGTCGGTGTCCGGGTAGAGGCCGACGTGGAGGTAGCCCTCGTGGCCGGCCACGGAGAACTTGTGCGTCACGCTCGGGCGCTCGTCGGGGAGCCGCTTGCGGACGGGCCGGTAGACCACCTTCTCGACGATCTCGGGCTCGGGGAGCGCGGCGCCGTCGCCCTCGTGGCCCGCCGCCGCGGCGCCCTTCGTGTTGCCGCCCCGCTTGGTCGAGAGCGGCTGGCTCCGCTTCGAGTTCTCGCGGTAGATCGCGATCGCCTTGAGCCCGAGCGTCCAGCCCTGGACGTAGGCGTCGTAGATGTCCTCGACCGTCGCGTGCTCGGGGAGGTTGACCGTCTTCGAGATGGCGCCCGAGATGAACGGCTGCGTGGCCGCCATCATCTTGATGTGGCCGAGGTGGCCGATGGAGCGCTCGCCGTTGGCGGGCCGGAAGGCGCAGTCGAACACCGGCAGGTGCTCCTCGCGGAGGCCCGGCGCCCCCTCGATGGTGTCGTGGGCGTCGACGTAGGCGAGGATCTCGGCGCGCTCGGCCTCGGTGTAGCCGAGCCGCGTGAGCGCGTCGCCGACGGTCTGGTTGACGATCTTCATCAGCCCGTCGCCCTTGCCCGCGAGCAGCTTGTACTTCACGAGCGCGATGTCGGGCTCGATGCCCGTCGTGTCGCAGTCCATCATGAAGCCGATCGTGCCCGTCGGGGCGAGGACCGTCGCCTGCGCGTTCCGGTAGCCGTGCGCCTCACCGAGCGCCACCATCCGGTCGGCCGATTCCTGGGCGGCCTCGCGGAGGGCGGCCGGGCAGGAGGCGTGGATGCCCTGGACGGCGTCGCGGTGCATCCGCATCACCGCGAGCATCGGCTCGCGGTTGGCCTCGAAGCCGGGGAAGGGCCCGATCCGCTCGTTGGCCGCGATCTCGGCCGAGCGGGCGTAGGCCTCGCAGTGCTCGATCGCCATCACGGCGCCGGCCACCGCCCTCCCCTCGTCGGAGTCGTAGGGGAGGCCCATGCTCATGAGGAGGGCGCCGAGGTTGGCGAAGCCGAGGCCGAGCGGGCGGTAGTCGTGGGAGTTCTTGGCGATCGCGGGGCTGGGGTAGCCCGCGTTGTCGACGAGGATCTCCTGGGCCGTGATGAAGAGGCGGGCAGCGGCGCGGAAGCGCGCCACGTCGAACGCGCCGTCCTCGGTCTGGAACTTCCGGAGGTTGAGGCTGGCGAGGTTGCACGCCGAGTTGTCGAGGTGCATGTACTCCGAGCAGGGGTTGCTGGAGTTGATGGGGCCCGTGTTGGGGACGGTGTGCCAGCGCTGGATGGTGTCCTCGTACTGGAGGCCGGGGTCGCCGCAGACGTGGGTGCCCTCGGCCACCTGCATCAGGACGTCGCGCGCCTTGACGGTCTCGACGGCCTCGCCCGTGGTGACGGCGCGGAGGGCGTAGTCGGCGTCGTCCTCGGCCGCCTGCATGAACGCGTCGTCCACCCGCAGCGACTGGTTGACGTTCTGGAAGGCGACGGAGCCGTAGGCCGGCCCGTTGAAGGAGCCGTCGTAGCCCTCCTCGATGAGGGCCCACGCCTTCCGCTCCTCCTCCTGCTTGGCGCGGACGAACTCGAGGACGTCCGGGTGCCAGCTCTTCAGCGTCTGCATGATGGCGGCGCGCCGCGTCTTCCCGCCGCTCTTGATGGTGCCGCCCGTGGCGTCCTGCACCTTCATGAACGAGACCGGCCCCGAGGGGATGCCGCCGCCCGAGAGCTTCTCCCGCGACGAGCGCAGCTTCGACCAGTCGGCCCCGACGCCGGAGCCGAACTTGAACAGCCGCGCGCTCTCCTGCATCAGCTTCCAGATGTCGTCGATGGAGTCGTCGACGGCGATGATGAAGCAGGCGCTCGCCTGGGGCCGCTCGTAGGGGTCGACGGCCTCGACCGCGCCGGTCCCCTCGGGGCCGCCCTCGGGGTTCCAGCCCGAGATCGTCTTGCCGCCGGTGTCGGTGACGCCGTACTGGTGGTGGAGGCCGACGTTGAACCAGACGGGGCTGTTGAAGGCGCCGTACTGGTTCACGCAGAGCCAGGTGAGTTCGTCGTAGAACCGCTCGGCGTCGTCCTTGCTCGCGAAGTAGCCCTGCTCGAAGCCCCAGTCGGAGATGGTGCGGGTGACGCGGTGGACGAGCTGCTTGAGGCTGTACTCGCGCTGGCCGTCGGCGGGCGAGCCGTTGCCCGCCGCGAGGTCGCCGTAGAAGTACTTGCTCGCGACGACGTTGACGGCGAGGGGGCTCCAGGCCTCGGGGAACTCGACGCCCTCCTGCTCGAAGATGGCCTCGCCCTTGTGGTTCTTGATCGCGGCCGTGCGCGTCTTCCACGTCACGGCGTCGAAGGGGTGCTCGCCGTCGGTAGAGAAGACGCGCTCGATGTGGAGCCCCTGCGTGGGGGCGTCGTCGGTGCCGGGGAAGAGGGTCGCTTTTTTCGTGGGCATGCGGCGCCGGGAAAGAGAGGGTGAGCGGGACGTCCGGGGGGACCCGTTCGGGCGAACGGACGCGCGGCGAGCGACGCTCGCGGCGCGGTGGTGGACAGAGACGGCCTCCGCGGGCCGGGTCCTCCTGACCCAGGGCCCCACGAAGACGCGGTGAACGTGGGGGTTAAGAAACCCGGTGGGGCGACCCGGGGCAACCCCCTTTTGCCCACACGTTATCCACCCGCGGCCGCCTGGATCGCGCGCCGTTCGGAGAGGGCTCGCGGATCCGGCATCGGCCGCGCAGGCGCCTGGCGCCCCTTCCGGATGGCCGTTATCGTCTCGCTGTCCACAGCGTGCACAACGTGTGGACGACGCGGCGCCCGCCCCCGGTAGCGGGCTAGGCCCTCGCTCTGCCGGATAACGGCTATCGCCGGCAGGGGTCCGTTATCCGCCTCGCGGCCCACGCCGCGCACCCCGCCCGCCGCCGATGCCCGCGGGAGCGAGCTAGAACTCGTCGTCGTCGAAGTCGAGGCCGTCGAAGTCGTCGGACTCCGCGATCTCGTCGTCGTCGAGCTCGTCGAAGTCGTCGTCGAACTCCTCATCGAGGTCGTCGTCCAGGTCGTCGTCCAGGTCCTCGTCGAGGTCCTCGAAGTCGTCGTCGAAGCTGTCGAAGTCGTCGTCGAAGTCGTCCGAGCCCGCGTGGATGGGGTCGAAGAGGAAGGTCTCGTCCATGGTGCGAGGGGGCGAGGGTGGAGGAGGCGGGGGTGGAGGGGACGTGGCAGAAGAGCGGCCGGGCGGAAATATGGGCCGGAGGGGCCTCGGATGCAAGGGGGAAGAGCCGGAAAGCGCGCAGCGTCGGGCGCACGGGGGGGTCGAATTTCCGGGGAATGCAGGCGTGCGCGGCGCGGGCCGGGAGACCGGGGCCCGCGCCGCGCGTAGTTTTCGCTCCCCGATCCCACACCGGTCCCCGAATGTTCGACGCCGAACGCAGCGCCTATCCCCACCCCGACGAGTTCAAGGTGATGCGCCCCGAGTACCTCGAGCCCGACCCCGAGGACGACGAGGACGACGAGGTGGTGGCCATCATCACCATCGCCCCGTTCCGCGTCAGCGGCCGCAGCGTCACCCGCGCCGGCGCCCGCCGCGCGGCGCTCTACGAAGCCGCCCAGACCTACCGCAACTACCACCCGAGCTACCGCGTCGAGAGCCCGTTCCCGGACGCGTTCGAGGACGCCGACGGCACGCGCTGGACGCGCGTGGCCGAGCACCTCCGCCCCAAGCTCGGCGACTACGCCTTCGTCCTCGACGGCGAGGACGAGGAGGACTACGCCGACATCGAGCAGATGCTCACGTGGGACGTCCGGCCCCAGCCCGTCTACGAGGAGGACGAGGAGTGACTCCGCCTCCGCCCGCCCCTTCACAGAAACGCCGCGCCCGGTCCGACCGGCGCGGCGTTTCTTTTGGGCCGACGACCGCGAACCGACTGCGCCCCATGCCTCTCCGCTCCCGCCACGGCCTCGCCCTCCTCCTCGCCCTCCTCGCCCTGCCCGCTGCGGCGCAGGAGAACGGGCCGCTCCACGCCGGCCCCATGCTCGGCCCCGTCACCCCCCGCGACGCCGTCGTCTGGGTCCAGACCGACGCGCCCGCCGAGGTGCAGCTCCGCTACTACGTCGAGGAGACGGCCGACGGCACGACGCCCCGCGTCCGCCCCCTGACCACGGCGCCGATCCAGACGACGCCCGACGGCGACCACGTCGCCCTCTTCCGCGTCGCCGACCTGGAGCCGGGGTGGACCTACGGCTACCAGGTGCTCGTGGACGGCGAGGAGGTGGTCCTCCCCTACCCCACGGCGTTCACCACGCAACCGCTCTGGCAGTGGCGCACGGACCCGCCGGCGTTCACGCTCGCCCTCGGCTCGTGCTACTACGCCAACGACCCGCCCTACGACCGCCCGGGCACGCCCTACGGCGGCAGCCCCGCCATCTTCGAGACGATCGCCGACCTCGACCCGGACCTCATGCTCTGGCTCGGCGACAACGTGTACCTCCGCGAGGTGGACTGGTGGAGCCCCGCCGGCATCGCCTACCGCTACCGCCACGCCCGCGCCGAGCCCGCGCTCCAGCGCCTCCTCGCGACGGCCCACCACTACGCGACCTGGGACGACCACGACTTCGGGCCCAACGACTCCGATCGCTCCTACGTCCTCAAGGGCGTCACGCTCGAAGCGTTCGCCCGGTACTGGCCCAACCCCACGCACGGCATCCCCGGCGTCCCCGGCGTCTTCACCCACTTCCAGTTCGCCGACGCCGAGTTCTTCCTCCTCGACGAC
Organism: Rubricoccaceae bacterium; assembly: GCA_033720695.1. Classification (GTDB taxonomy): domain Bacteria; phylum Bacteroidota; class Rhodothermia; order Rhodothermales; family Rubricoccaceae; genus DATGQT01. The sequence goes on from JAWWCA010000055.1 coordinate 4,891, forward strand.
CGCTACCACCGCACGCCCAACCGGGCGCCCGCGGAGCCGCCGCACACGATCCTCGGCGAGGCCCAGCTCCAGTGGCTCCTCGACGCGCTCTCGGCGAGCCGGGCCCCGTTCAAGTTCGTCGCCATGGGGGGGCAGGTGATCAGCCCGGTGGCGGTCTTCGAGAACTACGCCAGCGTCGCGCCCGAGGAGCGCGCGTTCCTCCTCGCCGAGATCGAACGGCGCGGCATCGAGGGCGTGGTCTTCCTCTCTGGCGACCGCCACCACTCGGAGCTGATGCGGCTCGACCGGCCCGACGCCTACCCCCTCTACGAGTTCACGTCGTCGCCGCTGACGGCCGGCGTCCGCGCCGCGCCGTTCGAGGCCGACAACCCGATCCGCGTCGACGGCACGCTCGTCGCCGGCCAGCGCTCGTTCGGGACGATCACGGTCGAGGGCCCGCGGACCGAGCGCGTCCTCACGCTCCGCGCCCACGACCCCGACGGCGCTGTGCTGTGGGAGCGCCGGGTCGAGGCGGCCGAGCTGCGCGCGCCGCGCGAGGAGTAGCACGGCGACCGTGCACCCCGCACTCCACCACACAGCCCATCGCCCCTGGCCGCTTCCGGCCGGGCGCTGGACGTGGCGGCAGTCGTGGTGCGACCTCCTCTTCGCTCACTGGCCGGTGCCGGCCGAGAGGCTCCGCCCGCTCGTCCCGCCCGGCCTGACGGTTCAGACGTTCGACGGGACGGCCTGGGTCGGGATCGTGCCATTCCGGATGGCGGGGATCATGCGCCGGCCGCTCCCCGACCTCCCCTGGGTCTCGGCCTTCCCCGAGCTGAACGTCCGCCTCTACGTCGAGCGCGACGGGAAGCCCGGCGTGTTGTTCCTCAGCCTCGACGCGGCGAACCCCCTCGCCGTGTGGGCGGCGCGGCGGTTCTTCCACCTCCCCTACACCCACGCCCGGATGGCGTGTGAGGCCGAGGGGGACGCGATCCGTTACCGCTCGGAGCGGCTGGATGCGCCGCGGGGCCTCTTCTTCGAAGGCATGTATGCACCGACCTCCGAGGTCTACCATGCCGCGCCGGGCACGCTGGAGCACCACCTCACCGAGCGCTATTGCCTCTACGCGCAGTCGCCACAGGGTACCCTCTACCGAGGGGAGATCCACCACGCCCCCTGGCCACTCCAGCGCGCCGAGGCCGAGATCCGGCACAACGAGCTCCTCCGGCCCTTCGGCCTCTCCGTTGAAGGGGCGCCGCTCCTCCACTTCGCCCGGCGGATTGATGTGATCGTCTGGCCGCTCGAACAGGCGAGGTAGCCTTACGCCCCCGCCTTCTCCAGCACCACGGCCGGCTCGAGGGCGCGGACCCAGACGGTGTCGCCGACGGCGAACGGCTCGCGGTTGTGGGTGTGGACGAGGCAGTCCACCGGCCCCACCTGCACGCGGTACGTGACGTCGTGGCCGCGGAAGGCGCGGTGGAGCACCGTCGCCTCCTGGCTGTCGGGGTGGTCGGGCGCGGCGGTGACGGCGAAGTGCTCGGGGCGGATGGCGACGAGGACCGGCCCCTCGGCCGGGCGGTGGAGGCGGAGGCGTCCGAGCGCGGTCTCGGCCTCGTCGCCGTGGGCCTCGGTCAGGACGAGGTTGGTCTGCCCGAGGAACTGCGCCACGAAGAGGGTGCGCGGGGTGAGGTAGAGGGCCTCCGGCGTACCCACCTGCTCGATCCGGCCCGTGTGCATCACGGCCACGCGGTCGGCGAAGAGGAGGGCCTCCTCCTGGTCGTGCGTGACGAGGACGGCCGTGGCGCCCTCGGCCTTGAGCAGGTCGCGGACGCGCTCGCGCATCTCCTGGCGGAAGAGGGCGTCGAGGTTGGAGAACGGCTCGTCGAGGAGGAGGAGCCGGGGCCGCGGGGCGATGGCGCGGGCGAGCGCGACGCGCTGCTGCTGCCCGCCCGAGAGCGCGTGCGGCAGCCGGTCGCCGAACCCTTCGAGCCCCACGAGGCGCAGCACCTCGCGGACGCGCTCGGCCCGGTCAGCTCGCTTCCACCTCCGCAGCCCGAAGGCCACGTTCTCGGCGGCCGTCAGGTGCGGGAAGAGGGCGTAGTCCTGGAAGACGAACCCGACGCCGCGCCGCTCCGGCGGCACGAACCGCCGCTCGTCCGCGAGCACCCGGCCGGCGAGCGCGATGCTGCCGCGGTCGGGCCGCATGAAGCCGGCGACGAGGCGGAGCGCCGTCGTCTTGCCGCACCCGCTCGGCCCGAGGAGCGCGAACAGCTCCCCCTCGGCCACCTCGAACGACAGCCCGTTCACGACCGGGAGCGACCCGTCGTGGTACGTCTTGGAGAGGCACGAGATGGAAAGCAGGGGCATGGGAGGAGGGCGCGACGCGGGGCCCGTCGTCACGTGTCACGCAACAGCAGCCCCACGAGGAGCGACGAGGTGAGGATCAGCACGAGCGCGTAGGGGGCGGCGACGGAGAACAACGCCTCGCCGGCGGCGCCCCACACGCCCATCGCGAGGGTGCGGAAGCCGAGCGGGGAAAGCAGGAACGTCAGCGGGAGTTCCTTGAGCGCCGAGAGGAAGACGAACGCCACACTCACGCCGAGGCCGCGCCGCAGGAGCGGGAACGTGGCCGCGAAGAAGGCGGCGGCGGGCGGCCGGCCGAGGGCGCGGGCGGCTTCCTCCAGGCGCGGCGGGGCTTGGTAGAGCGCGCTCCGCACCGGCCCCACCGCCTCGGCCAGGAAGTGCAGCGCGTAGGCGCCGACGAGGAGGGCCAGCGTCTGGTACAGGAACGGGGCGGCGGCGAGCGAGAACACGACGAGGGCGAGGGCGAAGGCCAGTGGCGGCGTCGCGTAGCCGAGGTAGGCCACCCGCTCCATCAGCCGCGACGGGGCCGAGGGCCGCCGCACGCCGAGGTAGGCGATGGGCACGGCGAGGGCCGCCGCCAGGAGCGCCGCCGGCAGCGACGCCCGCGCCGAGTCCCACAGCGCCGCCCCCAGGTCGCCCCACGCCGCCGCCTCGGCGCCGCGCCCGAGCCAGAACAGGATCGTCGCGACGGGCAGCCCGATGCCGGCCAGCCCGACGAGCGCGACGAACCCGTAGGCGAGAATCCGCCACCGGCCGAGCGCCGTGCGGCGGACGCGCCGGGCCGCCCCGCCGCCCGTGCGCGCGTAGAGGCGGCCCTTCAGGAGCCGCGCCTCCAGCACGAGCAGCGCCCCCGTCAGGCCGAGCAGCATCAGGGCCAGCCACGCCGCGTAGACGCGGTCGAGCGCCGCCGCGTACTGGAGGTAGATCGCGTACGAGAACGTCTCGAACCGCATCAGCGAGACCACCCCGAAGTCGCCGAGGACGTGGAGGACGACGAGGAGAGCGCCGGCCAGGTAGGCCGGGCGCAGCTGCGGAAGGACCACGCGGCGGGCCACCTCCCGCTCGCGATAGCCGAGCGAGCGCGCCGCCTCCTCCAGCGACGGGTCGAGCCCGAGGAGGACCGTTCGGAGGTTCAGGAAGAGGTACGGGAACGTGTAGAGCGTGAGCGCCACGAGGGCGCCCCCGTACCCGCTCGGCCGCGGCCACACGACGCCGACCTGCGCCAGCAGCCCGTTCGTGCCGGCGAGGCCGAGGAGTGCGTAGGCCATCACGTAGCCCGGCACCGCGAGGGGCAGCACGCCCAGGAGCGTGACGACGCGCGCGCCCCGGAGGTCCGTCCGCGTCACGAGCCAGGCGAGCGGGAGCGCGAGGGCCGTGGCCGCGGCGAGGACGCCGGCGGTGAGGCCGAGCGTGTTGCCGAGCAACCGCACGTTCCGCCACCGGAGCAGCAGCGCCGCCAGCTCCTCCGGCTCGGCCTCGAAGGCCCGCACGAGGAGGTAGCCCAGCGGCACGAGGACGCCGGCCGCCACGAGCGCCGCCGGCCCCCACAGGTAGGGGCGGAGGCGCGGGCGGCGGAGCGTGGGCGTCGGCATCCCAGGCGGGCGCTACAGCAGCCCTTGCCTCCGCAACAGGTCGAGCGTCGCCTCGAGGTCGCTGAGGCGCCCGAAGTCGAGGGTGGGGCTGAGCGTGACGGCGCGGTCCATCGGGAGGAGGCGGTCGGGCAGCGCCATGCCCGGGATGACGGGGTACTCGTTCACCTCCTCGGCGGCGAAGGCCTGCGCCCCCTCGGTGAGGAGGAAGTCGAGGAAGCGACGAGCGGCGTCGGGGTGGGTGGCCGTCTCGAGGAGGCCGACCCCGGTCACGAGGGCGAGGTTGCCCACGTCGCCCTCGGCGAAGGGGTAGATCGCCATCGGGGCTTCCGGGCGCGCCTCCTCCGCCCCGGCCTCGCCGTCGAGCATCCGGAGAACGTAGTAGTGGTTCGTCAACGCCACGTCGATCTCGCCGGCGGCGAGGGCCTCGAGCATCGGGGTGTTGGACTCGTAGGCCTTCGGGTCGAGCGTCTTCATCGCCCCGATCCACGCGGCGGTCGCCTCGTCGCCGTGGAGCAGCCGCATGGCCGTGACGAAGTCCTGAAACGAGGAGTAGGCGGGGGTCCAGCCGATCCGGCCGCGGAGGCCCGCCTGCTGCGGCAGCTCCATCACCGTGGCCGGCAGCGCCGTGGGGTCGACGCGCTGCGGGTGGTAGGCGAGGACGCGGAACCGCGTCGTCACCGGGAGCCACCGCCCGCTCGACGGGACGAACGCGGCGGGCTGCCCCAGGAGGCTGTCCGGCAGCGTGGCGAAGAGCCCCGCGTCCCCCGCCGCGCCGAGCGCGCCGGCCGTGTTCGCCCACAGGAGGTCGGCCGGGCTGGCCTGCCCCTCCTCCTGGAGGGCGGCGATGAGCTCGGCGTCGGTGCCGTAGCGGACCTCCGCCGCCAGCCCCGTGGCCTCCCGGAACCGCTCGACGAGAGGCGCCACGAGGACGTCCTTCCGACCTGAGTAGATGACGAGCGGCCCCTCGGCGTCGGCCACCTCGACGCCGGGCACGTCGGTCTCCGCCTCGTCGGCGCAAGCGGCGAGCAGGGGCGAGAGGATCAGGACGGCGAGGAGGGACGGGAGGCGGCGCATCGGCGGACCGGCTGTTTAGACGCGATCCAGATTGTACGCACGTCCCGCCTACCGGCGCGTGAAATGACCGCGTAACGCGAGCTTCCCGGAGCGCTCGTCGTGGGCCCTCACGTGCCGCGCACGAGCCGCCGCGTCGCCACCTGGTCGCCGGCGGTGAGCCGGACGACGTAGAGCCCCGGCGGGAGCGCGTCGCCGTTGAACCGGACGCGGTAGGTGCCTGCCGGCCGCGCCTCGTCCTCGATCACCGACATCCGCCGGCCGAGGGCGTCGAACAGCTCCAGCCGCACCGGGCCCGTGCGGTCGAGCGTGTAGCTCAGCGTGGCCGCATCGGTGAACGGGTTGGGATAGGGCGCGCCGAGACCGAACACCCGCCCCGCCACGTCCGGTTCGTTGGCGACGGCGGAGTAGCTGAACTGCGCGAAGACGGGGAGGTGGTCCGAGGTCGTGTCCACGAACTCGCCGCCGAAGGCGTCGAAGGCGTCGAGGAGCGCCGTGTAGCGGCCCACGGAGCCGTCGAGGTAGTCGGGGACGACGTTCTGGGAGAGGATGATGTGGTCGATGACGGAGGCGAAGCTCCCCTCGCAGTCGTCGTAGAAGGCGCAGTAGGTGTTCTCGTCGTCGCTGTCGCCGGGCTGGTCGAAGGGCTCGGTGAGGAACGCGTAGTCGTCGTCGGCGAGGAAGTTGGCGTAGGGCGAGAACGGGTTGCCCGAGATGGACTCGAGGAGCTCGTCGTTGAGGTCGCCGAGGATGACGACGCCGGCGCCGCCTGCGAGGAGGTCATCGGTGTACGCCTTGAGCTGCTGCGAGGCGTTGACGCGGCGGCTGTAGTCCGACGACGTGTCGCCCGCCTTCATGTGGACGGTGAGGATGTAGAGCTCGGTGTTGGTGTCTGCCTGGACGTGGAGCTGGTAGGGGAGGCGCCCGGCGAAGTCGAACGAGTCCATCCCCTCCTCGATCTCCTCGAGCGAGAACACCTGCACGGCGTCCTCCCGGTAGACGAAGGCGAGGCGCTGGTCCGCCCCCGACGGCGCCCGCATGCCGGCCCAGTCCGGCCCGAGCGCACCGAGGAGGTCGTCGAAGGCCGAGGACGAGGCGATCTCCTGGAGCGCCCACACGTCGACCTCAGACTGCGCGATGACGTCGGCCACGTTCGCCTGCTGCAGCGACTCGTTCGAGGGGCCGAACTGCGAGGAGCCGAACCACTCGATGTTCCACGTCGCCACGTCGAACGTGTCGTCGGAGCCGGCGGGCGGGATCGTCTGCGCCTGTGGGGCGGCGGAGACGGCGAGGAGGACGAGGAGGGAGAAGCAACGCAGCATGCGGCGGCGGGAATGAGGACATCGGTCCCCAACACAACGGTCGTGCCGGGGCATCCGTATGGGCGGGAGCGCCCCTCCTGCGGGCCCGGGCGCGGAGAAGCCGTCAAGCTAGCGCGGCGCGGTGTCCGATCCCGTAAACACCGCGTTAGTTTGGCCGCATGGACGGCAACGGGCACAGCGGTACGCGGGGCCCCCTCCGGGTGGGGCTCGTCGGCGCGGGACGGCGTGGGGCGGCGCGGGCGCGGGCGCTCGTCGCCCTCCCCGGGGTCACTCTCGGGGGCGTCGCCGACGCCGACGCGGGCCGCGCCCGGGCGCTCGCGCACGGCCACGGCGCCCCGGCCTTCCCTTCGGTCCCAGCCCTCCTCGCCGTCGTCGACGCCGTCTGCGTCTGCGTCCCACCGGCAGACCGCTTCCGGGTCGCGCGGGTCGCGGCCGGGGGCGGCGTGCACGTCTTCCTCGACTGGCCGCCCGCGACGGGGCCGGCCGAGGCCGAGCAGCTCGGGCACCTCGCCGAGGAGGCCGGCGTCGAGGTGGGCGTCGCCCGGCCCCTCCCGATCCGCACCCTCCTCGACGCCGGCCCGCCGGACTGGCGCCCCCGCCTCTTCGCCCTCACCCTCGACGCCGGCACGGCCCCGGACGACGCCCTCGGCGCGCTCCCCTGGCCGCACCGCCTCGCTGGCGCCCTCGACCTCGCCGTCGGCTTCGCGCAGAAGGGCGAGGTGCAGCGGATCGAGGCCGAGGCCGACCGGGAGGGCGCCCGCCTCTGCACCGTGGCCTTCGGCCTCCGCTTCCGGAACGGGCTCTACGCCCAGACCACGCTCCACGAGCGCGCGCGCGCCGTTCCCCCTCCCGACCGCTTCCGGCTCGACGCCGCCGGTGGGGGCCTCCACCTCTCCGCCCGCGCCCTCGACGGTCCCGTCTGCCTCGAGTCCGACAGCGTCCGCCTTCCGAACCCCTCCCTGACCCCGACGGACAGGCAGGCGTCCCCCCCCGCCGTGGCGACGCCTGCCAACGAGTTGGACGACTTCCTCAATGCCATCGCTGCGGGCCAGCCTGCTCCCGTCTCGGTCCTCGACGCCCTCCACACCCTCCGCCTCGTCGAGCGGCTGATGGAGCGCTTGCGGTGACCACGACGCATCCGGCGTGGCGGCTTGGGACGCCACGTGCCACCTACCCCATGACCGACCTCTCCCTCCCGCACGAGCGCGTCCTCCGCCGCATCGGCGCCGTGGCCGACCGGCTGGGGCTCGCGGCCTACGCCGTCGGCGGGGCCGTGCGCGACGCGCTCCTGGGGCGGCCCACGACCGACCTCGACGTCGTGGCCGTGGGGCCGGGCAGCGGCATCGCCCTCGCCGAGGCCGTCGCCGAGGACCTCGGCACGGGGATGGCCCACGTCTACCCCGCCTTCGGCACGGCCGCCGTCACCGTCCCGCCCGGAGCGGCCGAGGGCGAGGAGGCGCGGCTCGTGCTCGAGTTCGTCGGCGCCCGGAAGGAGAGCTACCGGGCCGACTCCCGCAAGCCCATCGTCGAGGACGGCACGCTCGACGACGACCTCGCCCGCCGCGACTTCACCGTCAACGCCCTCGCCGTCACCCTCAACGCGGAGACCTTCGGCGCCCTCGTCGACCCGTTCGAGGGGCTGGCCGACCTCGCCGCCGCCCGCCTCGTCACGCCGCTCGACCCCGCCGAGACCTTCGACGACGACCCCCTCCGGATGCTGCGCGCCGCCCGCTTCGCCGCCCAGCTCGGCTTCGAGGTGGCCCCCGAGGCGCTGGCGGCGATGCGCGAGCAGGCCGCCCGCATCGCGATCGTCAGCCAGGAGCGGATCACCGACGAGCTGCAGAAGACCGTCGCCTCGGCGCGGCCCTCGCGCGGGCTGGCGATCCTGTACGAGACCGGGCTCCTGGAGCACACCGTGCCCGAGCTGGCGGCCCTCGCCGGGACGGAGGCCGTCGGCGGGCAGGGCCACAAGGACAACTTCTACCACACCCTCGGCGTGCTCGACAACCTCGTCCACCTCCAGCGCGGGCGGGGCGTCGAGGCGCCCGTCTCGGGCCGCGACCTCTGGCTGCGGTGGGCCGCCCTCCTCCACGACATCGCCAAGCCCGACACCAAAAGGTTCATCCCGGGCCAGGGCTGGACGTTCCACGGCCACGAGGACCTCGGGCCGCGCCGCCACATCCCCGCCCTCTTCCGACGCCTCAAGCTCCCCCTCGGCGAGCCGCTCCGCTACGTCCAGGACCTCGTCCGCCTCCACCACCGCCCCGCCGCCCTCACCGCCGAGGAGGTGACCGACTCGGCCGTGCGCCGCCTCCTCTTCGACGCCGGCGACGACGTGGACGACCTCATGCTCCTCGTCCGCGCCGACCTCACGAGCAAGAACCCGCGCCGCGTCCGCCGCTTCCTCGCCGGGTTCGACCGCGTCGAGGAGAAGATGCGGGAGGTGGAGGCGAAGGACCGGATGCGGAACTGGCAGCCGCCCGTGGACGGCCACGCGATCATGGAGGCGCTCGGCGTGGGCGAGGGCATCGCCGTCGGGATCGCCAAGGCGTGGATCCGGGAGGCGATTCTGGAGGGCGACATCCCGAACGAGCACGGCGCCGCCTACGCCTACCTCCTCGCGCACCGGGACGAGGCCCTCCGCCGCGGCGCCCTCTTCGACGAGGTCGTCCGGCAGCTCCAGGGCCCGGAGCGGGCGGCCACCGGCGCCATCAAGGACGCCGTCTTCTGGGGCGACGTCCCGGCTGAGCCCGACGCCGCCGTCGCCTTCCTGATGGACGTCAAGGACGCGGCGCTGGCTGCGCGCGAGGCGACCGATGCGGGTTAGCCTCGCGCTGCTCCTGCTCGGGCCGCTCGCGGCCGTGGCGCAGCCGCGCCACCTCGAGACGCTGGAGGGGGCGCTCTCGGGCGTCGCGCCGGCCGGCGAGGCCTACGACGGGCTGTGGACGATGGGCCCCGGCGGCGCGCTCCGGGTGGGCACCGAGTTCTTCGGTGGGCGGGCGCACTTCGCCCTCCACGCCTTCCCGAACGAACCGACCACGGCCGACCCGGCCGAGCTCCCCGAGTTCCTCGCGCTCCGCGGCACCGTGGGCTGGGGCCCCCGCCTCGGCCTCCCCCTCGGCCTCGGCCTCACAGCGGGCGGCACCGTCGGCGCCGTTCACATGCGGTTCGACGACGAGGACCTGGCGGGCAACGCGCTCGTGAACGAGACCGAGCTGGCCGCCGGCCTCTTCGCCCGCCTCGACGTGCCCGTCGCGGGGCCGGTGCACCTCTTCGCCGAGGCCGAGGTGGCGCACGTCTACACGGCCGTGCCCATCCGGTACCGGTTCGTGCAGGGGGGCGTGAGCGTGTCGCTGCCGGCCCCCCCTTGGCTCCGCCGCCTGCTCCGCTGAGCCCGATGCGCCACTGCCTCGCCCTCATCGCGTTCGTGCTCGGGGTTCGCGCCGCCGCTCAGGCGCCGCCCTGTCCCGGGGCCATCACCGTCACGCACGACGAGATCGAGACCAGCGGCGCCGCCACCCTCGCCGACGTCCTCCGGCTCCTCCCCCCCCTCCGCCGCACCTCCGTCGACGGCTTCGCGTGGCGCTTCGACGACGGCCTCGGCGTGCCGGGCGACGCGGCCGTCCCGGTCGTCCTGGTGGACGGCGTGCCGGCCGACCTCTGGGCCTTCGGTGCCCCCGACCTGGAGGAGCTGCCCCTGCCCCTCCCATCCATCGCACGCATCACGTACTGCCCGGCGCCGGCACCGGTCGCGGGGCTGTGGGCGAGCCGGGGGACGCTCCGGTTCGAGACGCACGCGCCCGAACCGGGGCTGAGCACACGAGGCGCCTGGCAGATCGGCAACGAGACCGGCGACCCCGGCCCCTACCGCTACACCGAGCGCGAAACGCCGAACGTGGACAAGTCGGGCCCGGATGTCGAGGGGGCGGCCCAGTACGAGGCGGGGCCCGTGGGCGGGGTGGCCCGCTTCCGTGCCCTCCGCGCCTACGCCACCGACGAGGCCATCAACCCCCGCACGGGCGCCGCCACCCGGCGCGGCTCGCGCAGCCAGCGCCTCATCACGGCGGAGGTGCGTGGCGCGGTCGGACGCACCACGCGCCACGCCCTCGGCATCGGCGGGCGGTACGTCTCCGGCCTCCCGTTCTTCGAAGCCGCTGGCCGCGAGCTCCCCCTCCGCCGCCTCGACGCCCACCTCGGCCTCGGCGGACCCCTCGTCGGGCCGCTCCGCTACCGCCTCGGCACGCACGTCCAGCGCGCCGACGACGAGGACGACGAGATCGTCGGCTTCGAGCCCCGCTGGCGCCGTCGGACCGTCTCGGCAGCGCTCTACGGCGGCCCATCGGAGGCCGACGGGTGGGGCTACGGCGCGTCTCTCGCTCGCACCGACGCCTCGGGCGCGGGCTTCGACGCGGGCTTCACGCTCGCCACCGCCTACGGACGGCTCGCCCACACCGGCCGCGCGCTCGGCACCCGGACCGCCCTCGCCCTCACGGCAACGGGCGACGCCCTCGGCGCCAAGGCCGTCCAGACCCTGACCGCGACGCACGGCGCCGCCCACCTCGCTCTCACGCTCGCACTCGACCGGCGGCTGCCGGAGGAAGCGCCGGGCTTCGGCAGCTGGCGCGCAGAGGGCCGCACCGGATTCGAGCGGGACCCGGTGGACTACCGGCCCTCCTCCCCGACGCCCCAGACCGAGGCGCAGGCCCGCCTCGACGGGCGGCTCGGCCTCGATGTGGCGGTGCTGCAGGGCGGGGTTCGGGCCTGGGCCGCGCGCGGGCTGTTCATCGAGCGCCCCGCCTTCGGGCTGGCCGACGACGCCTCGACGGCGGTGGGGACGGTGACAGCCGTGCCGGACGCCGAGGGCGGCGGGCTCGGCGCGTGGGCCGAGGCGTCGGGCGCGCGCGGGCCGTGGCGGGGCTCCGTGTTCTACAGCCTCCTCGCACCCCTCGGCGGGAGCGACGCCTTCGAGGCGGCGTGGGCCCGGGTGCCGCGGCACCGCGCCGGCGCGACGGTCACGCTCCGCCCCAGCCCCTCCTTCACCCTCCACGGCCGGTTCGAGGCCCGGAGCGTCGCGCGCTGGCCGGGGTACGCGGCCGGCGCCGGCGCCGTCGGGCCCACGGGCGTCGTCTACACCGATGAGACTCCGGCCCTCACCCTGCTCGACCTCGCCGTCGAGCAGGGGCTGTGGGACCGGCGCGCGCGCGTGAGCCTCCTCTTCCGGAACCTCCTCGACACCGAGGAGCGCTACCACCCCCTCGGCGGCACGCTCGCCTTCCGGCTCTACGCCCGCGTCACGGTGGACCTTCAGGGGCCGCTGTGGGTCGGCGCGCGTTCCAGAAGCTCGGACTGAAGGCGTGGCCGGAGCCTGACCGGGAGATCGTCGGGTTGGAGGGCCGCACCTCACCAGCCGCACCGGCCATGTCCTCCCTCTCTATCTACCTCCTCGGCTTCCTCATCCTCGTCGTCGGCGTGACGATGGGGCTCCACCTCGCGGGCGTGCCCACCGCCTGGATCGGCGTCGTTGGCGTCGTGATGCTCGGGGTCGGCGTGCTCTCGGCCGTCTCGAAGACGCGCCGCCGCGACGCCTCGCCGATGGAGTAGCCCTCCTCTCAGGTCTCTTTGTAGGCGAGGCCCCACTGCTGCATCGCGCGGAGGGCCGGGAGGACCCGCTCGCCCTCCGGCGTCAGCCGGTACTCCGTCTTCGGCGGGACGACCGGGTAGACCGTCCGCGCCACGAGCCCGTTGGCCTCCAGCTCGCGGAGGCGCTGCGCGAGCATCTTGTGCGAGATGCCCGGGAGGCGCCGACGCAGCTCGGAGTAGCGGAGCGTCTCCTCGCGGAGGTGCCACAGGACGAGCGCCGCCCACTTGCTCCCGATCACGCTCAGGCACAGCTCGACGGGACAGGCAAACGTGCGGTCGTGGAAGGTGAAGCGTGCCATGCTTACCTCGGGGTGAGTTCCTTACTTTTGGGTGCGTTCTTGACGCAAGGGGAGCGGTCCGACAACTTAGGGCCGAGCCGTCCGACCCGCCTTCCTGTGCCTCTCCCCCCTCCATGAGCAAGAAGATCCTGATGGTGGTCTCCAACCCGGCCACCTCCACCACCGTCGGCGGCCCCGTGGGCTTCTGGGCCTC
>JAWWCA010000056.1:0-17192 GCA_033720695.1 Rubricoccaceae bacterium
CCCTCGATGCCGCCCGTGTGCCACCAGCCCTGCGGCGACACGAGGAGCAGTACGTCGCCCGGCGTGACGAATGCGGCCGTCGTCACGTGGTCCAGGCTCTCCACGAGCCCGACCATCCCGATCGTCGGCGTGGGGAAGACGGCGCCCTCGGGGCTCTCGTTGTAGAAGCTCACGTTGCCGCCCGTGACCGGCGTGCCGAACGCGCGGCAGGCGTCGCCCATCCCGCCGACCGACTCCTTGAAGACCCAGTAGACCTCGGGCTTGTAGGGGTTGCCGAAGTTGAGGCAGTTCGTGACGGCGAGCGGTCGGCCGCCCGCACACACCACGTTGCGCGCGGCCTCGGCCACGGCGATCTGCCCGCCCTTGCGCGGGTTGAGGTAGACGTAGCGCCCGTTGCAGTCGGTCTTGACGGCGAGGCCCTTCTCGCCCCGCCCGTCAAGGCCGGTGCCCTTGAGGCGGACCACGGCCGCGTCGCTCGGCCCGGGCCCCACGACCGTGCCCGTCCGCACGTGCGTGTCGTACTGCTCGTACACCCAACGCTTGCTCGCGATGTTGGGCGAGCCCAGGAGCCGTTCGAGCGCCTCGCCCGCGTCCTCCACGTCGGGGACGGAGGCCGGGTCGAACGCGGCCGTCTCGTCGAGGTAGGCGGGGCGCCGGGTCTCGCGGAGGTAGACGGGGGCGCCGCCGCCGAGGACGAGGTGCTCGGCCGGGACGTCGGCCACGAGGACGTCGCCCCAGAGGACGCGGACCCGGCCGTCGTCCGTGACCTCGCCGACGTGGGCGGCGTGGAGGTCCCACTTCTCGAAGACGGCCTCGACCTCGTGCTCGCGCCCCCTCTCGACGACGACGAGCATGCGCTCCTGGCTCTCGGAGAGCAGGATCTCGTAGGGCGTCATGCCGGACTCCCGCACGGGCACGCGCTCCAGGTGGAGCACCATCCCGCTCTGCCCCTTCGCGCTCATCTCGCACGACGAGCAGGTGATGCCGGCCGCGCCCATGTCCTGGATGCCCACGACGGCGCCGCTCCGGATGGCCTCGAGCGTGGCCTCCAGGAGCAGCTTCTCCGTGAACGGGTCGCCCACCTGCACGCTCGGCCGCTTCGCCTCGCTCTCCTCCGAGAGCTCCTCGCTCGCGAACGTGGCGCCGTGGATGCCGTCGCGCCCGGTCGCGCTCCCGACGATGTAGACGGGGTTGCCCACGCCCTCGGCCGTGGCGCTCGCCGTCTCGCCCACCCTCACGACGCCCACGCTCATGGCGTTGACGAGCGGGTTGCCCTCGTAGCTCGCGTCGAAGTAGACCTCGCCCGCCACGGTCGGCACGCCGAAGGCGTTCCCGTAGTCGCCGATGCCACGGACGACGCCGTCGAGGAGGTAGCGCACGCGGGGGTTCTCCAGGCTCCCGAACCGGAGGCTGTTGAGCGAGCAGATGGGCCGGGCGCCCATGGTGAAGATGTCGCGCTGGATGCCGCCGACGCCCGTCGCCGCGCCCTGGTAGGGCTCGACGGCCGAGGGGTGGTTGTGGCTCTCGATCTTGAACGCGACGGCGAGCCCGTCGCCCACGTCCACGAGCCCCGCGTTCTCCTCTCCGGCGCCGACGAGGAGGGCCTCGCCCTCGCGCGGGAGCGTCTTGATCACGGCGATGGAGTTCTTGTACGAGCAGTGCTCGCTCCACATCACCGAGTAGATGCCGAGCTCGGTGAACGTCGGCGTGCGGCCGAGCCGGTCGACCACCCAGCCGTACTCCTCCTGGGTGAGGCCGTGGTCGAGGGCGAGGGCGAGCGTGACGGCGGGCTCGTGGGGGAGGTTCTGAGGCAGCATGGCGGCGGGCGGAAACGGCGAAGGGCGACCGGCCGGTCGCCCCTGCGGTACGGGACCGAAAAGATACAGAGGGCGCCAGCGGCCTGCCGGCACCCGGGAGCGGTCACGCCTGCTCGGGCGCCCTCTCCGACGACGACGCGCGACGCGCCGCGCACCACGCCGCGACCCGCGCCTGGATGGCGTCGCGGATCCGGCGCGTCTCGGCGAGCCGCTCCTCCCACGTCCCCTCCAGCGCCGACGGGTCGGGGAAGCCCCAGTGCAACCGCTGGCCGCCGCCGGGGACGACGGGGCAGCGCTCGGCCGACGCCTCGTCGCAGACCGTGATGACGTAGTCGTAGGTGCGCCCCTCGGCGATCCGGTCGGCGACGCTGTCCGTCCCCTTCCCAGAGATGTCGATGCCCACCTCGCGCATGGCCTCGACGGCGAGCGGGTTGAGCGTCCCCGGCTCCAGCCCGGCGCTCTCGGCGTCGAAGGCGTCGCCGCACCGGGCAGCAAGAAAGGCCTCGGCCATCTGGCTCCGGGCACTGTTGTGGATGCAGACGAAGAGGACGCGGGGCTTCGGCATGCCGGACGGGCGCGGTTGACGGAGGCAAGGTAAAAAAAGAAGGCGCCGGCCCCCCTCCCACGAGGGAACCGGCGCCGGACTCGGCGGGCTCGCGACGTTGAGGGCCCTCAGTTCGCGAGGTAGCCGAGCTGGTCCAGGGCGGTCCAACCCTGGAGCCAGTTGGTGTCGCCGAAGGCCCCGATATAGCTCACGCTCTGGAAGAACGAGCCGGTCGGGAGCGTCGGGTTGGCGTTGAGGAGCACGCTGCCGGGCGCCGGGCGCGGGTCGAGGCAGGTGCCCGTCGTGCGGCAGATGCTCCGGAGCATCGGGTCGGTGCCGAACCGGTTGCCGGCGCCGGCGAGGTAGTCGGCGAGCGTCGTGCGGAAGGCGGGGTCCACCTCCACGTCCGGCGTCGCGTCGTTGTCGTCGTCGTCGTACTCAGTGAGGTCGATGACGGCTTCGAGATCGGCGCCGCCGCCGAAGCCGAACCAGACGTTGTCGATGAGCTCGATGCCGCCGGCCTCGAAGCGGGCGCGGCTGTCCTCGACGCCGGCATCGGGGAGGTCCTCGATGCGGAGGGCGTCCTCGGCGAAGTCGGTGAAGACCGAGGCGTAGTACTTCGCGCCCGCGTTGTCGCGGATCTCGAGGACCTGGTCGTTGTCGTCGTTGGCCGAGGCGGCGCCAGAGCCGATGTAGGTGGCGTTCGCGATCACCGGGATGGCGTAGGGCGTGGCGTCCTCGCCGCCGAGGTCGCCGTCGCCGCCGTCGTGCTCGCCGGCGCGGTTGCCGGTGCCAGCGTCCTGGATCGTGAACCAGAACTGGCCGTTGCCGCGGAAGCCCTGGTCGTAGTCGTACGAGTCGTCGCCGACGAAGGCCACGACGAGGTGCTTCGTGTTCACGCTACCGCCGAACCACTCCACGCCGTCGTCGGCGTTGAAGATGACCTCGACGTAGTCGATCTCGGTGCCGCTGCCAACGGCGCCGAGCGTGAGGCCGTTGATCTCGTTGCCGGCGCCGATGTCGGAGCCGCCGTAGCGGATCGAGATGTAGCGCAACGTCCCGGAGTCGTCGGCGTCGTTGGTGCCGCCGTAGAGGCCGCGCGCCTCCGTCGTCGGGATGCCCTCGATGGCGACCTCGCTCGGCGTCGTGTTGGTGCGGGCCTCGCCGAGGACGATCACGCCGCCCCAGAGGCCGCGCGTGCCGGCCGGGATGTCGCTGGGATCCTCGACGTCGTCGGTGGCGGCGGTGAAGACGATCGGCTCAGCCTGCGTGCCTGCGGCCTCGATGCGGCCACCACGCGCGACGATGAGCGCCGAGGCGTCCTCCGCCTCTCCCGGGAGGCCCTTCACGACGGTACCGGGCTCGATCGTGAGCGTCTGGCCGCTGTTGACGAAGACGAACCCGTCGAGGTAGTAGGTGTTGTCGGCGGACCAGGTCGTGGTGCCCGTGCCCTCGCCGCGGTCCTGCACGCGGACGCCGTCCACGGCGCCGTCGTTGTCGAAGTCGAACGCGTCGTCGTAGATCGTCGAGACGCCATCGTCCGGGGGATCGACGGGGTCGTCGGCGTCACAGCCGGTGACGCCGACGGCGAAGAGGCCGAGGAGGCCGAGGAGCGAGAGGTTCTTCAGGGGGGTGTTCATGGGGAGGGTGTTGGGGTAGGACGCGTCGTGTGGGGGCCGGGGCGAGGAGACCCCACTGCCAGCCCGCCGCTAGGGGGAAGGGTCAGAGGCGGTAGCTCACGCCGAGCGAGAACGAGCGGCCCCGCTCGTAGCCGAGGTGGACGAACTCCCGGCCCTTGAACGCCTGCGTGATCTCGAAATCGGACCCGAGGAGGTTCTTGCCCGAGGCCTTGAGGGTGAAGCCGCGACCGAGGGCCTGACTGCCGATGACGTCGAGCACGGCGCGGGGCTGCTCGTAGTAATCGGGCTGACCGCCGCGGGCGACGGTGTAGAGCCGCGGCCCGAAGAGGTTGTAGTAGAGGTTGAGCGACGTGCCGCCGACGGTCTCGTAGCCGAGGTCGAGGTTGAGCACGTACGGGCTCTGGCCCTGGAGCGGGCGCGTGTCCTCGGCGCTAGGATCGAAGAGACGGATCTGCGCCAACTCATCCGGCGCAATCGAGACGGCCGACTGCACGAGCGTCAGGTTGCCGCCGAGGCGGACGTCCCGCAGGAACCCGGCGAGGAAGCCGAGCCGGGTGCGCGCCTCGAACTCGGCGCCGTAGACGGTCGCGTCGGCGAGGTTGCGGAACTGCACCTCGAGGTTGGTCGCCTGCGGGCTGATGACGCGCTCGATGGGGCCGTCGAACTGCTTGTAGAAGCCGCTCGCCGCGAGGATCATCCCGGGCTGGTAGAACCACTCCCAGCGCACGTCGACGTTGTCGATGAGGGTGCGCTCGAGGCCGGGGTTGCCGAGGAAGATGGCGTTGGCGGCGAAGTCGTACGAGGCGTAGGGCGCGAACTCGCGGAACGTCGGGCGGGCCAGCGTGCGGCCGTAGGCGGCGCGGAGGTTCATCCCCTCCCCGAGCGCGTAGACGGCGCTGAGCGCCGGGAGCACGTCGGTCTCGCGGATCTCGCCGCGGCGCGAGGGCGACGAGAAGTTCTCGACGGCGATGTCGGTCGTCTCCAGGCGCGCGCCGCCGATGACGCGGAGCCGCTCCGTCACGAGGGCGTCCACGAGGGCGTAGCCGGCGGCGACCGTCTGGTCGCCGTCGTAGTTGTTGCGGGGCGACGTCAGGTCGACGACGTAGTTGCCGAAGATGGGATTGCCCGAGGCGTCGGTGTCCACGACCCCCACGCCCTCCTCGCCGAAGAACGCCTCCGAATCGCCTTCGTAACGGACCTGGCTGTTGCGCTGGAACTCGAACCGCCGCTCGCGGAACTCGCGCGAGCGGCCGTCGAAGGCGCCGCCGACCTTGACGCGGAGGGCGCGGTCGAGGAGACGGACCGGGACGGTCACGTCGACGCCTGCCGTGGCGCTGTTCTCGGTGAGGTTGCGGAAGTAGCGCGTCGGCTCGGGGTAGAGGTTGGCCGCAATCGAGTAGGTGGTGTCGGAGCCGGGCGAGAAGTGGTTGGAGAAGTAGCGGAGATCGGGCTCATCCTGCGCCGTTTGCGCGAGGGCCGCCGTCCACTCCACCTGCAGCCCGGCGTCGGTGAGGACGTGCTCGCCGCGGAGCTGCGCCGAGCCGAGGGCGCGCTCGGTGGTCTCGAGGGCGCGCGTCTCGTAGACCTGGCTCGCCGAGAGGTCGCGGGGGAGGCTGCCGGCGCGGTAGCTGGCCGTAGCCTCGGCGCTCCGGTTGTAGATCAGGTTGAGGCCCACCTCGTGGCGCTCGCCGGGGCGAAGGGCGAGGTTGACGAGCCCGCCCCAGAGCACCTCGTCGGTGGCGGAACGGGTGGCGAGCAGGATGTCGGGCACGAGCTCACTGGCGTCCTCGACGCTGCCCGGGAGGGAGTACTGCCCGAACCGGCCGCCGTCGTAGGAGGAGACGTTCCGGCTCCAGTTGAGCGAGCCGACGAAGCCGAGCGGCCGGCCGAAGAGCGTCGTCTGGTTGCCGACGGAGGCGCTGTAGCTCTGTTCGAGAGGGGCGCTCTCGGTGACGGGCGCCATGGCCGGGTCGAAGAGGCGCGAGAGCCGGGTCAGCTCCTCCGCCGCTGCCGGGTTGCCGAACGTCTCCCCGATGTTGGGAATGTCGGCATCCTCCAGCTCCGCGGGCAGGCCGCCCTCGGCCGTGCCGAGGAGGCCGATCCCACCGCCGGGGATGCCCAGGACGTCGTCGCCGGGGGCGGCGTTGGTGTCGAAGGAGCCCGACGCCGAGAACGACACGGTCAGGGCCTCCGGGAACACCCGCGTGCCGATGTCCACGGCGCCGCCGGTGAACGAGCCGGGGCGGTCGGGCGTGAAGGTCTTCGACGTGACGATGTTGTCGAGGAGGCCAGAGGGGAAGAGGTCGAGCGGGACGGCGTTGCGGTCGGGGTCGGAGGAGGGGAGGACGGCGCCGTTGAGCTGGACGTTGAGGTAGCGGTCGCCGAGGCCACGGACGAAGACGTAGCGCCCGTCCACGACGCTGGCGCCGGTCACCTGCTGCATGGCGTCGGAGGCCGTCGAGGAACCGCTCCGCGCGATCGCGTCGGCGCCGACGGCGTCGGAGACGGCGGCCGCGCGCGCGCGCTGTGCGAGGAGCGCCGCGTCGCTGTTCTGGATCATCGTCGCTTCGATGACGACCTCGTCGCCCAGCTCGACGGCCTCCTCGGCGAGCGCCGCGTCAACCCTTGCCGTCTCGCCCGCGGCGACTGCCACCCCGGTCACGCGCTGCCGTGTGTACCCGAGGTAGGAGAAGACGAGGTCGTAGGCGCCCGGGGCGAGGCCCAGGATGCGGTACCGGCCGTTGAGGTCGGTGGCACTGCCGCCAGCCATGGCCCCGGTGCCCGCCCCGAACGCCTGGACGTTGACGCCGATGAGCGATTCCCCGAGGGCCTCGTCGACGACGACGCCGGAGATCGTGCCGGTCTGGGCGGCCACGGCAGGGGCGAGGAGGACGAGCACCGCCAGAGCACTGGCGTACCAAGCGCACGAGGCGCACGGACGTGGGAGCGACATGGGGAAGGGTGAGATGGTGGGAGAAGCGGCGCCGGACTGGAGTGGGAGCGGTGAGAGCGTCAGCGCGGGCAACTTCGCCTGCCCCCGTTGCGGCGCTGTTACCCTGTCGTTACCGTATCGTTATCGTCCGCACGGCCCGCGGCAGCGGGAGCCAGACGAGACAACACTGGCGGGCTAGGCGCCCGGCGGCCCCCTCGCTTCACGACCCCCTCTCCACCGGCGAGACGCCGACGGCCGGCCGGGCCGGCCGAACTTTTCTCCCATCCACGGCTACGAGCGTCACCTCTTCCGACGAGCCGATCTCCTCCCTGTCCACCTCCTCCCCGCTTCGGGTTTACCTGATCCTGTTCGCGCTCTGGCTCGTCGTGTTCTCGTCGGCGAGCCAGACCATCATCGTCACCCCGATCCTCCCGGTGATCGGCGAGGCGCTGGACGTGGACCCCTCGCGGCTCGGGCTGCTCGTGACGGTGTACTCCCTGGTGCTGGCGATCGCGGCGCTCGTGATGGGCCCGGTGTCGGACCGGGTCGGGCGGCGCCGGGTGCTCCTCCTCGGGGCGGGCACGCTCGTCGTGGCGCTGGCCCTCCACGGCCTCGCCCGCTCGTTCTCGATGCTCCTCGCCATGCGCGTCCTGGCCGGCGCGGGCGGCGGGATGCTCTCGGGCGCCGCCGTCTCGTACGTCGGGGACTACTTCCCGTACCACCGGCGGGGGTGGGCGGCGGGGTGGGTCATGAGCGGGGTCCCGTTCGGGCTCGTCCTCGGCATCCCCGTCGGCCGCGTCCTCGCCGTGGGGTACGACTTCCGGACGCCGTTCCTCGCCTTCGCCGCCGTGATGGCGGTGGCGTTCGTGCTCGTGCTGACGATCGTGCCGCAGCCGGACGTCGAGCGCGAGCGGCGGCTCTCGCTCCGCGACCGCCTCCTCCGCTACCCCCGCCTCCTCGGCCAGCGGGACGCCCTCGTGGCGGCGGTGACGTACTTCCTGATGTACCTCAGCCTCGGGCTCCTCGTCGTCTACCTCCCGCAGTGGCTCACGGAGCGGTTCCCGCTCGGGATCACCGTCTTCGGCCGCCCCTTCCGCCTCTTCGGCCTCGACGTCGACTTCATCGCGACGCTGTTCCTGGTGGGCGGGGCCGCGGGCGTGGTGACGGGCCCGGCGGCGGGCACGCTCTCGGACCGGATCGGGCGGAAGCCGCTCATCCTCGCGTCGTGCCTCGGGCTGGCCGTCGTGACGCTGGCCGTGACGTACGTCGTCGTGGACCGGTGGGTGGCCTACCCGATCTACCTCGGGATCATGGTGCTCTTCGCCATGCGGATGACGCCGCTGCAGGCCCTCCTCACGGCGCTCGTCCCAGACCGCCAGCGCGGATCGCTCCTCTCGCTCACGATCGCCGTCGGCCAGATCGGGACGGCGCTCGGCGCGGCGCTCTCGGGCGTGCTCTACGCCGGGGCCGGCTACCGCATGACCACCTTCGCCTCGGCCGCCGCCATCCTGCTCATGGCGCTGCTGGTGTGGCGCGCCCTGCCGGAGCCCGTCGGGGTGGGGGAGGGAGCGGCGGAGCAGGAGCCCACGGCCGCCCTGTAGCCCGCGCGCCGCACGCGCGGCTCACTGGCTCATCGACGTCAAGAACTCCTCGTTGCTCTCGCTGTCCCGCATCCGCTCGAGGAGGAAGAGCATGGCGTTGACGGGGTCCATGTCGGCGAGGAGTTGGCGGAGGATCCAGATCCGGTTGAGCCGCTCTTTGGGAATCAGCATCTCCTCGCGGCGGGTGCCGCTCTTGACGATGTCGATGGCGGGGTAGATCCGGCGGTCGGCGAGGTCGCGCGAGAGCGCCATCTCCATGTTGCCGGTGCCCTTGAACTCCTCGAAGATCACGTCGTCCATCCGGCTGCCGGTGTCGACGAGCGCCGTGCCGATGACCGTCAGGCTGCCGCCCTCCTCGACGGCGCGGGCGGCGCCGAAGAGCTTCTTGGGCCCGCGGAGGGCGCCGGCCTCCAGCCCGCCGCTCATCGTGCGGCTCTGCCCCTCGAACGCGGCGTTGTGCGCCCGCGCCAGCCGCGTGATGGAGTCGAGGAGGATGACGACGTCCTGCCCGGCCTCGACGAGCCGCTTCGCCTTCTCGAGCACGACGTCGGCCACCTGGATGTGGCGCTCGGGGGCCTCGTCGAACGTCGAGGCGATGACCTCGGCCGCGTCGACGTTCCGCTCGAAATCGGTGACCTCCTCGGGCCGCTCGTCGATGAGGAGGACGATGAGGTAGGAGTCGGGGTAGTTCGTCGTGATCGCGTTGGCGATCTTCTGGAGGAGGACGGTCTTGCCCGTCTTGGGCTGGGCCACGATGAGGCCGCGCTGCCCCTTGCCGATGGGGCAGAAGAGGTCGACGATGCGGGTCGAGAGCTCGTCGGGCGTGGTCTCGAGCCGGATCTGCTCGTCGGGGTAGGAGGGGGTGAGGAAGTCGTAGCCGAGGCGCTCGGTGAAGACCTCCGGGGCGCGGCCGTTGATGGCGTTGACACGGATGAGGGCGAAGAAGCGCTCGCCCTCCTTGGGCGGCCGGATCTCGCCGTCGACGGTGTCGCCGACCTTGAGGGAGAACCGCTTGATCTGGCTCGGCGAGACGTAGATGTCGTCGGGCGAGGGGAGGTAGTTGTAGTCGGCGGAGCGGAGGAAGCCGTAGCCGTCGGGGAGGATCTCGAGGACGCCCTCCTTCCGGATCATGCCTTCGAGCCGGGCATTCCGCGGCTCGTAGCGCTGCATGTACTCGGGCCAGTGGTCCGCGATGGGGAAGCGGGGCCGGTTCATGCGGGCGGCGCGTCGGAGCTGGGCGGGGGTCTGGGCGGGGGTCTGGGCGCCCGCGGTGGCCGGGCGGTCCACGCGCGCCCCGCGCTCGGAGGGCTCCCACTCTCGCTCGCCGTCCTCGCCGTCGTCCCCCAGCGCCATCAGCTCGTCCTCGTCGATATCAGAGGCAGCGTTGGCTTCGAGGATCTGGTAGATGAGGTCCCGCTTGCGGAGGTCGGAGTAGTCGCGGACGCCGAGGCGGCGGGCGATCTGCTGGAGCTCGGAGATCTTCTTCTCGTTGAGCGAGGCGATGTTCATAGCAGGCTCCAGCACCGGCGGGGACGCCAGCACTGCGCGACCGTGAGAGGGGCAGAGAGAGAGGGGCGAAGCGTGCGTCCGCGAACGACTGCTCGTCCGTAAGCTACTGAAGTTAAACGGTCAGTCGCCACGACGGCCGGCGGCTCGCACACCCGGGAGGGGGATATACGGAACAGCGTGTGCCCGGTTCACGCCGATCCGCGTCCTACGTGTGCCCCCCGAGCGCTGGACCGGGCGCCGGGCCGAGCGCCTCGACGGTGAGATGGGACCCGGTCACGAGGAGCGTGTCCCCGGGACCGGCGAGCCGTCGGAACAAGCGCACCCCCTCCCCCGCCGTCGCCGCCATCGTGACCGGCACCCCCGCCGCTCGGAGGCGGTCCGCGAGCGCCATCCTCCCGAGCGCCCGGGGCGACGGGAGGTCCACCGGGATCGCCGTGGCGCCGGCCTCGGCGAGGAGGGCTGCGAGGGCGTCGGCGTCCTTGTCCGCCATCACGCCGACGAGCGTCCACAGCCGCCCCGTGCCCTCCGGCTGCGCCGCGGCGAGGGCCGCGCGCCACCCGTCCGGGTTGTGCGCCACGTCGGCCACGACGCGTGGCGACGCGCTCCACGCTTCGCCGCGCCCGCGGAGACCGCTCAGGCGCCGGACGTCCGCCAGCCCCGCGCGCACCGCGTCCGCAGGCACCTCCTCCAGTCCCGTCTCCACGAGGCGCACGGCGAGCGCGGCGTTCCACGCCTGGTGCCTCCCCGGCAGCCCGAGGCGGGTCCGCCCGTAGTCCCGCCGGGGCGTTCGGAGGCGGAGCCCGAGGCCCTCGGCGTCGGTCGCGTCTGTGGACAGGGCGACCGTCTCGCGCACCCGCTCCACCGGCGCCCCGGCCGCCCCGGCGGTGGCCCCGATGGCATCCAGCACCCCCGGCCCCTCCGCGCTCGTCAGGAGCGGCACACCCCGCTTGGCGATCCCCGCCTTCTCGCGCGCGATCTCTGGGAGCGTGTCGCCCAGCAGGTCGGTGTGGTCGAGGCCGATCGTGGTGATGCCGCACGCCGCGACAGAGGCGGCGGGCAGCACGTTCGTCGCGTCGAGGCGCCCACCGAGGCCGACCTCAACGACGGCGAGGTCCACGGCCTCGTCGGCGAAGTAGCGGAAGGCGAGGGCCACGCTCGCCTCGAAGAAGCTCGGCTCGATGCGGTCGAACGCCGCGCGGTGCCGGGCGACGGCCTCGGCGATCCAGGCGGGGGGGGCCGGCCGACCGTCGAGGCGGAGGCGCTCGGCGAAGTCCCACAGGTGCGGCGAGGTGTGGAGCCCCACGCGCCGCCCGCTCGCCGTTGCGATCGCGGCCACGAACGAGGCCGTCGAGCCCTTCCCGTTCGTGCCGGCGATGTGAACAGCGCGGAGCCGCTCGTGCGGCCGCCCCATCGCGTCCATCAGCCGCTCCATCCGGTCCAGCCCCGGCCTGTAGGCAGCCGCCCCGGCGTCGGCGAAGCGGGGGAGGGCGTGGAGGAGGGCGAGGGCGTCGGGGTAGGTCACGGGGTCTTGAGTGGGCGGCGGGTCGAGGGTCGTACCCCCTCGCGCGCCCCTACCCTCCTCCCGCCTCCACCCGCCGACGGTCGCCGTCGAGGTGGAGGAGCCGGACGCGCAGGGTGTGGGCTGGAAGCAGGGGCTCCATCCGCTCGGGCCACTCGACCACGCAGACGCCCTCGCCCCACAGGATCTCCTCGACGCCGATCTCCTCGAGCTCGTGCAGCCGCTCGATGCGGTAGACGTCGAGGTGGTAGAGCGGCGGGTCGGTGGCGTACTCGTTGACGAGCGTGAAGGTGGGCGAGGAGACGTCCTCGGCGTCGGCGCCGAGGCCGCGGGCGAGCCCCTTGGCGAGGTGTGTCTTGCCGGCCCCGAGGTCGCCGTAGAGGGCGAGCACGTCGCCGGGCCGGAGGTGCGCGGCGAGGCGCTCGCCGAGGGCGAGGGTCTCGACTGGCGAGGCGGTCTCGGCCGGGAGGAGGCCGTAGAGGGGGTGATCGGGCGCCGAGGGCATGGGGCGAGCTAGCTCTTCCGGGGCCACTGGTTGGCCCGCTCGCCCCGCTGCGCGAGGCGGGCCGTCTCCTCGACCCGCTTCCGGCGCGTCGGGTCGCGCTTCGCGTTCTGGATCCATTCGAGGATGCCGCGCTTGGCCGAGCGGGGGAACGCCTCCCACTCGGCGGCCGCTCCGGGGTGCGCCTCAAACGCCGCCGCCAGGTCGTCGGGCACGACGAGGTTCTCGACGGCGTCCAGTGCGCTCCACGAGCCGTCGGCCTTCGCGGCCGCCACCTTCGCCAGGCCGGCTGGGGCCATCTTCCCGGCCTCCGCCATCTTCGCCATGCGCTCCTTGTTGCGGCGGCTCCAGCCGCTGCCCGGCTTGCGCGGGGCGACGTAGAGGAGGGAGCGCTCGTCGTCGAGCTTGCGCGGGAGGCTGTCCACCCACCCGAAGCAGATCGCCTCCTCGACGGCCTCGTCGTAGCTCAGCGTCGGCTTGCCGGTGGCCTTCTTGTAGCGGACGAGCCACACGCCCTCCTCGCGGGCGTGCGCCTGTTCGAGCCAGGCACGCCACGCGTCGCGCGTCAGGGGGTGCACGTGGTTGGGAGGAGGCTCGGGCATCGCGTCACCGGGTGGCGCCGTCGCCCTGGGCCGCGTGCGTCTCCACGGTGACGGGCGCGAGCTGGAGGGTCTCGAACGGCATCTCGACGCCGGCCGCCGTGAGCGCCTTGAACACGCGCTCGCGGAGGGCGAACCGCTGCGGGATGTGCTCGCGCTCGTCGGACAGCCACGCCTGGAGCTGGACCTCGACGTTGTAGTCGTTGAGCGCGGTCACGACCATCCGCGGCGGCGGCTCCGGGAGGAACACGGGGTCGTCGGCGACGAGGCCGAGCAGGACGGCGCGCACGCGGTCGAGGTCCTCCTCCACCCCGACCGTCACGGCGATGTCGAGGCGGAGGTGCGGGAAGTTGGTGTAGGAGGCGACCGTCGTGTTGATGATGGTCGAGTTCGGGACGGCGAGCATCTTGCCGTCGACGGTCACGACGCGCGTGCTCCGGAGCGTGATGCGGTCCACGCGCCCGTAGTCGCCCTCGACCTCGACGAGGTCGCCGATGACGAACGGGCGGTCCCAGAAGATGAGGAGGCCCGAGATCAGGTTCGAGAGCGCGTCGCGGGCGGCGAAGCCGACCGTCAGGCCGGCGAGGCCGAGGCTGGCGATGACGGCGGCCGTGTTGATCCCGGCGACGGCGAGGGCCTGCACGGCCCCGATGACGAGGACGACGTACTTCAGCGCCGTCTCCAGGAAGCTCGCCGAGGTCGCGTCCACGTCCGAGCGGCGGATGAGGCCGCGGAGCCCGCGGTCCAGCAGCCGCCACAGGAGGTAGAACGCCGCGAACGTGAGGAGCCCCACGATGAGGTTCGCCACGAACGCGGCGAGGGCCCCGCCCATCACTTCGGGGTCGAAGGCGTCGCGGAGGCGCGCGGCGATCCCGCGCACGAACTCGTCCATAAGGCTGCAGGGCTGGCGGAGCGGACGAAGTTAGCGCTCCGCCGCCCGGTCCCGTCACCCGCGCGGGCGAAGCGTCACGACCGGCAGCAGCATCTCCTCCAGGCTCACGCCGCCGTGCTGGAACGTGTCGTGGTACTGGTTGAGGTAGCGGTGGTAATTCGTCGGGTAGACGAAGTAGTAGTCGCTCCGCGCGAAGATGTAGTTCTCGTTCAGGCTCGTGCGCGGGAGCCCGTACGTCTCCGGCTCCTTGACGAAGATGGCGTCGGCGTCGTCCACCTTGAGGTTGCGGCCGTACTTGTAGCGGAGGCTCGTCGAGGTCTCGCGGTCGCCGATGACCTTGGTGGCGTGGAGCGAGCGGATGGCGCCGTGGTCCGTGGTCACGACGACGGTGCAGTCCTGGCGGGCGAGCTCCTGGAAGGCGGCGTAGAGCCACGAGTGCTCGAACCACGCCATCGTGAGGGCGCGGTAGGCCCGCTCGTCCGGGGCGATCTCCTTGAGGATGGCCGTGTCGGAGCGGGAGTGGGCGAGGATGTCGACGAAGTTGACGACGACGGCGGCGAGGTCGTGCTGGAGGTAGTCGCGAACGGACTCGGCGAAGGCGGCGCCGTCGGCCTGGCTGACGAGCTTGTCGTAGCGCATCCGGACGTCGAGGTGGCGGCGCGAGAGGAGGTCCTGGAGGAACTCCCCCTCGTGCTGGTTCAGCGAGGCCTCGTCATCGCGGTCGTTGAGCGACCACCGCCGCGGGAAGCGCGCGGCGATGTCGATGGGGAGGAGCCCGGAGAAGATGGCGTTGCGGGAGTAGGGCGTCGCCGTGGGGAGGAGCCCCACGTGCCAGTCCTTCTCGACCTCGAAGAGGGGGAACAGCAACCGCTCGAAGAGCAGCCACTGGTCGTACCGCATGCAGTCGATGAGGAGGAAGAGGACGGGGCGGTCCTCGGCCGCGCGGCCGCCCTTCAGCTTCGGGAGCACCCACTGCGGGACGACGTCGTGGCTGAGCGGCGGGCGCGTCTCGCCCGGCTTCTCGCCGTTCTTGGCGGCCGCGATCCAGCCGGGGTACGCCTCCTCCACGAACCGGGTGAACTGCGCGTTCGCCTCGCGGTACTGGTCGCCGAGGATCTGGCGGACGCCCTCGTCGGCGCCCTCCAGCTCGAGGTCGTAGCGGACGAGCTGGCTGTAGACCTCCTCCCACTCGGCCACGTCGAGGCGTCCGCCGAGCTGGGCCGAGAGGCGGCCGAAGGCCTGGAGGTAGTCCTGGCTCGCCTTCTGCTCCCGGATCCGCTCCCCTTCGAGGAGGCGCTTGACGGTGAGCAGGATCTGCTTGGGGTTGACCGGCTTGATGAGGTAGTCGGAGATCTGGCCGCCGAGGGCGTCCTCCATGATGTGCTCCTCCTCGCTCTTCGTGATCATCACGACGGGGAGCTCGGGCTGGGCCGCCTTGATCTCCTGGAGCGCGTCGAGGCCGCCGACGCCGGGCATCTGCTCATCGAGGAAGACGACGTCGTAGCGGTGCTGGCGCGCGCGCGCGACGGCGTCGGCCCCGTTCGTGACGCTGTCGACGTCGTAGCCCTTGGCTTCGAGGAAGAGGACGTGGGGCCGGAGGAGGTCAATCTCGTCGTCGGCCCAGAGGATGCGCGGCATGAGCATGGGTGCGGGGGGGGAAGTGGAGAGAACCGAGAGTCGGTATCCAGGATCCGCAGGGCCGCGCTGTAGACTCGTGGGAGGAGCGATTCGGGACGGGACCTCCCGCACTCCGAGGATTGGTCTCCGAAGGGCGGGGGGTGCCTCGCTCCAACGCCTCGCCCACGGCGACTATTCTACACCCCCGCATCCTTTCTCCCCGGCGGGTCGCCGATGCGCCTCCCGACCCCGGTGGCGCGGGCGCCGTCATTTCGGGACGAGCAGCCTCATAGCGAGTGGCATGGAAGGAGGAGCGGAGGGAGCACACGGCCGGACGCTGGCGGCTCGATAGGGGAAGATTTGGTGTCTCCCGTCGATGCCATACCAGGGACCCGCAGGACCACGTTAGCCCGCTCCGTCCGCGCCGCCTGCGGACGCCGTATACTCCCGCGCCCCTGCCCACCCCTGCCCCCATGCTCCGACGCCTCCCCCTTCTCGGGCTCCTCCTCGGCCTCGCCGTCCCTGCCCTCGCCCAGCCCGCGCCCGACGGCCCCGCCGACGGCTGGCACCTCGGCGATGCCGAGGCCGACGGGGTCTACGGCCTCTCGCTCGACCGTGCCTACGAGACGCTCGCCGATCGGGAGCCGCAGCGCACCGTCGTCGTGGCCGTGATCGACAGCGGCGTGGACATCGAGCACGAGGACCTGGCAGGACAGATCTGGACGAACGAGGACGAGATCCCCGGCAACGGCCTCGACGACGACGGGAACGGCTATGCGGACGACGTCCACGGCTGGAACTTCATCGGCGGCCCCGACGGGCGCCACGTGAAGTACGACACGTTCGAGCTGGCGCGCGAGGTGGCCCGGCTCCGCCGCGAGGCCGCCGCCACGAACGTCGCCCCCGAGGCGCGCGCGCGGCTGGTTGAGCTGGAGGCCGAGCTGGCCGCCGAGCGCGCCGAGTACGAGGGGTACGTCGCCCAACTCGGCGGCATCGCCCCCGTCGTCCAGCGCGCCGACGCCCTCGTCCGCGACCACTTCCAGCTCGCCGACGCCGACGCCTACACCACCGAGGACCTCCAGGCGCTCGCCACCGACGACCCCGCCCTCGCGCAGTCCCGCGACATCCTCCTCTACCTCGCCGCCAACGGCCTCACCGCCCGCGACCTCGCCGATCAGTTCGAGAGCCTGGAGGCCCGCCTCCGCTACGGCCTCGACCCCGACTTCGACCCCCGCGGCATCGTCGGCGACGACTACGCCGACGCCGAGGACCGCTTCTACGGCAACCCCGACGTGGCCGGCCCCGACCCCAGCCACGGGACGGCCGTGGCGGGCGTCATCGCCGCCGTCCGCGGCAACGGGCTCGGCATCGACGGCGTGGCGCCGGGCGTCCTCGTGATGCCCATCCGCGCCGTACCCAACGGCGACGAGCGCGACAAGGACGTGGCGAACGCCATCCGCTACGCCGTCGACAACGGCGCCGATGTCGTCAACATGAGCTTCGGCAAGGGGCTCTCGCCCGAGAAGCCGTGGGTGGACGCGGCCGTCCGCTACGCCGAGGCGCGCGGCGTCCTCCTCGTCCACGCCGCCGGCAACGACGGCGCCGACATCGACGTCGCGCCCAACTTCCCGAACCGACTCCTCGCCGACGGCCCCGAGGCCGCGAACTGGATCGAGGTGGGCGCCTCGCGCTGGGACGCCGCGCTCGCCGCCTCCTTCAGCAATTACGGCCAGACGCGCGTGGACGTGTTCGCGCCCGGCGAGCGGATCACGACGCTGGCTCCCGGCGACCGCACCACGACCACCGACGGCACCAGCCTCGCGGCCCCGCTCGTCTCCGGCGTCGCCGCCCTCCTCCTCGCCTACTACCCCGACCTCGCCCCGGCCGACGTCCGCACGCTCCTCCTCGACACCGCCACCCGCCACGACGCCGAGGTGCCGCGGCCCGGGAGCGAGACCGGCGAGGCCGTCGGGTTCGGCGCCCTCTCTGCGACGGGCGGTGTCGTCAACGCCCACGCGGC
>JAWWCA010000057.1:0-17121 GCA_033720695.1 Rubricoccaceae bacterium
CCCGCGGCGTCGGGCGCGTTCTGCGAGCGGCCCCGGCGGCGGCCGCCTCGGCGGCCCCGGCGGCGGCGGGCGGGCTTCTCGCCCCCCTCGGCGTCGTTCGCCTCCTCGCCCCGCGCCTTCGGGGCGTCCGGCGCCTCGCTCGGCGCCTCCTCGTTCGGTGCCGTCCGCTTCGCCTTCTTCGCGTCCGGCTTCGCGTCGGAGTCCGGCGTGGACCGGTCGTCGCGCGGGCGGCTGGGACTACGACGCGCGGGCTTCTCGGCCGTCGCGGCGTTGTCGCCGCCGGTCTCGAGCTTGCCCGTCTTCATCGTGAGGTCGATGACGAAGGGCGAGGGCCGGCGCGCGCGCTCTTCGTCGCGCTCCTGCTCCTCCTCCTCCTCCTCGCGGCGCCGGCGCCCTCCGCGGCCTCGGGAGCGGCCCCGCCCCCGGCCGCGCGAGCGGCCTCGCCCGCCACGGTTCCGGGCGGGGGGCTCCTCGTCGTCGCTGTCGAAGTCGAGCTTGTCCTCGATGTCGGGCTCGCTCTCGTCGTCGGCGACGCGCTTCTGCGGGGCGTGCGAGAGCGAGTGCCCGGCCTCGTACCCCGGCACCGGCTCGCCCGCGATGGCGAGGAGCTCGGGGAGGTTGTCGGTGAGGTCCGAGAAGTGGAGGAAGGCGTCCTGCTTCTGGCCGATGTCCACGAACGCCGCCTTAATGGCGGGCATGATCTTGCGGATGCGGCCGAGGTAGATGTTGCCGAGGGTGCGGACGTTATCCGGATGTTCGACGTACAGCTCTACCAGCTCGCCATCCTCTACGATGGCGATGCGCGAGCGGTCCTTGCTCGCGTTGATGACGATCTCTTTCTTCATGGGGGATGGGGGGGCGCGCTGGCGCGGAGCCTGGGCCACGGAGGGCTGCGCGGCGCCGCCGGAGCGGACGGGCGAGCCGCGGGCCGAGGCCCGGGGTCGAGGCGCCGGGCGGCGCCACGGCGGGGCGGGCCCGCCCCGGCCAACCGGCCGGTCGGGCAGCCACCCAGCGGGCGAGCGCGCGGAGGATGTACAGAACGGGAGGCATCGGGCGATGCGGACCCAAAAGGGGTTGGACGGGCGTCGGGCTCGCCGCGGCCGCGAGGCGGGCGTGCGGAGCGCGAGCGTCGAGGCTAAGCGCGGGGCCGGCAGCAGGGGCCGCGGGGCGCCAGGCTGCGAGCCCGGCAGGGCGGCCTGCTGAGGGAAATGCGTGCGGGTCCGGCGGAGGCCGGCTTCACCCTATAGAACGGACGAGAAGCTACGCACAAGCCCGTGGGCCAGCAACGTGCTACGGCGGCCGGGCGCGCCGGGATCGCCCGGCGGGTCCCGGAGCGCGCTGTGGCGCGCGGCTTTCGCACGAAATCCGCCCGAACCCGGCGCACCTCGACGGGTTGACAGGGTTAGTATCCCTCGCGCTCCCGCCGCCGCCGGCGGGCCCTGCCGGCCCCGACCCGACCCGACCCCATGGCTACTCCCCCTTCCCCGCAGACCACCGGCCAGCCGGCCACCGACAACGGCGCCGCCCCCGTCAAGGCGCGAGGCCTCGAAGGCGTCGTCGCCCTCGACTCCGCACTCTCCTTCATCGACGGCGAGCAGGGGCTCCTGGTCTACCGCGGCTACAGCATCGAGGACCTCGCCCGCAACGCGACCTTCGAGGAGGTGGCCTACCTCCTCTGGCACGGCGACCTCCCCAACCGGGCGCAGCTCGACGACCTCCACGCGCAGCTCCGTGAGGCGCGCGCGGTCCACCCCGACCTCATCGACCACCTCCGGCACCACACGCCCAAGACCGCCAACCCGATGGCGGCGCTCCGCACGGCCGTCTCGATGCTCGCCCTCTACGACGACGAGGCCGAGGACATGAGCCGGGAGGCCAACCTCCGCAAGAGCATCCGCCTCACGGCGAAGCTGCCCACGCTCGTGGCCGCCTTCGACCGCATCCGCAAGGGGCACGAGCCCATGGCGCCCAAGGGCGAGGGCTCGACGGCGTTCGACTTCCTCTACATGCTCAACGGGGAGGCGCCGGGGCCCGAGGCCGAGAAGATCATGGACGCCGCGCTCGTGCTCCACGCCGAGCACGGCCTCAACGCGAGCACCTTCGCCGCCCGCGTCATCGGCGCCACCCTCTCCGACCTCTACTCCGCCATCACCGGCGCCATGGGCGCGCTCAAGGGGCCGCTCCACGGCGGCGCCAACATCGCCGTGATGGAGATGCTCCTCGACATCGACGAGAAGGGGGCCGACCCCAGGACCTACATCGAGCAGAAGCTCGCCAACAAGGAGAAGGTCATGGGCATCGGGCACCGCGTCTACAAGACGCTCGACCCCCGCGCCACCATCCTCCGCGACATGCTCGAGGGGCTCTCTGAGGAGAAGGGCGAGCGCAAGTGGCTCGAGCTCTCCGACGCCATCCGGCAGACGGTCAAGGACGAGAAGGGGCTCGAGGCCAACGTCGACTTCTACTCGGCCAGCGTCTACTACCTCCTCGGCATCGCGCGCGACCTCTACACCCCGATCTTCGCCATCTCCCGGATGACGGGCTGGACGGCCCACCTCCTCGAGCAGTGGGAGGCCAACCGGCTCATCCGCCCGCGCGCCGGCTACAACGGCCCGCACGGCCTCACGGTGACGCCGATCGAGGAGCGGTAGCCCGCGACCGCTCGGCGACCTCGATCCCAGGCTCGACGGGGGCGGCTCGCATGGGCCGCCCCCGCGCGTTCGTGGCGGCGCCGGCCAGCGTGCCGCCGTGGGGCCCCGGGGTTAACTTGGGATGAACCTGCTGCGCCCCGCCCGGGCTTTCAGTTTTCTCTGAAACACCGCGCACGGAGGGCGGTAGCTTGCCCCCTCCGACGCTCGCCCCCCGCCATGTCCACCGTCGTCCAGGAAGTCAAGCCCAAACCCGTCACGCGGTACAAGATCCGCACGGGGATGTTCGCGTGGATGCTCCACCGGCTCACCGGCCTCGCCCTCGTGGGCTACCTCGTCGTCCACGTCTGGGGGCTGAAGGCGATCACGAACCCGGAGGCCTACAACGCCCTCATCGCGGGGTACCACGCGCCGGTCTTCAAGGTGGGCGAGTTCCTCCTCCTCGGCGCCGTGGCGTGGCACTCCCTCAACGGGCTCCGCATCGTGCTCATTGATTTCCTGGGGTGGAGCCCGAACCAGCGGAAGCTGTTCTGGACGCTCGGCCTCGTCGCCGCCGTCCTCTTCCTCGTCGGCGGCTACCCGAGCATCGCCGCCCTCGTCGACCACTTCAGCGCCTGACGCGCAGCCGCGCGACGCCCCCATGTCGAAGACCTACGGCCGGACCGCCCGGAGCAGCGCCTTCCAATGGTTCACCCACCGGATCACGGGGACCTTCCTCGTCTTCCTCCTCATCACCCACTTCTGGGTCCAGCACTACGACCGGACGACGCGGAGCGTCACGAAGTCGGTGATCACGGCCGAGGAGGCCGAGCGCGGCGTGCTCCCCGAGTACTCCGACGAGGCCAACGAGGCCGTGCGCGAGCGCCAGGAGCGGATGCGCGACGGCGACGTGCCCCAGCCGATCATCCCCGCTGAGGGCGCCCGCTCCACCCCGACGGCGGCGCAGCCCGTCGCGGGCACGACGGCCGCCACGCCCTACGACGTCCTCATGCTTCGGCTGGCCGACCCCGTCTACGCCGTGCTCTGGAAAGGCTTCAACCTCCTCTTCCTCGTCTTCGCGCTGCACCACGGCTTCTACGGCCTCAACAACATCCTGACGGACTACATCCGCAACGACATGGTGCGCGTGACGGCCGTCACGCTCTCGTGGGCCCTCGCCCTCGTCCTCTTCGTCGTCGGCTCCTACTCCGTCATCGTCGCGGGCCTGAACGTGTGACGGACGCGTCGGGCGCTCCCCCGCCCGCAACCCCTGAACCCCCTATGACCTTCACCCACGACGTCGTCATCGTCGGGGCCGGCGGGGCCGGCCTGATGGCGGCGCTCTACGCCCGCGAGGGCGGCGCCGACGTCGCCGTCGTCTCGAAGCTCCACCCCCTCCGCTCCCACACCGGCGCGGCCCAGGGCGGCATCGGCGCCGCCCTCGGCAACGAGGAGGAGGACCGCTGGGACTGGCACGCCTTCGACACCGTCAAGGGCTCGGACTACCTCGGCGACCAGGACGCCATCGAGCAGATGTGCAAGGACGCCCCGCGCACCATCATCGAGCTCGAGCACTACGGCGTCCCGTTCAGCCGCACCAAGGAGGGGAAGATCGCGCAGCGCCGGTTCGGCGGGCACACCCGCAACTACGGCGAGGCCGCCGTCCGCCGCGCCTGCTACGCGGCCGACCGGACCGGCCACATGATCCTCCACACCCTCTACGAGCAGTGCGTCAAGAAGCAGGTCCGCTTCTACGACGAGTACCAGGTGCTCGACCTCGTCCAGACCGAGGACGGCGCGGTCAACGGGTGCGTGGCCTACGAGATCCTCACGGGCGACGTCCACACCTTCCACGCCAAGGCCGTCTGCTTCGCCACGGGCGGCTACGGCCGCGTCTACAAGACGACCTCGAACGCGCACGCCGGCACGGGCGACGGCTTCGCGCTCGCCCTCCGCGCGGGGATTCCCCTCGAGGACATGGAGTTCGTGCAGTTCCACCCCACCGGGCTCTACCGCCTCGGCATCCTCATCACCGAGGGCGCCCGCGGCGAGGGCGGCATCCTGCGCAACTCCGAGGGCGAGCGGTTCATGGAGCGCTACGCGCCGACGGTCAAGGACCTCGCCCCGCGCGACATGGTCTCCCAGTGCATCTACAAGGAGATCCGTGAGGGCCGCGGCATCAACGGCAAGGACCACGTCGTCCTCGACATGACGCACGTCGGCGCCGAGGTGCTCGAGCACAAGCTCCCCGAGATCTCGACGTTCTCCCGCGTCTACCTCGGCATCGACCCGGTCAAGCAGCCGATCCCGATCGCGCCGACGTGCCACTACGCGATGGGCGGGATCCCGACGAACGCCGACGGGCAGGTCGTCCGCTCCGCCGACCGCGCCGACGTCGTGCCGGGCTTCTACGCCGCCGGCGAGTGCGCCTGCGTGAGCGTCCACGGCGCCAACCGCCTCGGCACCAACTCCCTCCTCGACCTCGTCGTCTTCGGGCGGCGGACGGGGATGGAGCTGGCCCGGGCCGTCCGCGAGGACTACACGCGCCACGAGCCCCTCCCCGACGACCCCGAGCGCCGCACCCGCGACCTCCTCGACGCCACCCTCGCCCGCACCGAGGGGGAGAAGGCCGTCGCCGTGCGAACGGACCTCCAGGAGAGCATGATGAAGAACGTCTCGGTCTTCCGCAACGAGGACACCCTCGCCGAGGCGACCGAGGACCTCAAGGCGCTCCGCCCCCGCAGCCACAACGTCGTCGTCGGCGACAAGGGGAAGCGGTTCAACACCGACCTCATGGACGCCGTCGAGGTCGGGTTCATGGTGGACTACGCCGAGGCCATCACGGCCAGCGCCCGCAACCGGACCGAGAGCCGCGGCGCCCACTCCCGCGAGGACCACCCCGTCCGCAACGACGACGACTGGCTCAAGCACACGCTGTTCTTCGCCGACGGCGAGGGCGGCCACGAGATCGGCTACAAGGACGTCGTCATCACCCGCTTCCAGCCGAAGGAACGGAAGTACTGACGTGCTGCGTGATGCGTACTGCGTAAGGACTCGAACGCTACGGATCACGCATTACGGATCACGCATTACGCAGCCTTATGCAACTCACCGTCAAGATCCAGCGCTACGACCCGGACCGGGACGAGGCCCCACGCTGGGAGGAGTACCAGGTGCCCGCGGACCCGATGGACCGCGCGCTCGACCTCCTCCACCACATCAAGTGGCACGTCGACGGGAGCCTGACCTTCCGCAAGAGCTGCGCCCACGGCATCTGCGGCTCCGACGCCATGAAGATCAACGGCGAGAACATGCTCGCCTGCTCCGTCCTCGTCCAGGACCTCGTCGGCAAGGACGGCGGGACCGTCACGTTCGAGCCGCTCCCGGCCGCGCCCGTGATCAAGGACCTCGTCGTGGACCAGGACCGGTTCTTCGCGAAGTACCGCGCCGTGATGCCGTGGCTCGTCAACGACACCCCGCCGCCGGAGAAGGAGCGGCTCCAGAGCCCCGAGCAGCACGCCGTGATCGAGGACGCCACGAAGTGCATCATGTGCGGGGCCTGCACGCACTCCTGCCCCAGCACGTGGGCCGACCCCGACTACCTCGGCCCCGCCGCCATGCTCAAGGCCTACCGCTACGTCTTCGACAGCCGCGACACCGAGCCCGAGGAGCGCCTCAAGGTGGTCGACTCCAAGGACGGGCTGTGGAAGTGCTACACCATCTTCAACTGCGTCCAGGCCTGCCCCAAGGGCATCGACATCACGCGGTGGCTCTCGGCCCTCACGCGGAAATCGGTCACGACGCGGTACTGAGCCCTGCGTCCCTCCCACCGTGCGACTGAACCCCCGGCGGGCCTTCCCGTCGGGGGTTTCCCGTTATCTGCGGGCGTCGGCGGAAAAGGCCTTGTGGAAAGAGGGCGTTTTCGTAAGATGTAGTCTCCCATCACCAATTCCCCCCTCCCATGAACCCTCTTGCTACTCCGTTCCTGCGCGTGCTCGCGGCCGCCGCGCTCGTCGCGCTCGTCGCCTGGCCGCTGCAGGCCCAGGACCGCGGCGTCATCCCCGGCTGGGCCGGCGCCGGCGCCGGCATCGTCGAGGTGGCCAACCCCGGCGGCGACCCCTGCCCCGACCTCACCGTCTCCGGCTGCCTCCAGTACGGCGGCAACACCGTCTGGCACGACGGCAACATCGACGGCGACTACTACGTCTCGGCCGGCGGCGGCACGGGCGAGGTGGCCCGCCTCGAGCGCTACGCCGAGGCCGCGGCCGACGACCAGTTCGAGGTCCGCTTCACCGCCGACGGCGGCCTCGCCGCCTACGGCTTTGCCGACGGCCAGATCGCCGCGGTCCCGTTCGAGCTCTGGAACATCGGCGATCCCGCCGACCCCGCCGACGACGTCCGCATGATCCCATTCCTCAACGCCAACGACGTCCAACTCCTCGACTGGGAGGACGAGTTCACCGGCCTCGACCCCTGGCCCCTCGGTGGCGACCCCATCACGGACTGGATCTACGCCATGATGCCGGACCGGCCCGACGGCTACGACCTCTTCGAGGCCGCCGCCCTCGGCTTCGGCGGACCCGGCGCCATCTATGATCCGACGATGGACGGCGACACCCAGGTCGACCCCGATCCTTTCCTCGGCGGGGACTGCGCGAACCAGGGGTGGTACGTCGACTTCTGCTACATGAACCAGGACTTCGTCAACAACCCCGGCGGGAGCTCCTTCATCTACCCCATCGGCCGCCTCGTCTTCGCCGACCTCGCGGGCGACGGGACCACGCCCGAGGAGGGCGTCGTCGTCCGCCTCATCCCGGACACCGGCGCGCCCACCTTCGCCGACTGGGCCGACAACGGCGCCGGCATCGTCGAGACCGCTAGCCCGGCCGGCGACCCCTGTGCCGACCCCGGCCAGACCGGCTGCGAGGAGTACGAGGGCAACACCGTCTGGCACGACCCCAACGTCAACGACGACTGGTACGTCTCCGGCGGCGGCGGCGACGGCTCCCTCGACCGGCTCCGCCGCTACGTCG
This sequence comes from Rubricoccaceae bacterium, assembly GCA_033720695.1. Lineage (GTDB taxonomy): Bacteria > Bacteroidota > Rhodothermia > Rhodothermales > Rubricoccaceae > DATGQT01. Next base: position 7,661 of record JAWWCA010000057.1, read on the forward strand.
AGGCCGCCATCCCGGACGTCTACGAGATGCGGTTCACCGCCGACGGCGGCTACGCGGCCTACGGCTTCATCGCCGCGCCCTTCCCCATCGCGGAGGTGCCCTTCGAGCTCTGGAACATCGGCGATCCCACCGACCCCGCCGACGACGTCCGCATGATCCCGTTCCTCAACAACAACGCCGACCCCCTCACGGACTGGGAGGACCAGTTCACCGGAACCGATGCGTGGGCCCTCGCCGACGCCACGCCCATCACGGACTGGGTCTACTGGATGCAGCCGGACCGGCCCGACGGCTACGACCTCTTCGAGGCCGCCGCCCTCGGCTTCGGCGGCGCCGGCGCGCTCTACGACCCGACGATGGACGGCGACACCCAGGTCGACTCCGACCCGTCTGATGGCGGCGATTGCGACAACCAGGGCGTCTACGTGGACTACTGCTTCCGGAACGACGTGCTCACCGGCACCTACGCCGGTGGCGACTTCGGCTCGCAGTTCGTCTACCCCATCGGCCGGATGGTCTTCGGCGACCTCGCCGGCGACGGGACCACGCCCCTTGAGGGCACCGTCATCCGCCTCTTCCCCTCGGGTGAGATCCCCGTCGTGGACGTGGAGGACGGCCCGGAGGCGCCCGACACGTTCGCGCTCCTCCCGGTGGCGCCCAACCCGCTCGCCACGCAGGCGCGCGTGGCCTTCTCGGCCCCCGAGGCCGGCCACGTCCGCGTGTCCGTCTACGACCTCCTCGGCCGCGAGGTCGCCGTCCTCGCCGACGGCGTCCAGCCCGCCGGTCGCCACGAGGCGACCCTCGACGCCGGCCGCCTCGCCAGCGGCGTCTACGTCGTCGTGATGGAGGCCGAGGGCGGCGCCCTCGCCACCCAGAAGGTCACCGTCCTCCGGTAGGCCTCTCACAGGATGCACGGGCGCACAGCGTCCGTTCGCTTCGGAGCCCCGGCCGAGCAGTCTCGGCCGGGGCCCTCGTCTTCTGAGGTAGGGTCGCGTTCCCCCGTTGCGGGTCCGCAGCCAGCCTCCGGCCCTGCGTTCCAGCGGCATCCGCTCACAACCCACGCTCATGCGGCTCTCTTCCCCCCTCCTCCTGCTCCTCCTCGCCGCCGCCGCCTCGGCGCAGCCGACGCCCGGCAACTGCGCCCTCGGGTCCGCCGAGGGCGACCTCTCCATCAGCGACGTCCGCGCCCGGCTGTTCGACACCGGGAGCCTCTTCTTCAGCGGCTCCGCCGAGGCCGAGTACATCGTCCCGAAAGCGACGGGCACATCGGCCATCTACGCCGCGGGTCTTTGGATCGGCGGCGAGGTCGACGGCGAGCTGCGTGGCGCCGGCGCGCGCTACGCCAACTTCGAGTTCTGGCCCGGCCCGCTCGACCCCGGCGCCACGCTTCCCGAGCCGGACTGCCGCCGCCTCAACGCGAACGGACGCGAGGCCTGGGACCGCGTCTACACCGTGAGCGTGTTCGACGTCGAGGTCTACGAGGACGACGGCACCACCACGCCCGATCTCGAGGACTGGCCCGTCGGCCTGGGGGCACCGACCGTAGATGCGATGGGGAACCCCGTCGTGCCAACGAGCCGCGACCAGTTCATCGACCTCGCGGCGGGCGAGCGCCCGGTGATCTACGGGGGGCAGACGGCCTTCTGGGTCATGAACGACGTCGGCAACGACCACGACGAGTGGGAGACGCCGCCCGTCGGGTTGGAGGTGCGCGTGAGCGCCTTCGCGATCCCAGCCCCCGACGACCCCGCCTTCAACCGGGGGACGTTCTACCGCTACGAGGTGGTCAACCGGTACACCGAGGCGTTCGAGGACGCCTACCTCTCGTTCTTCGCCGACGTCGACCTCGGGGACGGGTCCGACGACCTCGCCGGGAGCGACTCGCTGCGGAGCCTCGCCTACGTCTACAACGCCAACAACACCGACGGCGGCCCCGGCGGCTACGGCACACCGCCGCCGGCCATCGGCGTCGACCTCCTCACCGGCGCCTCCAGCGGGATGTACTTCATCAGCGGCGGCCCCCCCGGCACGTCCGACCCCATCGTCGGAACGGAGTACTACAACATCATGCAGGGACGGTGGACGAACGGGCTCCCGCTCGTCGAGTGCGGCATCGGCATCAACTGCGCGGGCGACGTCACGACGTGGGCGTTCAACGGCGACCCCGTGGCCGGCTCGGGCTGGACCGAGATCAGCGCGGGCAACAACGGCGGCGACCGCCGCATCGTCATCACGTCGGAGCCGTTCACGCTCCAGCCGGGGGAGTCGCGCGTGTTCGACGCCGCCATCGTCTTCGCCCTCGGCGACAACCGCTTCGACTCCATCGCTGAGATGTTCGAGGCCAGCGACGCCGTCCAGGCCGCCTACGACGACGGCTCCCTCTTCGAGACCATCGACACGGACACCCTGCCCGACCCGCCCGGGGAGGCCCCCGCCCTCCTCGCCCCGCCCGACGGCGCCGACCTCTCCGGCGAGGACGAGGTGCTCCTGACCTGGGAGCCCGTGGACCGCGCCGACTTCTACGAGGTCCAGATCGCCGCGGACGCCGACTTCTCGGATCCCGACATCGTCACCTCGCCCGGCCCCTCGGTCACGCTCACGGAGGCCGACCTCGAGGCCAACCGCGAGGACCCGTTCTACTGGCGCGTCCGCGGCGCCAACACGATCGGGGAGGGGCCGTTCTCCGAGGCCCGCTCCTTCACCTATTTCTACTACCGCGCCGCGTGGGCCGGCGACGGCGACGGCATCGTCGAGCGGGCCTACCCCGGCGTGCCCGACGTCTGCGCCGGTGCCCCCGCCGACCCCGGCTGCCAACGCTACAACGGCAACACCGTCTGGCATGACGAGAACGCCAACGGCGACTACTACCTCTCGGCCGGCGGCGGCGACGGCTCGATCGGCCGGCTCAGCCGCTACATCGAGGCCGCCGTCCCCGACGAGTTCGAGGTCCGCTTCACCGAGGTGGGCGGCCTCGCCGTCTACGGCTTCGGCGACAACGAGATCGCGTCGGTCCCGTTCGAGCTCTGGAACATCGGCCCGGAGGAGGCCGGCGCGAACGACCCCGCCGACGACGTCCGCCTGATCCCGTTCCTCAACCCGAACGAGGACCCGCTCACGGACTGGGAAGACGCCTTCACCGCCCCTGACCCCTGGGAGGGCAGCCCCTGCTCGGGCGGCTGCCCCATCACGGACTGGGTCTACTTCATGCAGCCGGACCGGCCCGACGGCTACGACCTCTTCGAGGCCGCCGCGATCGGTTTCGGCGGCGCCGGCGCCGTCTACGTCCCCTCCGCCGACGGCGACACCCAGGTCGACCCTGACCCGCTGGGCGGCACCTGCCAGAACCAGGGGTACTACGTGGACTTCTGCTACCGGAACCAGGAGTTCGCGAACAACGGGGGGCCCAGCAGCTTCATTTATCCCGTGGGCCGCCTCGTCTTCGCCGACCTCGCGAACGACGGGACGACGCCGCCGACCGGCACCCTCGTCCGCCTCACGTCCGTAGGGGCACCCCCGGTGGCGACCGAGCCCGACGGGGGCGCGCTCCCCGAGGCGTACGCGCTGGAGGCCGTCCGCCCCAACCCCTTCCGCGGTCGCACCGTCGTCGGCTACGCCGTGCCCGAGACCGGCCACGTCCGCCTCGCCGTCTACGACCTCCTCGGCCGCGAGGTCGCCGTCCTCGCCGACGAGCTCCGGCCGGCCGGCCGACACGAGGCCGCGCTCGACGGGCGGGGTCTCGCGAGCGGGACGTACGTGGTGGTCCTCGTGGGCGAGGGCGGCGCCCGCGCCACCCGCAAGCTCACCCTCCTCCGGTAGTCGGGTGGCACTCGGCGCCCGCTGGGCGTATCATGGGGCAGCACCCTCCGGGGTGACTCTACCCGCAGGAACCTCACCTGCTTGCCTTCCCGTCCCGCCCGACCGGCGGGACGGGTTGTTTCTGTCCGGCCCGCCGGAACGACGAGGGGGCGGCCCTTCGGCCACCCCCTGCATCTGGAGACGAGGCGCAGGATCCGTCAGGCCACGCCCTGGTGCGCGCGGGCGACGGCGATGAAGCGCGGGACGTAGGCCCGCGTCTCGGCCGGGAGGTGCGGGTAGAGGTCCCAGAACGTGGGCGTGCGGCCGAGGCGGCGCTCCATCCGGCGGACGAGCCCCTGCACGCGGCCGGGCCCGCAGTTGTAGGCGGCGAGGGCGAGCTGCCAGTCGCCGTCGAACATCTCGCCGAGGTAGGCGAGGTAGCGCGTGGCGGCGCTCGTGGAGCGGCCGGGGTGCGTGAGCGCGCTCCGGTTCAGCCCGTACATCGCGCCCGTCGAGGGCAGCATCTGCCACATCCCGACGGCGCCGGCCGGGCTCACCGCCGTCGTGTTCATCCCGCTCTCGATGAAGGCGACGTACTTCAGCTCGTCGGGGAGCCCGCGCTCGGCCAGCACCCGCTCGATCATCGGGAAGTAGCGGCGCGTGCGGCGCTCGATCTCGTGCGCGCTCCCGAAGACGCGGGCCACGTGCCGCTCCTCCCGCGCCACGATCGCCTCGGCGTCGGCGGGGTAGACCAGCGTCGAGGGCAGCAGCGCCGCCGGGCTCTCGGCGTGGGCGAACAGCGCGAGGGGGTCGTCGTCGAGGAGCCCGACGAGGGCATCGCCGCGGAGGGCGGCCATCTCCTCCTCCGACAGCGGCGCGGCGACGGGGCCGTGATGACGCTCGTAGAGCGCCTGCGCATCGACGAGGAGGGTGCGGACGGTGGCGTCGCCGGCCGAGAGCGGCTCCGCGGCGAGGGTCCGGGCCGCGGCGAGGGCGGCCTCGGAGAGCGCCGGGGCCTCGGACGGGCGGGCGGCCTCGGCCTCGCTCACCAAGCGGCGGACCTGGCCCACGCGACCGGCCCACGCGAGGAGGCCGTCGTCGAGGCTGTCGGCCGTCACGGCCGGCGCAGCGTGCGCGGCGGCCGGAGGCGCGGCGAACGTCGAGAGCCCCCCGATCAGGAGGGCTCCGAGAAGCGCGAGGCGAGGACGGCGGGTGTTCAGCAAAGCGGACGGGAGGGGCATAGGCTGCACATGCGGAGAACCCGTAGGTTAACGCTGTTTCAGATGCGAATCCCGGGCCATCCGCGTTCCTCCCCACGCTTTCATCGAAGCCTGCGCAGCCCTTCACGGCCCCCTCATCTGAACGCTCCTCCGAGCGAGGCCGACGCCGCCGAGAGCGCGGCCGAAACGGAACCCCCGCCCTCGGCGTACCGCTCCCCCGCCGCTGCCGACGCCCTTCCTCTCCGCCCCCCTCGCGCCCGCCGCCCTGCATGGAGGCTTCCCTCAAAGTCCTCTTCGTCGACGACGAGCCGGACCTCGCCCCGCTCATCCGCCAGAAGTTCCGGCGCCACGTGCGCGAGGGGCTCCTCAACCTCGACTTCGCCGGCGACGGCGTCGAGGCGCTGGAGAAGCTCGACGAGGACCCCGAGATCGAGCTCATCGTCACCGACCTCAACATGCCGCGGATGGACGGGCTCACGCTCCTCCGCCACCTCCGCGCCCGCGAGCGCGAGTACAAGGCCATCGTCGTCACCGCCTACGGCGACATGGAGAACATCCGCACGGCGATGAACCAGGGGGCCTTCGACTTCCTCACGAAGCCGATCGACCTCGGCGACCTCGAGGTCACGATCCGCAACGCGCGCGAGATCGTCGAGCGCGAGCGCGAGGCCGGGCTTGTGCGGCAGGCCTTCGGCCGCTACCTCTCCGACAAGATCGCCCAGGCCATCCTCGAGGACCCCGCCGCCCTCGCCCTCGGCGGCGAGCGCCGCGAGGTCAGCGTGCTCATGAGCGACCTCAGCGGGTTCAGCGCCATCTCGGAGCGCCTCGAGCCCGAGCGCGTCGTCGAGCTCCTCAACCTCTACCTCGCCCGGATGACCGAGGTCATCGACGCCTACGACGGCACCATCGACGAGTTCATCGGCGACGCCATCCTCGTCATCTTCGGCGCGCCCATCGCCCGCGAGGACCACGCCGAGCGGGCCGTGGCCTGCGCCGTGGCCATGCAGCGGGCGATGGCCGACGTGAACGCGGCGCTCCTCGAGCGAGCGCTCCCCCAGCTCGCCATGGGCATCGGCGTCAACACCGGCGAGGTCGTCGTCGGCAACATCGGCTCCGAGAAGCGGGCGAAGTACGGCGTGGTGGGGAGCCCCGTCAACCTCACCAGCCGGATCCAGTCGCTCGCCGCCTCCGGCGAGGTCGTCGTCACGACGGCGACGCGGGAGGCCGCCGGCCCGACGGTCCGGGTCGCCACGACGCGGGAGGTGGCGATGAAGGGGTTCGCCGAACCCATCACGGTCCACTTCGTCGGCGGCGTCGGCGGGGACTACGACCTCACGCTGCCGGAGACCGACACCGAGCCGCTGGTGCCGCTGGCCGTCCCCATCCCGTGCCGCTACACCCCGCTCGACGGGAAGCAGCTCGTCGGTGAGCCGCGGAAGGCCGAGATCGTGCGGCTCTCCAGCACGCACGCCATCGTGCTCACGGCGGGGAGCGTGCCGCCGCGCTCGGACCTCTGCGTCCTCCTCCCGCTCGACCCCGGCAGCGGTGAGACGGCCGACATCTACGCGAAGGTGGTCGAGGCGGAGTCGAGCAGCGTGGGCGGGCCGATGCTGACGGTCCACTTCACGTCGGTGCCGGCCGAGGCAGCCGAGGCGCTCGAGCGCTACCGTGCGGCCGGCACGACCCCGGGGGAGAGCCCACGCCCTCCCGCGGAGGCCGAGGCCGACGCGAGCGGCTCCGCGGCCCCGCTCTAGCCGTGCTGCACCGCATGAACGGCCGGCTCCTGCCCCCCCTCCGCCCGTCCCGGGGGGCGGCCCTCGCGACGGCGCTCCTCGCCGTCGTCGTGGCGGCCGCTCCGGCGATCGCGCAGCCCACGCGGATCGCGTTCCGCCACCTCACCACGGAGGAGGGCCTCTCGGCCGGCCAGGTCAACGCCCTCCTCCAGGACCGCCTCGGCTTCGTCTGGATCGCCACCGTCGACGGGCTCGACCGCTACGACGGCTACGATGTCCGCGAATTCCGCCACCGCGACGGCGACCCCTCCTCGCTCAGCGACAACGATGTCTCCAGCCTCGTCCAGAGCCGCCGTGGGGGGCTGTGGGTCGGCACCTTCGGCGGCCTCAACTACCTCGACCTCGCGGCGGAGACGTTCACCCGCTTCCTCCACGACGAGGACGACCCGCACAGCCTCGGCAGCAACGAGGTCCTCGCCCTCGCCGAGGCCGAGGACGGCACGCTGTGGGTCGGCACCACCGAGGGGCTCGACCGCTACGACCCCGAGACCGGCCGGTTCGCGCACTATCGGCCCGCACCCGCCGGGGGCTCCCCCCTTCGGGTGGGCGTCCAGGCCCTCGTCGTCGACGCCGAGGGCGCCGTGTGGGCGGGCACGCAGAGCGGCCTCTACCGGTTCGACCCTGGCGCCGAGACGTTCCGGCACCACCCGAACCCGGCCAGCGACCTCGCGGAGACCGGCGTCGCCGCGCTCCGGAGCCGCGAGCGCGGCGGGCTCTGGGTCGGCACCGAGGGCCTCGGCCTCTTCGCCTTCACGGACGGCGCCTTCACGGCGGTGCCGCTCCTCGACGAGCGCCTCAACCAGTCCATCGTCATCGCCATCCTGGAGGACCAGGAGGGCACGCTCTGGGTGGGGACGGCCGGCGGCGGCCTCCTCCGCCGCACCCCCGGCGGCGACGTCCGCGCGCACGTCGCCAGCCGCGACGACCCCACCAGCCTCTCCGACGACTACGTCGCGGCGCTGATGCAGGACCGGCAGGGGATCCTCTGGGTGGGCACCTACGACGGCGTCGACCGCTTCGACCGCGCCCGCCGACCCTTCCGGACCTACCGCTACGACCCCGAGCGGGCGGGGACCCTCCCGAGCAACACCGTCCACTCGGTCCTCGAAACCCGCGACCGGCGCCTCCTCGTCGGCACCGACCGCGGCCTCAGCGTGACCGACTCCACGCGCGAGGCGTTCGTGACCTACCCCGTGGGGCGGGACCCCCGCGTGACGGCGCTCCACGAGGACCGCAGGGGGCGCGTGTGGGTGGGGACGGCCGCCGCCGGGGGCCTGTACGCGTTCGACCCCGCGACGGGGCGCGCGGAGCGCCACCCCCTCGGCCCGGAGGCCGAGATCGCCGAGGCGGAGGGCGTCGTCTACGACATCGAGGAGGACGCCGAGGGGCAGCTCTGGGTCGCCACCGTCGGCGACGGGCTCTTCCGCTACGACCCCGAGACGCGGCGGGCCCGGCGGCTCCGCGGCGCCCCGGACCCGTCCGGCCGCCTGAGCAGCGACCAGGTGAAGGCCATCGTCCGTGCGCCCGGCGGGGGGCTGTGGGTGGGCTCCCGCGGCGGGCTCGACCGCCTCGACGCCTCCGGCGACCGCGTCGTCCACGTCCCCCTCGGCCTGGGGAGCGACACCGACCCCGAGGACGAGAGCGTCCTCGCCCTCCACGCCACCGACGACGGGACGCTCTGGATCGGGACGGAGGGCCGCGGGCTCTACCGGCGCGCGCCCGACGGCGCCCTCACCCGCTTCTCCGAGGCCGACAGCGACCTCCCCAGCAACACCGTCCACGCCGTGGTGGAGGACGAGAGCCGCTACCTCTGGCTGAGCACGAGCCGGGGGCTGGCCCGGTTCGAGCCCGCCACCGAGACGTTCCGCATCTTTGAGACCGAGGGCGCGGGGGCGGCCGCGCTGAACCGCGCCGCCACGCGCGGGCCCGGCGGTGCCCTCCTCTTCGGCTCGGCCGACGGGCTCCTCGCCTTCGACCCCCTCCAGCTCAGCGTCGTCAACCCGTACCCGCCCCAGCTCGTGCTCACGGGCGTGCAGGTCATCGACGCGGAAGCCGAGCCCGGCTCCGACGGCGCCCTCCGCGTGGCCGCCCCCCTCGCCGAGACCGTCTACCTCCGCTACGACGACTACGTCGTCACCTTCGAGCTCGCCGCGCTCCACTACGCCGACCCTGCGCGGAACCGCTACCAGGTCCAGCTCGAGGGCATCGAGCGCGACTGGCGCGACCTCGGCACCGACCGCCGCGCCACCTACACCAACCTCGGGCCGGGCCGGTACACCCTCCTCGCCCGCGCCTTCAGCGCCGACGGCGTCCCGACCACCGAGCCCCTCTCGATCCGCGTCGTCGTGGCGCCGCCGTGGTGGCGGACCCCCCTGGCGTACTTGTTCTACGGCCTCCTCCTCGTCGGCGCCCTCGTGGCCGGCGACCGGTTCCAGCGGCGGCGGCTCCTGCGCCAGGAGCGCGAGCGGGCCGAGCGTCGTGAGGCCGAGCTCCGCGCCGAGATGGCCGAGGCCGAGGCCCGCGTGCTCAAGGTGGAGAACGAGCGGAAGGCCACCGAGCTGGAGCAGGCCGCCGAGCTCAAGCGAGCCTACGACGCCCTCGAAGAGAGCCACCGCGACCTCAAGGCCGCCCAGGCCCAGCTCGTCCAGGCCGA
>JAWWCA010000058.1:0-17002 GCA_033720695.1 Rubricoccaceae bacterium
GAGGGCGCCCTCCGCAGCGTGCTCCGCCACGACCCCGACGTGGTCATGGTCGGCGAGATGCGCGACCGGCAGACGGCCGAGCTCGCCATCAAGCTCGCCAACACCGGCCACCTCACCTTCTCGACGCTCCACACCAACGACGCGCCGAGCGCGGTCTCCCGCCTGTTCAAGATGGGGCTGGAGCCATTCCTCATCGCCTACGCCATCAACCTCGTCGTGGCGCAGCGCCTCCTCCGGAAGCTGTGCCCGGCCTGCCGGCAGGCCGACCCCGACCCCGACCCGGTCCTCCTCCAGGAGCTCGGCTTCACCGACGCCGAGATCGCCGAGACCACGTTCTACCGCCCCGGGGAGGACGACCACTGCAAGACGTGCAAGGGCGTCGGCTACAAGGGGCGCCGCGCGATCGCCGAGGCCCTCTACTTCTCCCGCGACATCCGCCACCTCATCGTCAAGGCCGGCGACGAGATCGACGAGGACGCCATCCGCGAGAAGGCCGTCGAGGAGGGGATGCTCACGCTCGTCGCCTCGGGCCGCGAGATCATCAAGCGCGGCCAGACCTCCGTCGAGGAGGTGCTCCGCGTCATCGCCACCGAGGACTAGACCGCCCCGCCCATGGCCCAGTTCATCTACCTCGTCGTCGCCGTCCTCGTCGTCATGATCGTCGGGATGCAGATGAACCGTGGCGCCGAGACCACGCTGCAGCGGCAGACCCTCAACGAGGTCGCCACCCAGCTCACCGGCGTCGGCACCGAGGTGCTCGAGATGGTGGGGTCGACCCACTTCGACCGCTACACCTTCGCCAACCAGGGCAACCGCCCGTGGTGCGGGCGGACGACCTCGGCCGACTCCTTCAGCACGGCCTACGTCCCGTCGCGCCGCTACATCGAGGGGTTCGTCGACCTCGACACCACGCTCACCCGCAGCGACCTCGACTTCCGCGTCGTCGTCGACACCGTCGAGTACGTCAGCACCGTGGACTACACCACGCCCTCGGCCACGCCCACGTTCGCCAAGCGCGTCACCGTGACGGCCGAGAACCCCTACCTCTACCTCGGCGACGACCCCTCGAACACCTTCACCCTCTCGATGGACCGCGTGTTCACCTACGGCTGCGTCACCGACCCCCAGTACATCCCCTACGTCTACCCGGGGGACCCCTGCCCGCTCAACACCTGCACCTCGCGCGCGAGCCTCTAGCCCGCCGCGCCAGCCCAACGGCCCTGCCCCATGCAAGACCTGATCGGCCACATCGCCGCCGTCGTGATCGGTGGGCTCCTCCTGCTCGTCGTCGCCACGCTCCTGTGGCGCGGCCAGCAGACGCGCATCTCGTCGGTGCAGTACGCCACGGCCAAGGACGGCACGCTCGACTTCGTCCGCTTCCTCGAAGAGGACCTCTCGAACCTCGGCGCCGGCGTGCCCAACGACGTCCTCACGGACTCCGCCCCCAACGGCTCGACGGGCGACGCCTACGAGGGCGGCTTCTACGAGGTCACCGGCGTCGCCTTCGACACCAGCAGCGCCACCCGCGTCGTCCGCTTCTGCTCCTGGACCGACCGCGCCACCGACATCGACCCCGCCCTCAACTACTGCGACCTCTCGTCCTACGTCGAGTACCGCTGGCAGCAGTCCGGCACCGTCCAGGTGTGGGACCCCGCCACGAACGCCTACGTGCCCTCGCCGACCTACCTCGTCGAGCGGTACGTCGGCGGGACGAAGCAGGGCGAGAGTGTCGACAGCATCACGCACCTCCGGTTCGACCTCCTCGACACCAACGAGGCCTCGACCGGCACGCTCGCCGACGTCCGCGCCATCCGCGTCTCCGTCCGCGCCGTCTCGCCGCTCGGCGGCGGCGAGGGCTACCAGGTGACCGACGACCCCGACCTCCGCTACCAGGTCGACCAGACGCGCTGGACCCGGACCATCCGCCCGCCCAACCTCACGCGTCCCCCCACCTCGTAACCGTCCACCCTGAAGCGTCCCCCGCCCTCTTCTCAATATCCACTACGGAACCATGGGACAGCTTGCCCTCATCCTCACGCTCGGCGCCCTCCTCATCGGCGGGATCGTCCTCCTCAACGTCCAGCACTCCACCGACGAGGCCGACGAGACCACGACGGCCTACCAGGTCGACCGGTTCGCCCGGGAGGCCGCCCTCGTCGGGCTGGAGCAGGCCGAGCGCCGGCTCAACGCCGACCCTGACGGCTGGGCCTCCTTTACGGTCAACCCCGACTCCGCGCGCGCCCTCTTCGGCGTGCCCGCGACGACGGTCGACGGCGCCACCTACGAGGTCCGGCTCGACTCGATCATCATGGGATCGGGCGCCGCGGACCCGGACCAGGCGTGGCTCACCGCCACCGGCTCCTACGATGGCTGGGACCCCGGCCACGACGCGACCGGCACCACGACGTTCAGCGTCGTCGCGAAGTACGAGAAGGGTTACACCGACCAGGGCGTGCCGCCCGCCATGCGCCACGCCATCGTCACGGACCTCTCGATCGACATGCGCGGCAACGCCTACATCAGCGGGAGCATCCACACCAACGGGTCGCTGAGCGCGAGCGGCGGCGCGTTCGACGTCCTCGGCAACGCCACCTACACCGGCGACGCCGACGGCGTGAGCCGGCACCAGCTCGACCAGTTCCAGGGCGGCATCGGCTACCAGGACTCCATCCACATCCCGCCCGTCACGGTCCCGCCCGCCAGCCTCAACCACCAGATCGACGGCGACCACGAGCTCAACGCCGGCAACGACCCGCTGGCGGCCCTCGTGGACGGGTGGTACGGCGTGACGGGGTTCGGCACCGAGGACGACCCCTACGTGCTCTACATCAACGGCAACCTCACGCTCGACGGGACCGTCCGCCTCATCGGGTTCTCCCGCATCTACGTCAACGGCACCGTCCTCGTCCAGGACAACGCCCAGCTCACCCCGACCTCGACCGCCACGCCGAGCACCAACGGCACGCCCGAGGCGACGGCCCCGCTGGTCGAGGCCTGGATCGAGAACAACCTCCCGAACGGGTCCCAGACCGCGCTCTACGCCACGGGCGACATCACCGTGCGGGGGACGCCGTTCATCGCCGCCAACCTCTACACCAACGGCTCCGTCCGCTACGTCGGCGGCGGCAACAAGGTGGTCATCGGCGGGGTCACCGCGCGCGGCGACCTCGAGATCAACGGGAACCCAATGATCTTCTATACCGACCCCAATGCCTCGATCGTGGATCCCGGCATGGATCGTGATGTGCCGGAAGGCCTGAGGCTGATCGCCTACCGCGAGTGGGCGCAGCGCCCCTCCGATCCCACGCCCTGACCCCGAGCCTGTGCAACCGCTCTCCGCTCCCTCCCCCTCGGCCCCAGAGGATGCCGTCGCCCCTGAACCCGGCGGCGACGGCGCGCCGCCGGCGCTGATCCCCGAGCGTCCGCTCCCGGACCTCTACTACACGCTCATCGAGCGCGTGCCGCCCCGGCTCGAGGGGATCGAGCGGGTGCAGTACCTCGCCGAGCAGCTCGAGGGCACGGTGCCGCCGCGCGAGCGCGACGCGGTCCGCCGGCTCTACGAGCGGCTCGCCCGCAAGATGGTCGAGCTCGACGCGAGCGACCTCGACCTCGGCGGGCCCGCCGCCCGCGGCCAGGTGTGGTACCGCGTCTACGGGCGGAAGCAGCCCTACGAGGCGTTCGGGACGCTCTCCCAGGACGAGGCCACGCTCCTCATCCTCAGCCAGCTCACGCGGCCCCAGCAGGAGCGCCTCCTCGACCGCTTCGCCGTCGACTTCGGCTACACCCTCCCCGCCGAGGGCGACGACCCCCCGCGCCGCTACCGCACCACGGCCTACTTCGACAACGGCGCCCTCGGGCTCTCCAAGCGCATGCTCGCCTGGAAGCCCCGCTCGCTCCGCAGCCTCGGCTTCCACCCCCTCATCGAGCACGGGTTCATGTTCGAGCGCGTCCGCGACGGGGTCACGCTCGTCACCGGCGTCACCGGCTCGGGCAAGAGCACCACGCTCGACGCCATCATCGACGCCAACAACGACGACTTCGACGGGCACATCCTCGTCGTCGCCCAGCCGCTCGAGTACATCCACGAGTCGAAGCGCTGCATCGTCCGCAACCGCGAGGTCGGCACCGACGTGGCCTCGTTCGTCGACGGCATGGTGCAGGGGCTCCGGCAGGACCCCGACATCGTGGTCGTCGGCGAGATGCGCGACGCCGAGACCATCACGGCCGCCCTCGAGATGGCCGACACCGGCCACAAGGTGTTCTCGACGCTCCACACCGGGAGCGCCGTCGAGTCCATCGACCGCATCATCGCGGAGTACCCGCCGGTCGAGCAGGAGCGCATCCGCCACCGCCTCGCCGACGTCCTCCGCTGCGTCGTGAGCCAGAAGCTGCTGCCCTCCGTCGGCGGCGGCCGCGTCCTCGCCAAGGAAGTGCTCTGGGTCACCTCGTCCGCCCGCGCCGCCATCAAGAACGGCAACACCGGCGAGATCTACCAGATGATCTGGCAGGGCGCCGACCAGGGCATGGTCACGCTGGAGCAGGACCTCGCCCGCCTCGTCCAGATCGGCGACGTCTCGCTGGAGACCGCCCTCGACTACGCCAACAACAAGCGCAGGCTGCTCTCGCTGCTCCGCTAGGGCCGACGCCGACACGCGGCCCCCCGTTTCGCGACCCACCCCCCGACCGATCCGCCGCCCGACGGCGGCGCACCCTTCCCCCCGACACCCATGAGCCTCTCCTCGAAGTCGAAGCCGGACGCTCACCGCAGCGTGCTCAGCATCGCCGTCACGCCCGAGTCCCTGGACGCCGTCCTCATGCGCCAGGCGGGCGACCGCGTCGAGATGGTCCAGCGCTTCATCCGCTCCCGCGCGCGCAGTTCGGCCCTCGCCACGGCCGACAACCTCGCCCTCGCCCTCCCGGACCTGAAGGGCGCCGAGGACAGCGACTACACCCTCGAAGTGGGGGACGGTCACGGCGGCAGCCCCGCGTTCCTGCCCAGCGAGTTCACCGGGCTCGGCGCCAAGGGGAACGGCAGCGGATCGAGGGGGGCCGAGCAGGGGGGGGGCACCCAGGCTCGCCCGTTCGCGCCTCAGCTCCAGGAGATCCTCCAGGAGTGCCACGCCCTCGGGTACGCCGACCCCGCCCTCGTCTTCACCGAGGGCCCTCCGGAGCTCGCCTACGTCGAGCTCCAGCTCCCGCAGAAGGGGGACGGCGAGTCGGAGAAGGCGGCGGCCTCTGTCGGGGCCTCCGAGCGGAAGCGGCTCCTGGCGCTCCTCGCCGAGAAGAGCGGCGTCTCCGCCGAGGAGGACCGCGTCGCGTTCCTGCCGCTCGCGTCCACGGACGGCCACCGGCGCGTGCTCGCCCTCGCGGCCGACCCGTCGGAGCCCGTCGCGGCCACCCTCGCCATCCTCCGCGAGAAGCAGGCCGTCGGCCTCCCGATGACCCGGCTGCTCGAGGCCGAGCTGGCCGTCTACGCCTCCTACTTCCAGAACACGTCGTCGGCCGCGCCCGGCGAGCGCTCGGCGCTCGTCCGCGTCGGCAGCGAGGACACCCTCGTCCTGTTCTTCGACGGGACGTCGCTGCTCCACGGCGAGCGCCTCCGCTCGGTGACCTCGTACGACCTCCCGGAGACCGTCTGCAGCCGCGTCCTCCTCCAGCAGGACGAGAAGAAGATCGGCGAGGTGCACAACCTCCTCCTCGTCGGCGGCGGCCGCCTCGACAAGCTGCTCGAGCGGTTCCGCCGCTTCTACCCCGACGCCGCGGTGGAGCCGCTCGAGAGCGTGCTCCGGGACGGCGGCCTCCACCTCCCCGAGAGCGACGACGAGCCGCTCCGGAGCGGCGTGCTCACCGCCGCCGTCAGCGGCCTCGCCTACCTCCGGAGCTGGGACGGCGTCGCCAGCGGCAACCTCCTGCCCCAGACGCTCCGCCGCCGCCGCCGCCGCCGGACGTTCGTCTGGCACACCGGCGTCGCCGCGCTCCTCCTCGTGCTCGCCCTCGGCGTCGCCGGCTACCGCTACGCCACGACGCAGCAGGCGCTCGAAGAGGAGCGGGAAGAGCTCCGCCTCAACCCCCCCATCCTCCCGCAGGACAACCCCGACCTCCTCCAGGCGCGCGTCGACAGCCTCAATCACGCCTACGTCACCTACACCCGCGCCCTCTACGTCCTCGACTCCCTCCTCGTCGGGAGCGACAAGTGGATCCAGAGCCTCTCGCGGGTGACCTCGGCCTCGGCCAACACCGGCCGCCTCTGGCTTACGACGTGGTGGCCGCAGGAGGGCGGGCTCCGCCTCAAGGGCCACGCCCTCGACCGCCTCACGATCGTGGAGCTGGCGCGCCGCCTCGACGCGCCCATTGAGCTCCTCAACTACGAGGACATCGGCGAGCGCCGCGTCTACACCTTCGAGATGGTGACCGACATCCCCGAGGAGATGCCCGAGGTCGCCAACTTCCTCCGCACCGTCGCGGCCGGTACGCTCCCCGAGGGCGAGGCCGCCGAGGGCCCGGGCCGCCTCGAGATCAACCCCTCCGAGGCCGCCCGCGCCCAAGATTAACCGCCGAGCCCCCGTCCCCTTTGCCCGGCCCCGCATCGCCATGAGCAAGAGCCTGATCGTCACCCTCCTCCTCGGCCTCGCCGTGATCCTCGTCCTCTCCGGCAGCTACTACGTCACCGACGTGAAGCAGCAGGGCGAGATCGAGCGGATCCAGGAGTCCCGCCGCGCGGCGGCCCTCCTCAACGCCCGCGTCGACGAGCTCCTCGCCGAGCAGTCCTCCTCGGCCGAACTCGCCCGCGAAGCGCTGATGCGGTGGAACGCCCGCTACAAGTACATCCCCACCGAGCTCACGACGGCCGACATGGTGGAGTACCTCGAGGGGCTCACGCGGCGCGGCTTCGAGCAGTTCGACCTCGACCTCGAGGGGCTCCGGACCACGCCCGACTTCAGCACCTACACGTTCTCGATCAAGGGGCTCTCCACCTACCCCGCGCTCTACGACGTCGTCTGGCATCTCGAGAACAACCGGGAGTTCTACCGCATCTACGACCTCCGGATCGACCACACCACGCTCTCGGAGACGAACCCGAACACGGGGGAGGACCGGCAGCGCGACCTCGTCACGTTCAGCATGAAGCTGGACGCCTACTTCGACGGCATCGACGGGATCAGCGCCCCCGAGGACTCGCTCAAGCCGATCCCGACGGGCCTGCTCGCGGCGCACCGCCCGGCGATGAACCTCTTCCGGCCGCTCGTCCGCACCGACATCTCGCCCAACGAGCAGCGGTTGCCGGACGTGCTGCAGGGCGAGCTCGTCGCCATCATCGGGTTGGAGGCCATCTTCGAGACGCCGCAAGGCCGCTACGCCCTCTCCGAGGGGGACGCCATCTACCGCGGCTACATCGAGGCCGTGGACCCGGCTGCGTCCGTCGTCCGGGCCATCGTCAACCTCGGCGACCGCACCGAGCGGATGTTCTACCGCATCGGCGCCGAGCCCACGCGCCAGCGCGTGCCGAACGGCGGAGCCACGGCGCCTCCGGCCCGGCCCTCCGCTTCCAACTGCGCAGGGCGTTGGTGGGGCCGGGCCGTGGGTCGCCCCGCGGCCGGGCCCACGTCCGCCAGGCGTCGACATGCCCCGGCTAAAGCGCATCACGGCGAGACCGATAACGGGAAGGCTCTCTCGCGCCTCCCGTGCTCATGCGTCTCCGGCCGCTCTTCGCCGGCATGCCCCGTCTCTCGCCAGCGGTCCTCGCCGCCTTTCTCCTGACGCACGCGGGCTTGAAGGCGGTGGTCTTCAGCTCGGGATTCCAGCTCCCCGCCGACCGGCTCTACGCAGCGACGGCCGGCCTCGTCACGCCGGTCTTGCTCGCGGGGCTCGTCTCGTGGATCGTCCTCGTGGGCGGCGTCGCGCTAGGGCTGGGGCGGCTGCGGGCGGCCGACGCCGGCCTGCGGGGGTCCGATCTCGGGCGGGCACTCGCCGTGCTCGTGCCGCTGTGGCTCGGCATCCAGGCGCTCTCCGCTGCCAGCTGCGCGCTGGAGGGCGGCGTGGCGCTGGGCCATCGGTTCGGCGGCTATCCTGTGCTGCACCCGGTCGGGCTCCGGCTACAGGCCGTGCTCGGGAGCGGCCTCTTGGAGGAGGTGATCTACCGCGGGGTGCTCCTGCCCCAGGCGTACCTCCTCGCGCGGTCGCAGGGCCTCCCGGCCACCACCGCCCTCGCCGGAGCCGCCCTGGTCACGTCCCTCTACTTCGGGGTGAGCCACCTGCCTGCGGGGCTGCGGATGGGGCTCCCGACGGCCGACCTGGCGATCTACCTCCTGCACGCGGCGCTCGCCGGGCTCCTGTTCGCGGCGCTGTACGTGCGGTCGGGCAACCTCTTCGTGGCGGCGGGCGCCCACGCCCTCATCAACGACCCGGTGGCGCTGTTCGCGGTGCCGTTCGAGCCGGCGCTCCTCGCTCTCGTGGCCGCCTGCGCGCTGCTGCTGAGCTGGCCGTGGCTGAGCCGGCGGTTCGGGGCGCTCTGCCCCTACGGCGCGCTCGAGGGGCGCGCCGCGTTCTAGCACGGCACACGGCCCCGGGGTCTGGTCGGAGGGCGTGCCCATGAGGCTGCCCTCCGCACACGGCCTGTCGGACGCCTTCGTCCTGGGAGGTGCCGCCCTCTTCACCGGTGTGGTGATGCAGTGGGGCCCCCTCGTGCCGGTGGCGCCGGCACCCCCGCCGCCGCCGCCCGCCGGCGAGGTCTTCGCCGGACCGCTCATGATGGGGGACGCGCCGCCGATGGATCCCCTCGTCCCGAGCATCCATCGGCTCGCGGAGTTCGAGGGAGCGTTGTACGAGGAGAACCCGGAGGGCGAGGAGGAGACGGCGTTCTTCCATTTGGGCGACCTCTACGAAGAGGTCGACCTGCACGGCACCGGCCTCCCCTTTGGCAGCGTCCCCGGGTCACCGCAGGCGCTGGCCCCCTTCGACCCCTTCCTCGGGAGCGGTGCCGTCGAAGCCTTCGGCATCCGAGAGCCCTCCGCCCGGGCGCAGCCGGCCGGCCGTCCGCTTCTGCTCCAGGCGCGTCAGAACCGGGCGCCGCTCGCCGGGACGGCCTCGGTGCTGGACGCGTGGTGGGCGCTGTTCGCACCCAAGCCGGACGAACGTGCGGCCGACCCCTTCTTCGACCGTCCCGGCAAGGGGGGGCAGGGGCCCCTCCGGGTGACGCTCCCGCCCGTGTTCCTCGGCGGGCTCGCCACGGCGTCCGGCCGCCCCATCTTCGGGGGCGTCGACTATTCAGACCCCACGGGCGTCGGGCTGCCCCTCCTCCGCGTCCTCGGCCACGAGGCCGACGCCATCTCGCCGCACTTCCGCGTCGGCGACTTCGCCACGCGCGACGGCGCCCCGCTGGCCCGCATCGCGCCGCGGCTGGTCCAGGGCCTCGAGCGCCTCCGCGACGCCGTCGGCCCCTTCTACGTGATCTCGGGGTACCGCCACCCCGCCTACAACGCCGCCGTGGGTGGCCGGAGCATCAGCCGGCACATGGCAGGGCAGGCCGCCGACCTCTACGCCCCCTCGCGCAGCTCCATCGAGCTGGCCCGCGAGGCGATCGCCGCGTTCGGGTGCGGCATCGGCCTCGGCCTCGGGCAGAAGACCGTCCACATCGACGTGCGGGGCTACCTCTCCACGTGGACCTACCCCGGCGCGCCGCTGAGCGAGGCGACCTTCGACCTGTGGGTCCTCATGCTCTGCGACCGCGTGCAGCCGGAGGACCTCGGGGCGCTGCTCCAGGTCGAGTGGACGCTGCCCGACAGCCTGAGCGACGTGGACCTCCTCAACCGGCTCCGCTGGCTCTCCGACGACGGCGTCCCCCCGGACAGCGTCACGCGGGAGAACGCCGAAGAGCTGCTCCGGCAGCGCCGCCTCCTGCTGGCCGCCTACGCCCGGAGCGGGTTCCGCAGCGCCGGCCCGGGTGCCGTCATCGTCGACCTCTCGGCCGGGCTCCCGGGCGCGGGCGCCCCGCTCGCTCGGAGCTACCTCGCCTCTCGCACCCCCGAGGCCGACCGCCTCGGCCTGACCCCGCTCGTCGAGTGGGTCGTCGCGCAGCGACACCAGGACGACTACTTCGTCTACGCCGTCCGCTACCCGGACGGCCACACCGACGTGGGCATCATGGCCACGGGCACGACCGACGCGCCGGGGTCCGAGCAGCCGGCCGAGCCCTCGGCCCTCGGCGAGGAGCCCGCGCTCGGCCCCGCACCGACCGAGAGCGGGGCCGAGCCCGGCATCGGGTGGCGCATCGTCGTGAACTCGACGCCCGACGCCGTCGAGGCCGAGCGCGACGCCGCACGGTACCGGCGGGTGCTGCAAGGCACGCCCCACCGCGTCTCGATCCGCCACGTCGAGGACGACGGCGCCCGCTACCGGGTCGTCGTCGGCCCCTTCGAGACCGCCGCCGCCGCCCGCCGCACCCTCGATGTGGCGCTCGCGGGCGTCGCGCCCCGCGATGCCTGGTTGCTCCCTCCCGGTAACTGAGATGACTCCCCACCCCTCCGACGCCCTGAGCAACCCCGCGGCCCCTCCCAGCGGTGCTCGTCTCGAACCACCCGGGCCCCCCCGCCGCACGCTGCGCGGAGGGGGCGCAGGCAGCGCCGTGCTCGGAACGGCGCTCGCGGCGCTCCTCACCCTTCTCGGCTGCGGGAGCCCACCGCCGGCCGTCGTCGAGGGGCACTACGACGGCGGCTTCCCCGATGGCGCTCACTACGAGCGCCTGACCGTCCAGGTCGTCACCGAGGACGAGACGGGCCGCATCCTCGGGCGCGCCTGGCTTCAGCGCGGGGAGGTCCACACCAGCGTCCCCGTCGTGAGCGGCGTTACCATCGAGCCCGGTGAGGACGGCGGCAGGGGAGAGGCGATCATGCTGCTGCTCCAGCACGAGGACGCCGTCTCCACCCTCTACGCCGTCGTCGGCAAGTCGGGGCGGCGCCTGGAGGGCGTCTTCAACGGACGCGGCGGCGGCTCGACGATCTCGCTCCGCCGGCTCCGGACCCCGGCCGCGCGCGAGGAGGGCGCCGCCGAGCGCCATGCGCCCGCTCCCTGACGGGGGGAGCCCGACGGCGGACGAGGGCCTCGGCTGTCGCCGGCTTCAGTCGATCACCTCGTCGACGTCTTCGCGCACCCGTTGGTCGGTGCCCTGCTGCAGGCGGTGGAGCCGCTGGCGGAGGTCCTCGCGCTCCCGCTCGATGAGGTCCTGCGGGAAGGTGCGGCTGGCGCGCAGCCGGAGCGGGTCCACCAGCCGCGTCTGGAGCACGATCACGAGCTCCCGCTGGATCACCGACCGCGCCTGGTAGCTGAAGAGGTACTTGACGAGCGGGATGTCCTTGAGGATCGGGACGCCGCGGCGGGTCAGCGACTCCTCCGTCGTGTACAGCCCGCCGATGACCGTCTGCTCTCCATCGAGCAGGAGCACCTCCGTCGTCGCCTGGTTCTTGTCGATGATGGTGCCGGCCGCCCCCGCGCGCCCGGAGCTCCGCTCGACCGAGACGATGAGGTGGATGAACTCGATGGGCTGCCCGTTCTCGTCCTCGAGGTCGGAGGCGTCCTCGATGAGGATCGGCTTGGCCCGGATGATGACGCCCGTGGGGATGAACTGCGTGACGGTGTTGCCGGCGAAGTCGCGGAGGGTCACGGGGATGTCGGAGCCGCTCTGGATCCGGCCCTCCTGGCCGCTCCTCACCACGATGCTCGGGCTCGAGATCGTCCGGCCCACGCCGAGCGTCTCGAACCAGCGGAAGAGCTGGACGAGCTCGGCGAAGTCGACGACGTCGGGGCCCACGACGACCTCGGAGATCGCGTCGAAGAAGGACGACGTGCGCAGGAAGATCCGGAGCCGGTCCTGATCCATGCTGCCCCCGCCGGTCCCACCGCCGCTCGTCCCGGTGCCCTCCCCGAAGATGGACGCCCAGTTCGTGCCGATCTCGTTCAACCGGTCGAGGTTGGCTTCGAAGATGATCGCGTCGATCCGGACCTCCCGGTCCGCCGCTGTGGCGGAGAGCACGGGCTCGGCCGGGCCCGGCGCCACAGCCACCCCCGGCCCGGCGACCGGCTCGGTCACGGAGGGGGCGACCTCCTCGAGGATGAAGTAGCCGCCGGTGTCGCGGTACGTGAGGCCGGCCCGCGTCAGGACCACCTCCAGGGCGTCGAGGAAGTACATCCCTGAGATGAAGATCCCGATGGGCTCCGTGCGCGTCATCGGGTCCACGATCTGCCGGCCGGTGACGCGCTGGGCGAGCGGGTTGATCGACTCGATGAACTCGTCGAGCGGCGTCTCCGGAGCGAACGAGACGAGCTGGTTGGGGGGGACGTACGGAGGGGCGACCTGAGCCTCAGAGAGCCCAGGAGCGAGGGCGAGGAGCGCGAGAAGCGCGGCGAACGCGGAAGGCTGGCGCATGGCGTTGGGGTGTGGGAGCGGATGGACCGACCATGCGGCGGGGGACGGTACCGACGCGCTCCGGCGCCGGGTGCAGGGGGGCGCGGCTCGCGCTCGGCATAGGCTCCCGTTCCGCACAGCGACAGAGGCGGTCCGGGGGGTGGTCGGACAGGGAACGCCTCCGTTCCACGTCCGGAAGGTACACAAACTCCGCCACTACAAAACGGTAGTGGGATCGGTTGGGGAGAGAGGGTTCTTCCCGATCGATACCCGTGACTCCGTTTGTGGCTAAGCTTGTGATGGTAGGATGACCGGAGGCCGCTCGGCCTCATCGCGTCCTCGTCGCACCGGTTGCCAGCCGTCGGGGAGGCTCATCATGCCGGTCCCCTGACGCCCGCCATGGACACGGGGACACCGCCTGCGTCTCGGCCGTGATCAGCGGGACCCGATGCGTAGGGCGCCTGCGCGGAGGCTCGCCGGAGGGGTTTCGTGCGTCGCCCCGGTCAGGGGCTCAGCGCGTACGACAGGAGCTCGCTGGCCGAGCCGAACGGCGAGCCGTTCGGGAGCGTGAGCGCGTGGAGGGCGCGGAGCGCGTCATCGGCACGCTCGGGGGCATCGGCCCGGAGACGCGCCTGCACGTTCGAGAACAGCCTCCCGACATCGGCGTCGTCCAGGTCCGGGAGGAGGGCCACGAGGCGCCCGCTGGACGGGACGCCGAGGACCGCCCCTTGCTCTCCGAGGTGGGCGTCGAGGGCCTCGGCCACCGTGGCGAGGAGGTCAGAGGCGGAGCTGTCGAGTCGGAGCGCGAGGACGAGGAACCGGTAGCCCTCCCCGCGGCGCGCGAAGGCGTCGTCGAGCCGTTCGCGGAAGGCGTCCTCGGGATCGGTCTGCGCAGCCGGCTCGTCGTCGAGGGAGGGGGCGTCGGCGTCGCCTGTGAACAGGTCGGGATAGGCCGCCTCGTGGATCGAGGCGACGACGTGGTCGAGCGCGTCGGAGGAGCCGTCGCCCAGGTGGGTGTTCGAGTCCACGTAGTGGCCGAGCGAGTGGAGGTCGAGCCCGAGGTCGATGCCGAAGGGGTCGGCGAACGGCTCGGGGAACGTGGCGTCCGCCGGCCGGACCGGCGTGACAGCCGACCACTCGGACGGGTCGTCCCCGCTGGACGCCGCGTCGTCGCACTCCTCGTTGACCGGAGCGTCAGCCGGAGCGTCAGCCGGAGCGTCGGCCGGAGCGGAGTCGCTGGGGGCCAGCGGCGAGGGGGGCGGGGCAGGTGCGGCGAGATCCGCGGGGGAGCCGTGGCCGTCGGAGCTGCCGGCCACGCCAGGCTCGGGCGCGAAGGCCTCGTCCGAGGCAACCGCCTCCGACGAGGCGTCGTCTGGGGGGGGAGCCGGGCTCAGCCGCGCGGGGTCGGAAAGAGGGAGCATGGGATCGGGCCCGTCGCCGGGGTCGCCCTGGGGCCATTCGGAGCGGTGTGCGGAGTCGCCTTCTGGGGTTTCGCCCGCCCACGCCGGGACAGGAGGGGCCGGGACCGCGTCGGAGGCCGTCGGTTCCAGGGGGGTGTCCACGAAGGCGATCCCAGGCGGGAGCGCCGGCCAGGACACCCGGAGGTCGCAGCCGGGGTGCGCCGTGCCGGGGCTCAGGGTGAGCGCCAGCGCGTGCGGCTCCGGGGCCGAGACGTGGATGCTGCCGGCGGTTACGCCGCGAAGGAAGCGGAGGAGCCGGTACGAGGTGTCGTTGGCGGGCTCGCCCAGGCCGAGGAGGAGCGTGGCGTCCATCGCCGACAGCGCGTCGATGAACGCGCCGAACGCCGACTCGAACGTCTCGAAGGACCGGAAGCGCAGGAGGGAAGAGAAGTCCTCCACCACGAGGAGCGAGGGGTGGACCTGCCGGGCCGACTCGCTGAGTTCGCGGAGCACGTGGGCGAGGCCGGCGTCGTCGAGGGAGGCGAGCGCAGAGGACTCAGGAGCGCGGAGGAGCCGCATGCGGCCCGCCTCGTAGGCCGCAACGAGGTCGTGCCCGGCCTGGGCGGCCTCGGCCACGAGCGTCGCGGGCGAGCGGTTGGAGACGAGCAGGGCGAGCCCGTCGGACGGCCGGGAGAGGGCGGCGAGGGCGAGGCGGGCCCGAGGCGCCGCCGGACCCACGAGGAGGTAGGTGCCGCCGGGGACGAGACCGCCCCACGCCGCGTCGACGGGGGGGATGCCGGAAGGGAGGGGAGCGAGGGCGAGGTCCAGAGTCATCGGGGTGCGGAGAGACGAACGGAAAGGGGCGTTGTCAAAGGGCGTGCCAGCGCTCGCGGGGCTTCGTTCACCGTGGGCCGCACGCCACTCCCCCGTGGCATCTCCCGGCAGGCGGACGGGGATCCGGTGGGGAGGCGGTGTGTGCGATCGAACTGAGACTGCCGAGGCCGGCTCGGCAGGCGTGACGACGACGTGAGCCTTCTGGACGCGAGGCCGCAGTAGCTTCCGGCGCTCCTGCGCCTCTTCTGAATGATCGTCCTCGCCGCTCTCTACGCGCTCGCCTCCATCGTGCTGTTCGCGTTCGGGCTCAACGGGCTGTGGCTCGCGACGCGTCACCGGCGGCAGGGGGGGCTCCGCGCCGCGCCGCCCGCGCCCGAGCCCGCGGTGTGGCCCCCCGTCACCGTGCAGCTCCCCCTCTACAACGAGCCCTTCGTCGTGGAGCGGCTCATCGACGCGGCGGCGCGGCTCGACTACCCCGGCCCGCTCGAGATCCAGGTCCTCGACGACTCCACCGACGGCACCCACGCCCTCGCGGCGGACCGGGTCGCGCGGTGGCAGGGCCGCGGCGTCCACATCACCCACGTCCTCCGCGACGGGCGGGGCGGCTTCAAGGCCGGCGCCCTCGCCCACGGCCTCGCCTGCGCCGACGGCGCGTTCGTCGCCGTCTTCGACGCCGACTTCGTGCCGCCGCCGGACTTCCTCCGTCGCACGGTCCCCGTCCTCCTCGCCGAGCCCGACCTCGGCCTCGTCCAGGCCCGATGGGCCCACCTCAACGCCGAGGACGCCCTGCTGACGCGCGTGCAGGCCGCCCTCCTCGACACCCACTTCGTCGTCGAGCAGGACGTCCGTTGTGGTGAGGGGCTCCTGATGAACTTCAACGGCACGGCCGGCCTCTGGCGCCGCGCCTGCATCGACGCCGCCGGCGGCTGGCAGAGCGACACGCTGACGGAGGACCTCGACCTCAGCTACCGGGCCCAGCTCGCGGGGTGGCGCTTCCGGTTCCTCGGCGACCTCGCCGTCCCGGCCGAGATCCCGGCGACCGTCGCGGCGTGGCGGCAGCAGCAGTTCCGCTGGACGAAGGGGGCCGCCGAGACGGCGCGGAAGCTGCTCGGCCGGGTGTGGCGCTCGGCCCTCCCGCTCCGCGCAAAAGTGCAGGCCACGTTCCACCTCGGCAACTTCGCCGTCTACCCGGCCCTCCTCGTCGCGGCGCTCCTCCACGCCCCGCTGCTCGTGGGGCGCGCCCTCGGCGTCGGTCCCAGCGACACGTTCTTCTTCGCGCTCGCGCCCGGGATCATCGCGTTCGCGGGGGTGCTGCTCACGCACGCCGCCGCGCAGCGGGCGCTGTACCCGGACTGGCGGCGCCGGCTCCGCTACGAGCCGGCGCTCCTCGCGGCCTCGCTCGGCCTCGCCGTCGGGAACACGCGGGGGGTGGCGGAGGCGCTCGTGGGTCGGCGCACGGCGTTCGTCCGCACCCCGAAGGCGGGGGAGCGCGGGGGGCGGGCCGCCCTCCGCGTGCGGCCGGAGCGGCTCGTCGTGTGGGCCGAGCGCGGCCTGGCCCTCTACAGCCTCGCCGCGCTGGCCACGCTCATCGCCGTGGGGGCGTGGGCCGGCGTCGCGTTCCAGGCCCTCTTCACGGCCGGCTTCGCCCTCCTCGGCTTCTACGACGCGGTCGCGGCGCTGCCGCTGGCGTCGCGGCGGCCCGAGGTGGCGCCCGAGGTGGCGTGACGGGGGCGGGCCGGGGACCCCAGGCGAGGGCTACCTTAGCACCGGACGCCCGCCCCGCCGCCATGCCCCCGCCGCCCCCTCTCCCCGACGACCCCCCGGGCCTGATCGTCCAGGCCGCCGCCCACCTCATCGCCGACGGGCAGGCGGCCGTGGCTGCGGCCCGGCTGGAAGCGCTCGTCGCCGTCGCACCGGCGTACCCCGCCGCCCACGTCCTGCTGGCCCGCGCCCTGGAGGCGACGGGCCGGGAGGTCGAGGCCCTCGCCGCGTGGCACCGCGCCCACTTCCTCGTCCCGAACAGCCCGCTCGTCCAGCGGGAGCGGGCCCGCCTGACCGCCGCGCTCGCCGCTGCACCGCAGAGCACGCCGGCCGCCGACGGCGCGACGGAGCCCGAGGCGCTCGCGGCGGCGCCGGGCGGGGCCCTCCCTGACGCGCATCTCGCCTTCGTCGCGGAGGAAGAGATCCCGGAGGAGGCGCCTGACGAGGTCCCGGCAGAGCCGGAGGACGCGTCCAGCGAGGCGCCGGAAGCGGCCGGAGACGAGGCGCCCCCGGGGCCGGAGGAGCCCGACGAGGACGCCCCCATCGAGGTCGAGGTGATGGCCCCCGATGCCCGAGAGGGGGAGGCCCCGACCGACGGGCCGCCGGACCC
>JAWWCA010000059.1:0-16966 GCA_033720695.1 Rubricoccaceae bacterium
GCCTCCTTCTCCTCCTCGGTCGGCTCGGGGAGGAACGGCTTCCGGGAGAGCCGGAGCTTCCCGTCGTTGCGGACCTCGATGAGCTGGACCTTCACCTTGTCGCCCACCTGCATCACGTCCTCGGGCTTCTCGACGTAGCCGTGGGCCATCTCGGAGACGTGGAGCATGGCCTCCTTGCCCGGCAGGATCTCGAGGATCGCGCCGAACGGGAGCATGTTCTTGACCGTCCCCTCGTAGACCTCGCCCACCTCGGGCTGGGCCACGATGCCGCGGACGATCTCGACGGCACGGTGCGCGCTCTCCATGTCGGAGGAGGCGATCGTGACGTAGCCCTTGCCGTCACGCTCGTCGATGTCGACCTGCGCGCCGGTGTCGGCCTGGATGCCCTTGATGATCTTGCCGCCCGGCCCGATCACGGCGCCGATGAAGTCGGAGTCGATGATGAGCTGGATGAGGCGGGGCGCGCTCGGGGCGAGCTCGGGGCGCGGCTCCGAGAGCGTCTCGGCCATCCGGTCGAGGATGTGGTGCCGGCCGCGGCGGGCCTGCTCCAGCGCCTCGCGCATCGTCGACATCTGGAGGCCGTCGATCTTGATGTCCATCTGGCAGGCCGTGATGCCGTCGCGCGTCCCGGTGACCTTGAAGTCCATGTCGCCGAGGTGGTCCTCGGTGCCGAGGATGTCGCTCAGGATGGCGACGCGGCCGTCGCCGCCGTCGATGAGGCCCATGGCGATGCCGGAGACCGGCTTCTTGATGGGCACGCCCGCGTCCATGAGGGCGAGGGAGCCGC
Organism: Rubricoccaceae bacterium; assembly: GCA_033720695.1. Taxonomy (GTDB): domain Bacteria; phylum Bacteroidota; class Rhodothermia; order Rhodothermales; family Rubricoccaceae; genus DATGQT01. The sequence goes on from JAWWCA010000059.1 coordinate 788, forward strand.
CGCACACGGAGGCCATCGACGAGGAGCCGTTGGACTCGAGGACGTCGGCGATGAGGCGGATGACGTAGGGGAACTCGTCCTCACCCGGCAGCATCGGCTTGAGCGCGCGCTCGGCGAGGTAGCCGTGGCCGATCTCGCGGCGACCGGGGCCGCGGAGGAACCGCGCCTCGCCGACGGAGAACGGCGGGAAGTTGTAGTGGAGGTAGAACCGCTTGTCCTCGGTGTCGAAGACCTGGTCCACGCCCTGGACGTCGCGGCCGGTGCCGAGCGTGACCTGGGCGAGCACCTGGGTCTCGCCGCGCGTGAACACGGCCGAGCCGTGGACGCGCGGGAGCGTGCCGACCTCGCTCCAGATGTCGCGGACCTCGTCGGTCTTGCGGCCGTCGAGGCGGCGGCCCTCGCCGAGGATCATCTCGCGCATGACGCGGGACTCGGCCTCCTTGAAGGCGTTCTTGACGTCGGACTGCGTCCAGCCGTCGTCGGTCGTCTCGCGGAGGCGAGCGGGGAGGTCGTCGGCCTTGCCACCGCCGATCTCGGTGTTCTCCGGGTTCTCGCTCTCGTCGGCCGGGTGCCCGAACATCGACTCGATGAGGCGGTCGCGGATCTCCCGGATGCCGCCGTAGAACGAGGCCTTCTCGTAGGGCTGGCGGAGGTGCTCGGTGACCTCGTCCTTGACGCGGTCGTAGATGGCCTGGACGAGCGCCGGGTCGGGGGCGACCGTCGTGTACTCCATCGGCTCGATGGGGCCGCGGGCGTCCTCGACCTTGCCGCGGAGCGTGTGGATGCCCTCGACGAGCGCCTTGATGGCGTCGTGGGCGAACTCGAGCGCGGCGACCATGTCGTCCTCCGAGACCTCGAGCATCTCGCCCTCGACCATCACGACGGCGTCGGCCTTGCCGGCCACGATGAGGTCGAAGTCGCTCTCCTCGCGCTGCTCCAGCGTCGGGTAGAGCACGAACTCACCGTCGACGCGGCCGACGCGGACGTGGGCTGTCGGCCCGTCGAACGGGGCGCCGGAGAGGGCGAGCGCCGCGCTCGCGCCCACGCCGGCGATGGCGTCGGCGTCGACCTCGGGGTCGGCGGAGAGCAAGAAGTTGAGGACCTGCGTCTCGTTCCGGAAGCCGTCCGGGAAGAGCGGGCGGATGGTCCGGTCGATGAGGCGGGAGGTGAGCACCTCCTTGTCGGTGGGCCGGCCCTCGCGCTTGAAGAAGCCGCCGGGGATGCGGCCGCCGGCGGAGTACCGCTCGCGGTAGTCGACGGTGAGGGGGAAGAAGCTCTGGCCCTCGCGGACGCTCGGGTCCACGACGGCCGTCGAGAGCACCATGGTGTCGCCGAGGCGGACGACGACGGAGCCGTGAGCCTGCTTGGCGAGCTTGCCGGTCTCGAGCGTGAGCGTCTTGCCGCCCACCTCGATGGATTGGGTAATGGGGTTCATGAGGGGTTGGGGTGTGTGAGGCGCACCCCCACTCCCGTTCCCGCGACCACGGCATCCCGCCTCGGGCGGGGACAGGGCCGGGAATCAGTTTTCGGCGAGCCGACGGTCGAGGCGGCAGGCGCCGCACGCTCGGGTCGGTCGATCCGCAGAGAACTGACTGCCGGACCGGGCGCGCAGGGTCGGAAAGGGAGGCGCGCGGAGGGCGGGGCCGGAGGGCCCCGGAAGAGACGGCGGCGGCCCGCCGCGAGGCAGGCCGCCGCCGAGGCGTTTACTTTCGGATGCCGAGCTCCTTGATGACGGCGCGGTAGCGCTCGATGTCGCGGTCCATGAGGTAGTCGAGGAGGCGACGGCGCTTGCCGACCATCTTCAGCAGGCCGAGCCGGGACGTGTGGTCCTTCGGGTGGCGCTTGAGGTGCTCGGTGAGGTCGTTGATGCGAGCCGTGAAGAGGGCGATCTGGACCTCCGGCTTGCCGGTGTCCTGGTCGTTGGAGCCGTGCTGGCTGACGAGCTCCTGCTTCTGCTGGGTGGTGATCACGTGGGCGTCTCCGCTTTAGATGCGCGAGGATGCTAAAGAAGAGGACAGCCGGAGGGCGGCCTCGGCGCTAGAGGCGCGGCCGCCGTCGGGGGATGTCCAAGGGTGCGTTCAAGGTACCACCTGGAGGGCCCGTTCCGCCTCTGCCCGGTCTTCATGGAGTTGGGCCACAAGCGCCTCGACGCCGTCGAACTTCCGCTCGTCGCGGAGGCGCGCGATGGTGTGGATGCGCAGCGGCCGCCCGTAGAGGTCGCCCTCGAACCCGAAGAGGTGGACCTCGACGGTCAGCGCCCCGTCCTCCTCGAAGGTCGGCCGCCGCCCCACGTTCATCATCCCGTCGGACCACCCGCCCGGGACCTCGCAGCGGACGGCGTACACGCCGGGGGCCGGGATCAGCTTCCGTCGCTCCTCCGGCTTCACGTTCGCGGTCGGGTACCCGATGCGCTGCCCCCGGCCGTCGCCGTGGATGACCGTCCCGCCGAAGCTGTAGGGGCGCCCGAGCAACTCCGTCGCCTGCCGCGCCGCCCCCGCCGCGAGCGCCCTCCGGACCTCCGTCGAGGAGACGGCGTGGCCCTCCACCACCTGCTCCGGGATCACGTCGACGGTGAACCCGTGGGTCGCCCCCATGCGCTCCAGGAGCCCCCGGTCGCCGCGGCGGTCCCGGCCGAAGTGGTGGTCGTACCCGATCACGATCTCCTGCATCCCGATCGTCCCCAGCAGCACGTCCTCGACGTAGGCCTCCGGTTCGAGCAGCGAGAGGTCGCGCGTGAACGGGAGGACGACGAACCGGTCGAGGCCGAGCCCTTCGAGCACGTCGGCCCGCTCGTCGAGCGTGGTGAGCAGGGGGACGGGGTTGTCGGCGAGCACCTCGCGCGGGTGGGGATGGAACGTGACGACGGTGGCCGCCCCGCCCGTCGCCTCCGCCCGCTCCACGAGGTAGCGGAGGATGGCCTGGTGCCCCCGATGCACGCCGTCGAAGGTGCCCGTCGTGAGGACGGAGCGACCGTTGCGCTGGATCTCGTCGTAGCCGTGCTCGCGGGTCATGGTCGAGAGGGTGAGCGCGCCGTCATACGTCCCTCCGGTGCCCCCGCTCCCCCGCCCCCTCGGTCTCGTCCGCGAGCGCGGCGAGCGGGAACGCCTCCTCCACGCGGAACGGGCCGATGGCGGTCCGCCGCAGCGCCGCGAGGTGCCCCCCGACGCCGAGCGCCTCTCCGACGTCGTGGGCCAGCGAGCGCACGTAGAACCCCTTCGAGCAGTCCACGCGGAAGTCGAGCGCGTCACCCTGCCGGGCGGTGATGGCGAGGTCGTAGACCGTCACCGGGCGCGGCGCCACCTCGACGACCTCCCCGCGCCGGGCCTTCGCGTAGAGCCGCTCGCCGCCGCGCTTGATGGCCGAGAAGGCGGGCGGGCGCTGGAGGATCTCACCCACGAACCGCTGCCGGACCGCCTCGATCTCGGCGTCGGTGACGTGGCTCGCGTCCCGGCGTTGCTCGACCGGGCTCTCGGCGTCGTAGCTCGCCGTCGTCTCCCCGAGACGGATCGTGCCTGTGTACGTCTTCGGGAGCCCCATGAAGCGGTCCTGCTGCCGCGTCGCCGGGCGGCCGACGAGGACGATCAGCAGGCCCGTCGCCATCGGGTCGAGCGTCCCCGCGTGGCCCACCTTCTTGACCCCGAGCGCGCGCCGGAGGCGCCGGATCACCCCGAACGACGTGAGCCCCGCGGGCTTGTCGACGAGGAGGCCGAACCCGGCCTCGGCCGGGACCGCGTCCGTGCGGGTGATGATGGGGAGGGCGTCGGTGGACTCGGCCATGGGAGGAGGCAGCAGGGTCCCGAGGGCCGCGCGGGTCACCCGTCGTGCTGCTCCTCTCCGCCGTCCAGACTGGCCTCCCCCAAGCCGTCGCCGCGCTCGGCGCGGATCTGCGCGAAGAGGGCGTCCATGTGGGCGGCGTGCTGCTGCCCCTCGTCGAGGAAGAAGCGGAGCTCCGGGATGCGGCGGACCTGGTGGCGGATCCGGGCGGCGAGCGCCTGGCGGACCTGCGGCGTGAGGGCCTCGAGCCGCCGGAACGCGGACTGCCGCTGCTTCGCGTCGTCGCCGAGCACGCTCACGTTGACGTAGGCGATGCCGAGGTCCTTCGTCACCCGGACGGCGGTGACGGTGACCATGGACTGGCTCGCCTCGTGGAAGTCGTTCTGGAGGAGGTCGGCCACCTCCCGCTGCAGCATGGAGGCGACGCGCTCGGTGCGAATGGACATGGGGTAGGCTTGCGCTAGGGGCCACGAGCCGGGGGGCCGGGCGGCGGACCGCCCAGGACCCACGGCCGGGAGCGTTACACGGTGAGCTGCCGCTTCTCCTCGACGATCTCGAAGGCCTCGATGGTGTCGCCCACCTTGATGTCGTTGTAGCCGTCGATGGAGAGGCCGCACTCGTAGCCCGCGGCGACCTCCCGGACGTCGTCCTTGAAGCGGCGGAGCGAGCCGATGGAGCCGGTGTAGATCACGACGCCGTCGCGGACGAGGCGGACCCGGTTGTTCCGGTGCACCTTCCCCTCGACGACGTAGCAGCCTGCGATCGTCCCCGCCTTCGGGACGCGGAAGGTCTCGCGCACCTCGATCGTGGCGAGCGTGTTCTCCCGCTGCTCGGGCGAGAGCAGCCCTTCGAGCGCGTCGCGGACCTCCTCGATGGCGTCGTAGATGACGGAGTAGAGGCGGACGTCGATCTCCTCGCGCTCGGCCACGGCGCGCACGCCGGGCACCGGGCGCACCTGGAACCCGATCACGATGGCGTCGGAGGCGGCCGCGAGCATGATGTCGCTCTCGGTGATGGCGCCGACGCCGCCGTGGACGATGTTCACGGCCACCTCGTCGTTCGAGATCTTGAGGAGGGCGTCGGAGAGCGCCTCGACCGAGCCACCGACGTCGCCCTTGACGACGAGGTTGAGCTGGTTGAGCTCGCCGAGGGCGAGGCGGCGCGAGAGGTCGTCGAGCGAGACGTGGCGGCGGGCGTGCATGGTCTGCTCGCGCTGGAGCTGCGCCCGCTTCGCGGCGATGTCGCGCGCCTCGCGCTCGTCCTCGAGCACGACGAGGCGGTCGCCCACCTCGGGCGAGCCCGAGAAGCCGAGGATGGCGACCGGCGTACTCGGCCCGGCCTCCTCGACGCGGTTGTCGCGCTCGTCGAACATGGCGCGGACCCTCCCGCTCTCGGTCCCGGCCACGAACACGTCGCCGACGCGGAGGGTGCCGGTCTCGACGAGCACCGTCGCGACGACGCCGCGGCCCTTGTCGAGGCGGGCCTCGATGACCGTCCCGACGGCGTTGCGGTCGGGGTTGGCCTGGAGCTCGAGGAGCTCGGCCTCGATGAGCACCTTCTCGAGGAGGTCGTCGACGTTGTCCCCGGTCTTGGCCGAGATCAGCTCGGCCTGCACCTTCCCGCCGTACTGCTCCACCATCACGCCGCGCTCGGAGAGCTGCTGCATGATGCGGTCGGGGTTGGCCTCGGGCCGGTCCATCTTGTTGATGGCGACGACGAGGGGCACCTCGGCGGCGCGGGCGTGGTTGATGGCCTCGACCGTCTGCGGCATCACCTGGTCGTCGGCGGCGACGACCACGATGACGAGGTCGGTGACCTGGGCGCCGCGGGCGCGCATCGCCGTGAAGGCCTCGTGGCCCGGGGTGTCGAGGAACGTGATGTTCCGCTCGCCCTCCAGCTCGACGGAGTAGGCGCCGATGTGCTGGGTGATGCCGCCGGTCTCGCCCGCGACGACGTTGGCGCGGCGGATGTAGTCGAGGAGGCTGGTCTTCCCGTGGTCGACGTGCCCCATGATGGTGACGACGGGGCTGCGGGGGGCGAGATCTTCGGGGGCGTCCTCCTCGATGAGCTCGAGCTCCTCGTCGACCTCCGACATGAACTCGACGTCGAAGCCGAACTCGTCGGCGATGAGCGTGATGGCGTCGGCGTCGAGCCGCTGGTTGATGGAGACCATCATGCCCAGCCCGAACCCCTTCTGGATGACCTCCGAGACGGGGACGCGCATGGCCTCGGCGAGCTCGCCCGTCGAGATGAACTCCATCACGCGGAGCGTGGAGGCCATCTCCTCGAGGCGGTCGATCTGGGCCTGCCGCTCGGCGGCGCGCTCCTCGCGGCGCTCGCGGCGGCGCTTCTGGCGGCTGCGGCCGGTGCCCTGCCCGAGGGCCTGGAGCGTCTCCTGGATGTTCGCCTGCACCTCGGCCTGGTCCACCTTCTTCTTCCCGCCCTTCTTCCCGCGCTTGCGGCCCTTGGCCGACTCGGCGGCCGACTCGGCCGCGGCGGGGGTCACCTCCTTCTTCCGCTTCCGCTTCCGGCGGCGGCCCGTCTCCACACCGGTGAGGTCGATCTTCCCGACCACCGTTGGGCCGGAGAGGTTGTACCGGTCCCCGCGGAGGACCCCTTCCTCCTCCGCATCCTCCACGTCTTCGTCGTCTGCGCCGGGCTCGGCGATGTCCTCCGTCGCCTCCGGCGTGTCCTCCGCCGCGGCGGCGTCCGGGGCTGGATCGGCCTCCGCCGTCTCTGCCGTTGCGGGCTCCTCCTCGTCGGCCTCCGGCGCAGCCTCGAGGTCGGGCGCCTCGGGGGCCTCAGCCGCAACGGCCTCTTCTTCCTGCTCCGGCGTCTCCGCCGGCTCATCGGCCTCGCCGGGGGCCGCCTCCGCCGCTGCCTCGGGCTCCACCTCGACGGGATCGGGGGTCGCGTCGATGACGGGCTCCGCCGGAGCGACGGGCGTCTCCTCGTCGGCAGGCGCCTCGATGACCGGCTCGGCCGGCGCGACGGGCGCCTGGTCGGCGGGGGCTTCTGCGTCGGCCTCCTCGGCGGGGGCCTCCGGCTCCTCCACCGGCGCGGGGGCCTTCGGGTCCTCCGGCGGGAGGCCCTCGGCGGCGCGCTCCTCGGCGTGCAGCTCGGCGCGGAGCTCCTCGACGCGCGCGCGCGCCTCCGCGTCGTCGGCGAAGGCGTCGAGCACGGCCGCGTACATCTCCGGCGTGAGCTTCGCGTTGAGGTCGCCGCCGGCCAGCTTCGCGTCGAGCTCGTACTCCTTCTCGCGGAGCGTCTCGACGACGGTGTCGGCAGAGACGTTCAGCTCGCGGAGCACCTTGAAGAGCTGCACGCTCTTCGGGCCCTTCTTCTTTCTCGGCTTACGCGTAGTGGTGGGCATACAGGGGGCGTTGATGGCAGGGGTCAGGCCGAGGCGCGTTCTTCTTCGGCCGTCGGTTCGGGCTCGGTGCCGGGCTCGGCGCCAGCGACGGCGGGCGCCTCCTCGGCGGGCGCGTCTTCGGCCGGCGCGCCCTCGGTCGGGGTCTCGTCAGTCGTCGGGTCGCGCTCGGCGGGCTCGTCGGCCGCCGCGTCGTCGGCGGCGAGGCCCTCCTCGGGCACGGCGAGTCCGGCCGGGTCGGCGGCGTCGGGGGTCGCGGCGGGCTGCGTCTCGGGGATGGCGGCGGCGGCCTCCGGCTCGACCCCCGGCACCTCGTCCTCGCCCCCGACCGTGAGGGTCCTCCCGGAGGGGAGCTCGAGCTCCTCGCCGGCTTCGGCGAACTCGGCCTCCATGAGGAGGATGATCTTCTGCGTCGTCTCCCGCTCCAGCTCCGTCCGCCGGGCGAGCTCGTCGGCCGAGAGCTCGAGGACGGCCTTGGCCGTGTCGCAGCCGATGTTCTTGAGGCGCTGGATGATCTCCGCGGGGATGGCGTCGGCGAACTCCTCGATGTCGACGTCCTCCTCGTCGGAGCGGATGTCGCGGTAGACGTCGAGCTCGTAGCCGGTGAGCTTCGAGGCGAGCCGGATGTTCTGGCCGCCCCGCCCGATCGCCATCGAGACCTCATCGGCCGGGACGGCCCCGCGGGCGCGCGGGGGGTCGAGCTCCTCGTGGTGCTCGACGGCGATGGGCTTGGCCGGGGCGAGGGCGCGCTTGATGAACTCGATGGTGTCTGTCGTCCACGGGATCACGTCGATGTTCTCGTTGCCGAGCTCGCGGACGACGGCGTGGATGCGGCTCCCCTTCACGCCGACGCAGGCGCCGACGGGGTCGACGCGGTCGTCGTGGCTGATGACGGCGACCTTCGCGCGGTCGCCCGGCTCACGGACGACGTGCTTGATCTCGACGACGCCGTCGTAGATCTCGGGCACCTCGAGCTCGAAGAGCCGCTCGATGAAGACCGGCGCCGTCCGGCTGATCACGACCTGGGGGCTGGCCCCGGCGTCGCGGACGACCTCCTTGACGACGGCGCGGAGCATGTCGCCCTTCCGGTACCGGTCCTTGTAGATCTGATCGCCCTTGGGGAGCACCAGTTCGGTCTTGTTGTGGATGACGAGGACCTCGCGGCGCCGCGTCTGGTAGATCTCGCCGACGACGATCTCGCCGACGAGCTCGGAGTACTCCTGGAAGATGTTCTCCTTCTCGATGTCGCGGATCTTCTGCCGGAAGGTCTGGAGCGCCGTCTGCACGGCGCGCCGCCCGAAGTCGTCGACGGCGACGGCCTCGGCCACCTCGTCGCCGACCTCGTAGTCCTCGTCGATCGCGAGGGCGTCGGCCTCCTCGATCTGCGTCACGGGGTCGTCGAGGTCGTAGTCGTCGACGACCTCGCGGATGTGCATGATCTGGATGTCGCCGTGGTCGGGGTTGAAGATGATCTCGAAGCTGTCGTCGGCGCCGTAGCGCTTCTTGATCATCGCGCGGAAGACGTCCTCGATGATGACCTGGAGCGTATCGCGGTCGATGTCCTTCTCGCGCGCGATCTCGGCGAAGGAGGAGACGAGGGTCTGGCTCTGCATCGGGGCGTGGGAGGGTGGAGGGTGGAGCGGCGCGGAGGCTACCAGGGGAGGGCGACGCGGGCCTCTCGCACGGCGTCGAACGGGATGTCGAGGTCGGAGCCGTCGGGGAGCTCGAGGGTGAGGGCGTCGTCTCCGACCCCCGCGAGGGCGCCGCGGGCGGTCAGCTCCTCGCCGTCGGCAGCGTAGCGGACATCGAGGGTGCGGCCGACGTGCTTGGGATACTGCCGCGGGAGCGTGAGCGGGCGGGTGGCGTCGGGCGAGGAGACGTTGAGGGTGTACCGACCGGCGACGAGGTCCTCGGTGTCGAAGAGGAAGCCGAGCCGGCGGCTGACCTCGGCGATGGCGTCGACGCCGGCGCCGTCGTCGCCGTCCACGTACACCTCCACGACGCGGCTGCCCTTGAAGCCCCGCACCTCGACGTCGACGACGTAGAGGCCGGTGCCCGCGACAGCCTCATCGGCGAGGGCGCGGACGCGCTCGGTGAGGGTGAGGTTTTCGGCGGTCGGCTGCATCGGCGCCGCGGCGGCGGCCTGCTGCATGGTCGGTGAACATGGAAAACGCCCGTTCGGGGAACAGGCGCCGTCGCGGGCGCCCTCCGAGGGTGGAGGACGCCCAAACAACAAGAGGCGGGGGACCCGCCTCGCATCTGCTCCCCGGGGGAGCGGCGAAAGATAGGGCGTTGCCCGCGTCTCACGCAATCTCGTAGACGCCCGGCCCTCCCTCAGGATCCCCCCGACGAGGCTCGAATCCGATGCCTGGGAGCCCTTCACCGAGAATGCTTCCGTCTCGGGCGGGGCCCGGCTCCCGAGGGGGCGGGGATCGAGAGGGTGCACGCCGGATGGGGCCACGCGCCCCTCTAGCGCAGCGGCCTCGGCACCGACCCCAGGGGGAAGGGTGTGCCCCCGGGGTTCGGCGCGCGCGCGGTACGTTGGGCGTCGTGCCCTCTCACCTATCCCTCGCCCCGATGCGCGCGATCTCGCTCACCCTCCTGATCGTCCTGGCTGGCTTCGCCGTCGAGGCACCCGAAGCCCAGGCGCCCCTGGAGCTCGTCTGGGGCCGCGTCTCTGCCCCCGACTGCCGCGCCGACGACGACCGTGTCCCGGTCCTGCTGCTCGGCAGCTACCACATGAGCAACCCCGGGATGGACATGTTCAACCTCGAAGCGGACGACGTGCTCGCGCCAGCCCGGCAGGCCGAGATCCGAGCCCTCGTGGACCGGCTCGCCGCGTTCAACCCGACGAAGGTGGCCGTGGAGGCCCCCTGGGCTGACAGCACCACCGTCGCGCGGTACGAGGCCTACGCGGCGGGGGCGCGGGAGCTGCGTCGCAGCGAGGAGGAGCAGATCGGGTTCCGGCTCGCGCACCAGCTCGGGCACGAGGCCATCTACCCCGTCGACGTACAGCTGATGCTCGACAACGCGGCGCTCGGCCCCGTGATCGCCGCCAACCCGGCGCATGGCTCCCGGATGGCCGAGCTCGAGCAGATCGGCCAATTGGCCCTCGACTCGATGGGCACCTGGCTCGCCACCGGCACGATCTCCGAGATGTTGCATCGGATGAACCGGCCCGAGAGCCTCCACCTCGCGCACGAGGTCTACTTCCGGGTCTTCGTCCCCATCGTGGAAGCCGACGACTACGCCGGGGCCGATCTCACGGCCGACCTGGTACCGGCGCAACCTGCGCATCTTCGCCAACCTCAACCGCATCGCGGCACCCGGGGACCGGCTGCTGGTGGTCTACGGCCAGGGCCACATCCCCACGCTGAAGCAGTTCGCCGCCGACTCCCCGTACTTCTGCCTCGAAGACCCCCTCCCCTACCTCCGCTGATCCGCGGCCCCGTGGGCCGTCGCCGCGCTCGCCAGGGCGTAGTCGAAGACGGTATCGTGGGCCTGCGCCGGGTCGGGCTCGGGGAAGTCCACCATGAAGTGGAGGCCGCGGCTCTCGGTGCGCTGCCGCGCGCTCGCCACGATGAGATGGGCCACGGCGATGAGGTTGCGCAGCTCGCAAAGCGTCGAGGACACCCGCGTGCGCTCGTAGAAGTCCTCGGTCTCCTCGTAGAGCAGGCGGATGCGGCGGGCGGCGCGCTCGAGGCGCAGGGACGACCGCACGATCCCAACGTAGTCGCTCATCACGCGGCGGACCTCGCCGAGGTTGTGCTGCACGAGCACCCACTCCTTCGCGTTCTCGGTCGCGCTCTCGTCCCACTCCGGCACGGCCTCCTCCCAGTCGTGGCCGGACGCCCAGGCCACGGCGGGCCCGATGGCGCGGTGCGCGAAGACGAGCGCTTCGAGGAGGGAGTTCGACGCGAGGCGGTTGGCGCCGTGGAGGCCCGAGCACGTCACCTCGCCACACGCGAACAGGCCGCCGATGGACGTCCGCGCCTCGGCGTCCACGCGGACGCCCCCGCAGGTGTAGTGCGCCGCAGGCACGACCGGGATCGGCCCCGCCGTCATGTCGATGCCGTGCTGGAGCAGCGTCGCGTGGATGTTAGGGAAGTGCCGGAGCACCTCAGCGGCCGGCCTGTGGCTGATGTCGAGCCACACGTGGGGGTCGCCGTGCCGCTTGAGCTGGTCGTCGATGGCGCGGGCGACGATGTCGCGGGGGGCGAGCTCGGCGCGGGCGTCGTAGCGGGGCATGAACCGCTCGCCCGCGAGGTTGCGGAGGAGGCCGCCGTCGCCGCGGACGGCCTCGGTGATGAGGAAGCGGCGCCCGCCAAAGGCCTGGTCCGCGCCGTCGCCCGGGAGGTAGAGGCTCGTGGGGTGGAACTGGATGAACTCCATGTTCGCGATGACGGCGCGGGCGCGGTAGCCCATCGCGATGCCGTCGCCGGTGGCGACGGGGGGGTTCGTGGTGTGGAGGTACACCTGCCCGGCCCCGCCGGCCGCCAGCAGCGTCGCCTTGGCCAGGAGCGTCTCGATGCGGCCCGTCTCCTCGTCGAGGACGTAGGCGCCGAAGCAGTGGATGCCGTCCGGCCCCAGCGCGGTGACGTCCTGGCCGAGGTGGTGCTCGGTGAGGAGGTCGACGGCGAAGTGGTACTCGAAGAGGCGGATGCGCGGGTGGTCGCGGACGGCCGCGAGCAGGGCGCGCTCCACCTCCCGCCCCGTCATGTCGGCGGCGTGGACGATGCGGCGGGCCGAGTGGCCGCCCTCGCGCCCGAGGTGGAGGTCGCCGTCGGCGGCGCGGTCGAAGGCGGCGCCGAGCGCCATCAGCTCACGCACGCGCGCCGGCCCCTCGGTCACGACGAGCCGCACGACGGCCTCGTCGCACAGCCCAGCCCCGGCCACGAGCGTGTCGCGAACGTGGTCCTCGACGGAGTCGGCCGGGTCCATCACGGCCGCGATCCCGCCCTGAGCGTAGTTCGTGTTCGACTCCGCCGACGCCTTCTTCGTCACGACGGCCACGGTCCCATGCTCGGCCACCCGGAGGGCGAACGAGAGGCCCGCCACGCCGGAGCCGATGACGAGGAAGTCGAACCGGTCCGCCATCCGCCTACTCCCCAGCGGCGCGGCCGGACTCCTGGAGGAGGTACGCCTTGATGAAGAGGTCGAGGTCCCCGTCCATCACGCGCTGCACGTCGGTCTCCTTGACCTCGGTGCGGTGGTCGTTGACCATGGTGTAGGGCTGGAAGACGTAGGAGCGGATCTGGCTCCCCCACTCGATCTTCTTCTTGCCCGCCTCCTGGGCGTTCTTGGCGGCCTCCTGGATCTCGCGCTCGAGCACGTAGATCCGGCTCTTGAGCATCTGCATGGCCCGCTCGCGGTTCTGCAGCTGCGAGCGCTGCTCGGTGGACTCGGCCACGACGCGGGCCTCCTCCCCGTTCGAGAGCGTGCCGGTCCAGATGTAGCGGGCGCCGGTCTCGACCTTGTTCACGTTCTGGCCGCCCTTCCCGCCCGAGCGGAACGTCTGCAGCTCCAGCTCGTCGGGCCTCACCGCCACCTCGATGGTGTCGTCGATCTCGGGGTAGACGAAGACCGACGCGAACGAGGTGTGGCGGCGGCCGGAGGAGTCGAACGGGGAGATGCGGACGAGGCGGTGGACGCCGTTCTCGGCCTTGAGGTAGCCGTACGCGAAGCGGCCCTCGACGCGGAGCGAGGCGCTCTTGATGCCGGCGCCCTCCCCCTCCTGGTACTCCAGCAGCGCCACGCCGTAGCCGTGCTGCTCGGCGTAGCGGGTGTACATGCGGAGGAGCATCTCGGCCCAGTCCTGGCTCTCGGTTCCGCCCGCGCCGCTGTTGATGGTGACGATGGCGTTGCGGTGGTCGTCGGGCCCGGCGAGCATGCCGCGCAGCTCGAGCGCCTCGACCTCCCGCTCCAGCGCCGCGCGCTCCTTCTCGATCTCCCCCTCGAGGTCGGCGTCGTCCTCCTCCGCCTGGAGCTCGACGAGCGTGGCGACGTCGTCGCGGCGGCGGGCGAGGCGGTCGTAGGCCTCCACCCAGTCCTTCTCACCCGCGATCTCCATCTCGGTCTCGCGGGCGGCGTCGGGGTCGTTCCAGAAGTCGGGGTCGAGCCGCTTCTGTCGGAGGGCGTCGAGGCGTTCGCGGCGGGCGTCGATGTCGAGGTACCGGCCGAGCGCGTCCACGCGCTGCAGCAGCTCATCCATGCGCTGTCGGGGTCGGAATCAGGGAGGGGCGAAGATACCGCTCTCAGCCTCCGTCCCGCCTCTGCGGCGTCTTCGCCGGCCCCCGCGGGGCCGGCGGTCGGAACGCCGCGGACGCTCGCCGGTGCCACCTACGACTCGCCGCTCCCACCGGCCTGCCCTCCTCTCCGATGCCTCTCTCCCACCGCCTGCGCGCCGCCTCGACGCGCGCCCTCGGGTTCATCACGCAGCTCCGCGGGCGCCGCGAGGCCGGGCTCATCCTGCTCCTCGCCACGCTGGCGGGCAGCGCCTGGGTCTTCCTCGAGATCGCCGACGCCGCGACGACGGGCCAGGCGGAGGTCGTCGACGAGCAGATCCTCATGCTCTTCCGCGAGGGCGAGGACCCCAACGACCCCATCGGCTCCCATTCCGTCGAGAGCGCCGTGCGCGACGTGACGGCGCTGGGGAGCCTGACGGTGATCTCGCTCCTCACGCTCCTCGTCCTCGGCTACTTCTTCCTCGACCGACGGCCGCGCCTGGCCCTCTACATGTTCGTGGCCGTCGTGGGGGGTGCCGCCCTCAGCTACGCGCTGAAGTTCCTCTACGACCGGACGCGCCCGTCGCTCGTCCCGCCGGAGGCGCTCCCGGGCGACCCCTCGTTCCCGAGCGGCCACTCGGCGGCGGCGGCCGTGGTCTACCTCACGCTGGCGCTGCTGCTGGCGCGGCGGCTCCCCCGGCGCTCGCTCAAGGTGTACGTCGTCGTGCTCGGCGTCCTGCTCACGGTCGCCGTCGGCATCAGCCGGCTCTACCTCGGCGTCCACTGGCCGACGGACGTGCTGGCGGGGTGGACGCTCGGCGGCGGGTGGGCGCTGATGTGCTGGCAGGCGGAGCGGATGCTCCAGCGGCGCGGGCTCGTCGAGCGCTCGACGTTCGTGCGGCGGCCCCGGCCGCCGATCCCGAAGGAGGAGCGGGACGGCCTCAGGCCGCCTGATGACGAGCCGGGAGACGAGCGGGCGTCGGCAGCCGCGCCTTCAGCGCCGCAGGCTTCGCGGCCGTAACGGGCACCTGCACCGCCGGCTCGTCCTCGCGCCAGTTGAGGAGCACCTCCAGGACGCCGTCGCGCTCGGTCTCCTCCATGAGGCGGGCGCGGAGCTGGCTCGCGCCGCGGTGGCCCTTGAAGTAGCCGCCGTACATCCGGCGCATCTCCAGCACCCCCTTCCGCTCGCCGAGCCAGGCGCACTTCAGCGTGAGGTGCTCGGCCACGACGCCCACGCGCTCCTCCCACGGCGGCGGCGGCGGCACCTCGCCCGTCTCCAGGAAGGCCCGCGCGTCGCGGAAGATCCAGGGGTTGCCGATCGCGCCGCGCCCGATCATGACGGCGTCGACGCCCGTCTCGTCGAACATCGCCTTCACGCGCTGCGGCGTCGTGGCGTCGCCGTTGCCGATGAGGGGGATGTCCCGGAGGGCGGCTTTGATGCGGGGGAACCACGCCCACCGCGCCTCGCCGCGGTACATCTGCGCCCGGGTGCGCGCGTGCACAGCGAGGGCGGCGACGCCGACGTCCTCCAGCATCCGCGCCACCTCCTCGATGCGGATGGACTCGTCGTTCCAGCCGAGGCGGGTCTTGACCGTGACCGGCCGCGTGGCCTCCTCGATCACCGCCGTCGTGATCCGCTCCATCTTCGGGAGGTCGCGGAGGACGCCCGCGCCCGCGTCCTTCGAAACCACCTTCTTGACGGGGCAGCCGAAGTTGATGTCGAGGAGGTCGGGCGCCTGCGCGTCGGCGATCCGGGCCGCCTCGCGGACCTGCCCCTCGTCGCCGCCGAAGATCTGGATCCCCACGGGGCGCTCTTCCTCGTAGAACTCCAGCTTCTGAACGGAGTCGTCGGCGCCGTAGACGAGGCCGCCGGAGGAGATGAACTCGGTGTAGAGGAGGTCCGCCCCATACCGCTTGCAGAGGATGCGGAACGGGGGGTCGCTCACGTCCTCCATCGGGGCGAGGAGGAGCGGGCGGCGTCCGACGTCGAGGTGGGCGAGGCGCATGGCGCGGAATCTACGGGTTAGGCGGCCGTCGGTTCGGTGAGGAATCCGCAGACGGCCGACCGCGAGCGGGGCGACCGGGGGGGCGGTGGTGCCCGCGGACGGCGGATCCCTGCGGCGGGATCGCGCAACCCGTCCCGGGCCCGCTCGTAAGGACGGCCCGAGCCTCACCCACACCGTCCCCATGTCGCTCCTCCTCGCCGCCACGCTTCTCGGCCTCGTCAAGGCCGTGCTCGTCGCGCTCCTTGCCGTCCTGAACGCGATGCTCGCCGCGTTCGCGACCGTGGCCATCTGGAAGACGTACCTCGCCCTGGGCCTGAAGGTGGCGCTCGTCGCCCTCGTCTTCGTCCCCGTCGTGGGTGTCCTCGTCTACTACCTCTGGGCCCGCAAGACGGTCCGCGACGCCCAGGCCTGACCCCTCCCTCCGAACCGCCCCCCCTCATGCGCTCCCCTCGTCGCCTCTCCCCCGGCGTGCTCGCCGGCCTCCTCCTCGGCGTGCTCGTCACCCTCAGCGGCTGCGCCAATGGCAACTTCGGCGAGCTCGTGACGGGCCGCAACCTGGGCTGCTGCGGCCTCCTCATCGTCCTCCTCGACATCTACGCGTTCATCCAGATCGCGCAGAGCCACGCCGACGGCGTCTCGAAGGTGCTGTGGGCCCTGCTCGTGTTCTTCTTCCCGGTGGGCGGCTTCCTGCTGTGGTACTTCTTCGGCCCGCGGCGCTGAGGTCCCCCGTCGCCTAGGCGCCCGCGATCGCTCGCGACACGAGGTACCCGAGCGCCGCCAGCGCCAGACCCGCCGCCGTGGAGCC
>JAWWCA010000060.1:0-16827 GCA_033720695.1 Rubricoccaceae bacterium
AGGTAGAGAGCCTCCGAGACGCCGTGGTCGGCGGCACCTTCGAGGGATAGGCCGGCGGCGAGCACGCGGCGCAGCGCGTCCGCGAGCGTGCGGCGGTCGGGGTAGCGGAAGGCGACGTGGAAGAGCCCCGTCGTGCCGGCCGGCGGCGGCGGCCCCCCGCGGCTCCCCCACGTGGTCAGGCCGAGGTGATGGTGGTATCCCCCCGCGCTCAGGAACGCGGCCGAATCGCCCATCCGTTGTGTCACCTCGAACCCGAGCACGTCGCGGTAGAACGCGATCGCCCGCTCCAGGTCGGCCACCTTGAGGTGGACGTGGCCGACGTCCACGCGGGGGTCGATGGAACTGTTCATGGCGAGGTCAGGGCGGGGGATCCCCGAACTCGACGCGGACGAGCGGGAGGACCTGCTGGAGGAAGCCCGTCGCGTGGGCGTACGTCACGTACTGCACGCGGCCCTCGTCCTCGGCGAACTCGGGGTGGGCGTGGGCCGAGTAGTTGCCGAAGGTGCCCATCGGCGGCCGCATCATGAACAGGTCCTGCGGCTCGGACCACGGCCCCCACGGCGTCCGAGACACCCGGTACTGCGCGTCGTTGACGAAGGCCGGGTTGTAGATGGCCATGTAGCCCTCGAACGCGGGGACGTAGAACACGCTCGTGCCGGCGGAGCCCCCGTCGAAGATCCGCACCGCGTCGGCGGGGTCGGCGCTCCACCGCCGGCCGTCGTAGTACCGCCACGCCGGCTTGTCGAGGGCGTCGGCGAGGGGGACGCGGGCGACGCGGCAGCGGTGCTGGATCCACACCCGCCGGCACCCATAGGCGTAGAGCGTGTCGTCCTCGACGAGCGAGGCGTTGCTGTAGGCGGTCTCGCCGCGGTCCCACATCAGCGTGGGCGTCTCGCTGTCGGGGTCGAGGACGGGCCGCACGACGCGCTGCCCGCCGTCCCACTCCGCGAGGCCGGTCCCGACGGTCTCCCAGCCCTCCTGCCCTGGAATCCGCCACAGCTGGTAGTAGAAGACGAGGGCGCGGTCGCGCGCCGGGTCCGGCACGATGTCGCCGGGCCAGAAGGCGAACTCGGCGCCGCAGGGCTCGGCCTGGCAGTTGTCGGCGTCGTGGCGCTCGTTGTAGCGGCGCTCCCAGGGGAGGTACGGGATGAACTCGGCCGGGGCGCCGACGGCGTCGGTGTGGTTGCCCTCGAACGCGATGCCGTCGGAGGCGTCGAGGTCGGCCGTCCACGAGAGCGAGTTGTCCACCCAGTACTCGCCGTCGGCGTTCGGCCCGTCGAGCGGGGTGTCGCCGAAGGTCCAGACGGAGCGGCCGTTCACGAGCGCGCTGATGGCGCCGTCGCGCCCCCGGATGATGGGGAGCTGGCGGATCTCGCCGAGGTCGGTGGCGGAGAGGACGGGTGGGATCGGCGGCGGGGACTCGGCGCTCGCCGCGGGAGGCGAACCCGCCGCGGGTGCGTCGTCGGGGTCGGCGAGGGCGTCGCAGCCCGCGAGGAGGAGGGCAGCGAGGGCCAGGGACGACGACAGGGAGCGGAGGCGTCGGGGCATGCGTCCGGAGAGTCGGGCTCGCAGTCCCGTCAAGAAACGCCCTTCGCCCGACGGGCGCAACCGATGGGGGCGCAGGCCGCCGCTGAGAAGCCTGCCCGGGGGCTAGAGGAGGCTGCGGTAGAAGGCGAGGGTCTTCTCGGCGATGCTGCGCCAGCTGAAGTGCTCCAGGACGCGGCGCCGCGACGCCGCCCCCAAGGCGCTCCGCCGCTCGGGGTCGCGCAGCAGCTCGTTGATGGCGTCGGCGAGGGCGCGGGAGAACGCCTCGGGGTCGCGGGGCTCGGGCGAGCCGCTGCCGACCGACGCGAACGGCACGAGGAGCCCCGTCTCGCCCGGCACCACGATCTCGGGGATGCCGCCCACGGCCGAGGCGACGACGGGCGTCTCGCACGCCATCGCCTCCAGGTTGATGATCCCGAACGGCTCGTAGACCGACGGGCAGACGAACACGGCGGCGTGACTGTAGAGCGCGATCGTGTCCGCCTTGGGCAGCATCTCGGGGAGCCAGACGACCGCGGCCTCGCCGTCGCGCTCCGCGGCCTCGACCGCCGACGTCATCTCGCGAGCGATCTCGTCGGTGTCGGGCGCCCCCGCGGCGAGGACCACCTGCACGTCGGCGTCCAGGTGCCGGAGGGCGCGGACGAGGTGGAGGATCCCCTTCTGCCGCGTGATGCGCCCGACGAAGAGCACGATGGGGACGTCGGGGTCCACGCCGAGGCGGCGGAGCGTTTCGGGGTCCTCCCGGGGCCGGTACTCGTCGGGGTCGATCCCGTTGTGGATGACCTGGACGGCGCCGGGGTCGACGCCGTAGAGCGCCTGCACGTCGGCCGCCATCGCCTCGGAGACGGCCACGACGCCGTCGGCCTGAGCGTAGGCCGTCTGCTCGATCCACGTCGTGGCGTGGTAGGCCGAGCCGAGCTGCTCCTCCTTCCACGGGCGATGGGGCTCGAGGGAGTGCGTCGTGAGGACGAGGCGGGCGCCGGTGAGGGGGCGGGCGAGGAGGCCCCCGAGGTGGGTGTACCATGTGTGGCAGTGGACGATGTCCGGGCCCTCGGCGGCGGCGGCCATCGCGAGGTCGCGCACGAGGGCGTCGAGGAGGCGGCCGTGACGCGGGTCGTGGGCCTCGAACCGGACCTCCGGGGCGACGCCGCGGACGCGGAGATTGCCCTGCTCCTCATCCTGGTCGCCGAAGCAGAACACGTCCACCGCGTGGGCGCCGTCCTCGGCGCGGGCCAGCTCGCGCGCGAGGTACTCGACGTGGACGCCCGCCCCGCCGTACACGTGGGGGGGGTACTCGTTGGTGAAGAGGGCGATGCGCATGGGTGTGGCGAGAGGCGTTGGGCTGCGGGCTGTGCGCCGGTCTCGTGCGAGCCTCTCGCTCACGGCCCACGCCCTCCAGCGTCAGATGACGGTGCCGTCGGGGATCTCGGCGTTCTTGACGACGACGACGACGCCGTCGCGGATGAAGAAGCCCTCGCCGTCCCCCTCCTCGACGCCGTCCTTGTTCGTGATCACGCAGTCGCGGCCAATCGAGGCGTTGAGGTCCACGATCGTGTTTTCGAGGCGGGTCCGCTCGCCGACGCCGGGCCGGGCCGGGCCCTGGACCGGCTCGCGGCCGTCGGTCTCCTGCCACGCGTAGTAGTCGGTGCCGAGGAGGACGGAGCGCTTGATGTGGGCGCCGGCGGAGACGTAGGAGCGGAGGCCGATGACGGAGTCTTGGATGGTGCTGTCCTCGATCACGCTGCCCTCCCCGATCAGGCTGCTCTCGACCGTGGTACGGACGAGCTTCGCCGGGGGCAGCATCCGCGAGTTCGTGTAGAGCGGCATCTTGGGGTCGTAGAGGTTGAAGTCCGGCTTCGGGCGGGCCAGCATGATGTTGGTCTCGAAGAAGGAGCGGACGGTCCCGATGTCGTTCCAGTACTCGGCGAAGGGGTAGGCCGCGACGTGGTGCTGCCCGATGGCGCCGGGGATGATCTCCTTGCCGAAGTCGTGGTCGTCCGGATGGGCGTCGAGCACTTGGGCGAGCACCTTCCGGTTGAAGATGTAGATGCCCATCGAGGCGAGGAAGACGCGCCCCTCGGCCTCGAGGTCGGGAGCGACGGGACTCTCCTTGCCGTCGAGGTGGTCGAGGGGGGGCTTCTCGTGGAACTCCGTGATGCGGTGGTCCGCGTCCATCTTGAGGATGCCGAAGGCGGGGGCCTCGTCGGCGCGGACGGGCGTCACGGCGACGGTGACGTCGGCACCTTGCCGTTCGTGGTGCGCCAGCATCTCGCGGTAGTCCATCGTGTAGAGCTGGTCGCCCGAGAGGATGACGACGTGGTCGTGGGGGTAGCTCCGGAGGTGGGGGAGCGACTGCCGCACGGCGTCGGCCGTGCCCTGATACCACGACTTCGAGAACGGCGTCTGCTCGGCGGCCAGCACGGTCACGAACCCGCCGCGGAACCGGTCGAACACGTAGGAGCGCGCAACGTGGCGGTTGAGGCTGGCCGAGTTGAACTGCGTGACGACGAAGATGCGGTTGAGCCCGGAGTTGATGCAGTTGGAAATGGGGACGTCGACGAGCCGGTACTTCCCCGCGAAGGGGACGGCGGGCTTGGCGCGGTAGGCCGTGAGGGGGAACAGCCGCGTGCCGGCTCCGCCCCCGAGGACGACGGCGAGCATCTGGCGCATGGGACGTGCGGGGAGAGGGGAGGGGAGGTTGGGCGGCCCCGGGACGGCGCCGCGGCGCAAGAGCTCCAGAATACGGAACACGAACGCACCTGCGGAGACGGCGTCGGTCGGCGGGGCGGACACCCCCGGAGGGCCAGGTTGATGAACCGCGTTCGAACGGGGCCCCCGGAGCCGGGGCGGTCGGTAGCTTGGCGCCCCTACCCAACCCCAGCTCTCCGCTTCTGTGCCCGTCCGCGTCCGCTTCGCGCCCAGCCCCACCGGCCTCCTCCACATCGGCGGCCTCCGTACGGCTCTCTACAACTACCTCCTCGCGCGCCAGTCCGAGGGCGGCGCCTTCCTCCTCCGCATCGAGGACACCGACCGGTCCCGCTACGTCGAGGGCGCCGAGGAGGACATCGTCGAGAGCCTGCGGTGGGCGGGGCTCGAGATCGACGAGGGGCCGGCGGTCGGCGGGCCGCACGCGCCGTACCGCCAGAGCGAGCGCACCGAGCAGTACCGCGCGGCCGTCGACCGCCTCGTGGCCGACGGGCAGGCCTACATCGCCTTCGACACGCCGGAGGCGCTGGAGGCGATGCGCGAGCGACTCGCGACGCCCGAGAGCCCCGCGCCGACCTACGGGGCGGCGACGCGTGAGCGGATGACGAACGCGCTCACGCTCCCGCCCGAGGAGGTGCAGCGCCGCCTCGACGAGGGCGAGCCCCACGTCGTCCGCCTCCGGGTGACGCCCGGCGAATCCGTCACGTTCGACGACGCCATCCGCGGCCCCGTCACGTTCCAGACCGACGAGGTCGACGACCAGGTCCTCCTCAAGAGCGACGGGCTGCCGACGTACCACCTCGCGAACGTCGTGGACGACCACGCCATGCAGATCACGCACGTCGTCCGCGGCGAGGAGTGGCTGCCCTCGACGCCCAAGCACATCCTGCTCTACCGCGCGCTCGGATGGGA
The DNA here is from genome assembly GCA_033720695.1 of Rubricoccaceae bacterium. GTDB lineage: Bacteria > Bacteroidota > Rhodothermia > Rhodothermales > Rubricoccaceae > DATGQT01. Next base: position 5,164 of record JAWWCA010000060.1, read on the forward strand.
GGCCCCGCAGTTCGCGCACCTCCCGCTGATCCTCTCACCCAGCGGCGGGAAGCTCTCGAAGCGGAAGGCCGAGCAGGCGGGGGTGCCGGTGTTCGTCTGCCAGTATCGCGGGGAGGACGCCTGCCCCCCGGACCTCGTCCCCGCCGATGCGCCGCGGCTGCCCGTCGAGCCGGAGGCCCTCGTCAACTTCCTCGCCCTGCTCGGCTGGAGCCCCGGCGACGACCGGGAGCGCTTCACGCTGGAGGAGCTCGTCGGCGCCTTCCGCCTCGACCGCGTGACCAAGAGCGGCGCCCAGCTGGACCTCGACAAGCTGGCGTGGCTCAACGGCCAGGTGCTCCGCGACCTGAGCGACGAAGCCCTCGCCGAGCGCGCCCGCCCGGCCGTGGAGGCGCGCGTGGGGCCGGTGGAGGAGGCGCGGCTCGTCGCGGCCGCCGCCCTGCTACGCGAGCGCCTCACCGTCGCGCACGACCTCGCCGAGGCGACGTACCTGTTCCAGGAGCCGGAGGCCTACGACGAGGCGGGCGTCAAGAGGCGCTGGAAGGACGACAGCGCTCGCCTCGTGGCCCTCTACGCCGACCGCCTCGAGGCCGACGCGGCGTTCACGGAGGCGTCCACGGAGGCCGCCATGCGCCAGCTCGCCGAAGACGAGGGCGTCGGGTTCGGCCGGATCATCCACCCCGTCCGCCTCGCCACGACCGGCACGACGGTCGGCGCCGGGATGTTCGAGACGCTCGTCGTGATCGGCCGGGCAGCCACGATCCGTCGCCTCCGACGCGCCGTTGAGGTTCTGGGGTAGTCCTGCCGGACCCCCCGCCGCGTTCGCATCGGGCTCCGCTGACGCTCTGCCCTCAGGCGCCGAACGAACGGGGGGTCAGGCGCCGAGGCGATCGCGGAGGAGGCGCTGAACGGCCTTCGCATCGGCGCCCTTGCCGGCGCGGCGCATGACCTGGCCGGTGAAGAAGCCCAGCAGCCTCGCCTCGCCCGCGCGGAATCGCTCGACCTCGTCGGGGTGCTCCCCGAGCACGGCGTCCACGGCGGGCGCGAGCGTCTCGTCGTCCCGCACGGCGGCGAGGCCGCGGGCCCTCATGACGGCCTCCGCGTTGCCGCCTTCCTCGACGAGGGTGGCGATGAGCTCGCCCGCGGCCGTGCGCGTGAGCGTCTGCGCCCCGACGAGGCGGAGCACGTCGGCGAGGGCCTGGGGCGTCGCGGCCGACGCGTCCAGCGTCCGGTCGCCGAGGGCGGGGCGGAGGTCGTGGACGAGGAGCACGGCCGCCTCGCGCGGCGACGCCCCGGCCGCGACCGTGGCCTCGAATAGGCCGGCGAGGTCGGGGTCGGCCGCCAGCACGGCCGCCTCCTCCTCGCCAACGCCGCGCGCCACGAGCCGATCGTAGGCTTCCCGCTGCTCAGATGTCAGCGCCGAGGCGGGATCACGGGAGGGAGGAGGTTGATGCTCAGCCTTTCTATTCCCTCTCAAGTGTGGAAGAGTGCGGGACGAAGAGGCTTGCTTCGTCCACCGGTCCTTGAGCGAGACGATCTGGTTGAAGACGAGCGCGTCAGGCCGGGAGTCCACGGGGTCCTGCCAGAAGTAGCCGAGGCGCTCGAACTGGTAGCGCGTCTCATCGGAGTCCTCGGCCACGCTGGGCTCGATCCAGCCCTCCGCCTCGACGAGCGAGTCGGGGTTGAGGGCCTCGAGGAAGTCGTCGAGGGCGTCGGGCGTGGGGTGCGTGAAGAGGCGGTCGTAGAGGCGGTACCGGGCGGGGAGGCCGTGGTCGGCGCTCACCCAGTGGATCACCCCGCGCACCTTCCGGCCCTCGGGGTTGCGGCCCTCGCCCGTCGCCGGGTCGAACGTGTCGAGGTCGGCCTCGGCGCGGAGGGCCGTGACCCCGCCGGCTCTGTCGGTCTCGATGCCGGTGCAGCGGACGACGTAGCCGTGGCGGAGGCGGACCTCGGCGCCCGGCGCGAGGCGGCGCCACCCCTTGGGCGGGTCGAGGGCGACGTCGTCGCGCTCGATCCACACCTCGCGACCCAGCGGCACGCGCCGCGTGCGGGGCGCGTCGGCGGGTGGCGTCACGTCGTGCGGCCAGTACGGCGCGTCGATCCAGACCGTCTCCTCGGGCAGGTTCTCGATCGTCAGTTTGAGGGGCTGCGTGACCGCCATCACGCGCGGGGCGAGGGCGTTGAGGTCGTCGCGGAGGGCGTACTCCAGCTGCTGCACCTCGACGCTGCCGTTCACCTTCGTCACGCCGAGGCCGTCGAAGAAGCGGCGGAGCGCCTCGGGCCGGACGCCCCGGCGGCGGAGGCCCGCGATCGTCGGGAGGCGCGGGTCGTCCCAGCCGGAGACGTGGCCCTCCTCGACGAGCCGGCGCAGCTTCCGCTTGCTCATCACCGTGTAGTCGAGGTTGAACCGGGCGAACTCGTACTGGTGCGGTCGGGGCTCCTCGATCCCGATCGCGTCGAGAAACCAGTCGTAGAGCGGGCGGTTGACGTCGAACTCGAGGGTGCAGATGGAGTGGGTGATGCCCTCGATGGCGTCGCCCTGGCCGTGGGCCCAGTCGTAGAGCGGGTAGATGGCCCAGGCGTCGCCGCGGCGGTAGTGGTGTGCGTCGCGGCGGATGCGGTACATCAGCGGGTCGCGCAGCTTCATGTTGGGGTGCGCCATGTCGATCTTGGCGCGCAAGACGTGGGCGCCGTCGGGGTGCTCGCCCCGGCGCATCTCGTCGAGCAGCCGGAGGTTCTCCTCGACCGACCGGTCGCGGTAGGGGGAGGGCGTGCCGGGCTCGGTGACGGTCCCGCGCGTCTCGCGGATGGCCTCCTCGCTCTGGCTGTCGACGTAGGCGAGTCCCTTCTCCACGAGGCCGACGGCCCAGTCGTAGAACTGCTCGAAGTAGTCGGACGCGTAGCGGACCTCGCAGGGCGAGAAGCCGAGCCAGCGCACGGCGTCTTCGAGGGCGCGGGCGAACTCCTCGCTCTCCGTCTCGGGGTTCGTGTCGTCGAAGCGGAGGAACGTCTCGCCGCCGAAGGCCTGGGCGAGGCCGAAGTTGAGGCAGATGCTCTGGGCGTGCCCGATGTGGGGGTAGCCGTTGGGCTCGGGTGGGAAGCGCGTCACCACGCGGCCGCCGTAGCGGCCCTCGGCCACGTCCCGCGCGATGATGTCGCGGATGAAGTTGGAGGCGCGCGGGGCGTCCGCCTCGGCGGCGGGGTCCTTGGAAGTCACGGCGTGGCGTAGGTTGCTGGTCCGCCACAATACCCACCCGCCCGCGTCCCGATCCGCCGCCGGGCCGTGGAGAAGGCGGGAATCGTCACACCGCGCCCCTCATGCCCGCCGACGACCCCCGCCGCGACCCGGACGCCCCCGACCCCTTCGGCGACCGGCTCCCGACGCTGGAGACCGAGCGCCTCCGCCTCCGCCACCCGCGCCTCGACGACGCCGAGGCCGTCCTCACCGTTTTCGGCGACCCCGAGGCGATGCGCTACTGGAGCCACCCGCCCCTGGGGGACCTGGCCGCCGCGCGCCGCTACATCCGGGGCATCCACGACGGCTTCGCCGCACGCCGGCTCTTTCAGTGGGCCATCACCGAGGCCGGTGAGGACCGCCTCATTGGGACGGTGACCCTCTATGCATGGGACCCGGAAAACCGCCGCGTCGAGGTGGGCTTCATGCTCGACCGGGCGCACTGGGGGAAGGGCTACGCCGGGGAAGCCGTCCGCGCCGCGCTCGCCTTCGGGTTCGACCGGATGGGCCTCCACCGCGTCGAGGCCGACGTGCACCCGGACAACGCGGGCTCGCTCCGACTCCTCGAACGGCTCGGCTTCCGCCGCGAGGGCTACCTCCCCGACCGCTGGTGGGTCGGCGGCGAGCCGTCCGACTCCGTCCTCCTCGGCCTCCTGCGGGATGCGTTTCCGGCCGCTCCGCCCCGGGAGCCCGCGGGGTCCGTGCTCCCCACGCCCTCCGATCCGTTCCCGGCCGCGACGCCCTACGCCGCGGGGCTGCCCCCGATCCGCACGCCGCGGCTCCTCCTCCGCGCCCTCACCGCCGCCGAAGACCCCGGCATCCTCGCCCTCTTCAGCGACGAGACGGCGCTGGAGACGTGGACGCATCCCCCCTTCACGTCCCTCGACGATGCCCGGACCTACCGAGCGATGCTGGAGACGGCGTTCGTCCGGCGGGCGGCCTTCACGTGGGGCGTGTTCGAGGGCGAGGGGGAAGGGCCACCCGTGGGCGTGGGCATCCTGACGCGGTGGTCGGCGAACAACCGGCGCGTGGACCTCGGCTACTACCTCGGCAGCGCGCACTGGGGCCGGGGCTATGCCACGGAGGCCGCGCGGGCGCTCGTCGGCTGGGCGTTCGAGAGGCTGGGCGTCCACCGCATCGAGGCGGAGGTGGTGCCGGGCAACGACGCCTCGGTGCGGGTGCTGGAGCGGGTCGGGTTCCGCCACGAGGCCCGCCTCGTCGAGCGGCTCTGGGACGAGAAGGGGGGGCCGTACGATTCGCTCCTCTTTCGCATCCTGCGCCCCGAGTTCGAGGTGGGGTAAACCCTTGCAATTCGACGTGGTATTGTCGATACTGGAGGCGTCGTTCGTCCGCCCGTCACCACCCCACAGAGCCATGGCAGAGGTGAGCGCCACCACCGACATCGCGGCCCCGCCCGACACGATCTGGGCGCTGCTGTGCGACCCCCGCGGGTACCCCGAACTGGCCGACCCGACGGACCGCATGCTCTCGGTCCCCGATGAGCCGATGGGGGTGGGGTCCGTATACCGGGAGGTCGGCGGGATCGAGCCGTTCAAGGGCGAGAGCACCTGGCGCGTCACCGTGTTCGAGCCGATGCGGCGCCAGGTCCACGTCGGGGACGACGGGTCCATGACCATGGACCTCCACGTCGAGATCGAGCCGACGGCGGCGGGTTGCCGCTACACCCAGCGGCTGTCGATGACGCCGCGGTGGTACCTCCGGCCCGTCAACGCGGTGCTCTGGCCCCTGATGATGCGGAGGCGCGCGCAGGAGGCGATGGACAAGACCGTGCAGAACGTGAAGCGGCTCGCGGAGCAGTCCGCCCAGGCGTCCGGCGTGGCGGCGGGCGGGTAGCGGCGGTCCTCACAGCGGCTCCCCGATCTTGAGCAGGCGGCGGACGATGATCGCCTGTCCGAGAGGGTGAGCGTCGTGGTCGGCGGCGGGGAGAGGCTGCCGGGAGTGCGTGGAGTGGCCCTATGGTGCGAGCGCAGCGCTCGCGGCGTGGACACGATCGAGGAGAGCCTCGAACCGCGGGTCATCGCGCAGGGGGGCGAGGAGCCAGTTATGCTCTGCGAGGAAGGGGGCGTTGAGCAGGCCGAGTCCGACGGCGTGCTCCACCCACTCCAGCGCCTTCTCCATCTCGCCGGCCAGCGCGTAGCAGTGCCCCAGCTCACGCGCGAACATCTCCGTGCTGCGGGCCGCCGCCTCGAAGGCCGGCGTGATCGAGGCCACGGCCTCCTCGAATTCGCCCCGCAAGGCATGGACGGTGGACCGTGCCCACGAGCCGAAGGCAGTATCGGGGAATCGAGTGGCCGCCGCCTCGAGCACGACGAGGGCCTCGTCGAACTGCCGGTTCCACACCAGCATCCAGCCGTAGAGCACGGCGCCGAAGGGGCTGTCCGGGTCCATCTCATGGAAACGGCGGTAGGGCTCGACCGCCTCTTCGAAACGACCCTCGAGGTGGGCCACGAAGCCCGGCATGGCCTGCGTGAGCGGCGTGAGCGGGTCGAGCTCGATGGCGCGCTCGAAGTGGGCGAGCGCCTCCGCATTCCGGGCGACGTGCACGAGGGTGTACCCCAGCGTGAGGAGGGTGTCGGGGTCGTCCGGGGCGAGGGCGAGGGCCCGTTCGAGCGCCCCGATCGCGCGGCGCATGTCGCCGCGCTGCAGGGCGGCGAACCCCCCGAGCCAGTGCCCCCGCGCCGAATCCGGATCGAGCGCGAAGACCCTCTCTGCGAGCGCATCCACTCGCTGCAGCGCCGCGGGAGCCGGGCCGAACCCAGCTTCGAGCGACATCGCCGTGATGTGGCCGAGCGTGCTGTAGAGCAACTCGTTTTCCCCGACGATGTCGAGCGCCGCCTCGATGTGCCGCTGTGCCCGCTCCAGCCCTTCACGTGAGAAGCGCCAGGCCTCGAACCGGGCCCGCAGGTACGCATCATGCGCTCGCACGTCGGGGATCGGGCGCTCGGATAGGGCGCGGGACTCGCGTGGGGAGAGGCGGATCCGCAGGGCCGCCGCGATCGACCGCGCCACCTGTTCCTGGAGCTCGAAGACGTCATTGAGTGTGCCGTCCAGCTTGCGCGCCCAGAGGTGGGCGTCACGGTGCGCGTCGATGAGCTGGGCGGAGATGCGGAGGGCACCCCCCGCCTTCCGCACGCTCCCTTCCAAGACGTAGCGCACGCCCAACTCGCGTGCGATCGTGCGCACGTCTTTGCTGCTCCCCTTGAGCCGCATCGCCGACGTGCGCGAGATCACCCGCAGCGCGCGGAGGTGCGAGAGGTCGGCGATGACTTCCTCGGTCAGCCCGTCGCTGAAGTACTCGTTGTCCGGATCCGGGCTGATGTTGACGAAGGGCAGCACGAGGAGGCCGGCTCGCTCCTCCCGGTGGGTCGCACGAGCGCTGACCGCCGGGGTGTCGGCCCGCAGGTCGAGGAGCAGGTGCTCCGCGCTCGGGTACCGGGCGTCTGGGTCTTTGGCGAGGCAACGGGCCGTCACGAGTGCCAGCGCCCGGGGCACCTCAGGCCGGCGCTGCGTCAGAGCAGGCGGCTCGTCGTTGCGGATGCCGGTCACGACCAACTCGGCCGTTGGGCCTCGGAAGGGGCGCTCTCCGGTCAGCATTTCGTAGAGGACCACGCCGAGGGACCACAGGTCCGTCCTGTGATCGACTGCGCGGCCGCGGGTCTGCTCGGGGCTCATGTAGGCGACGGTCCCGAGCAGGACACCCTCCCCGGTCAACTCCGAACCGGCGACCTTCGCCACGCCGAAGTCGACGATCTTTGCAATCCCTCTAGAAGTGACGATGAGGTTGGCTGGTTTGACGTCGCGGTGTACGATGTCTCGGCTGTGGGCTGCCGCGAGCCCCCTCGCGACCTGCCCGGTCAGGTCCGCCGCATCGGGGATGGGGAGGGGGCCCCGTTTGAGGCGTTCCTGCACCGTCTCCCCGTCGTAGTACGCCATGGCGATGAACAGCCGGCCGTCGCTGGCCTCGCCGATCTCGTAGATGGTGGCGATGTGGGGGTGGTCGAGCGCCGAGGCCGCTCGGGCTTCGCGCTGGAGGCGGGCGCGGGCCGAGGGGTCGGCCGTGAGGTGGGAGGGGAGAAACTTCAGCGCCACCAGCCGGTCGAGCGCGGGGTCTCGTGCTTTGTAGACCACGCCCATGCCCCCGCTGCCGAGGCGCTCCAGGATCTCGTAGCGCCCGGTGACGCGCCCCGAGTCCGACGTCGCAGAGGCGCTGGCGGAGAGCGCCGGCGGGAGCACCTGCGCGGCCAGCCGGTCGAGGTAATCCGGTGCGCGGGCGTGGGCGGCCAGCAGCGACACCAGCTGCGCGTAGAGGGCGTCGTCCTCCCCGCAGGCGTCGCTAAGGAACGACGCACGCTGCTCGTGGGGCAGGGCGAGCGCCTGTTCGAACAACTCGCCGAGCCGCTCCCGCCCCGATGGGGGAGACGCGCCGCTCATGCGGACGACTCCATCTCGCGCTGGATCCAGGCCTGCGCGAGGACCCAGTCTCGCTTGACCGTTCGCGGTGAGATTCCCAAGGCCGCCGCCGTCTCCTCGACGGTCAGCCCGCCGAAAAACCGGCATTCGACGACCCTACCCTGTCGAGGGTCGACCTGTTCGAGCCGTCGCAGGGCTTCGTCCAGCGCCGAAAGGGTGTCCGCTTGCTCTGTGGAAAACGACCCTCCCGGATCCGGAAGCTCAAGCTCGTCGACGGAGAGGTGCTCAACCCCCCCTCCCCGTTTCTGTGCGCTCCGGTCTCTGGCATAATTGCATAGGATCTGGCGCATCGCTTTGGCCGCAAGGGCGAAGAAGTGCGCCCGGCTCCCCGCCTCGATCTGCGCGGGGCCGACCAGCTTCAGGTACGCCTCGTTTACGAGCGCGGTGGTGTTGAGCGTGTAGTTCCCCTGCCAGCGCCGACGCTGGCGATGCGCGAGCCCCTTGAGCTCCTCGTAGACGAGGGCGAACAGATCCTCGAGGGCGGCGCGGTCGCCGTCCTGCAACGCCTCGAGAAGGCGGGTCACGGTGGTCGGGGTGTGGTCCACGGCCGCAGCGGACAAGGCGCTCGGGGCAAAGCGGCAACGATGGGGTTCGCCCTTGAGAATATAGGGGCTGGGCGAGGCCAACTCGGCGTGCCTGATCCCTCGCGATGTCGGATGGCCCCTTCTCCGTCCGGACCGTGTAGGTGAGGATAGGGGGCCGGGACCTGCTTCGAAGGATGCGACGAGGCTCTGGCTCTGTCTGTTACCCCAACCCGCCGGTTCACGCCGGCCAAACCGAGGACGCCATGAAAACCACCAACACACGGCTCGGCGCTACGATCATGCTGCTGGCCGGCCTCGCGCTTTCCGGCTGCGACGACAACCCCGTCGGCGCGGCGATGCCGGAGGAGACGGGCGTTCCCGTCGAACTCGCAGCGACCTCCCAGCCGATCCCGGTCTCCGGCAGCGTGATCCACTACGCCTCCGAGGCCATCGTGCACTCGCAGGAGCCGACCGACAACGGCATGATCCAGCGGAGCACCGACATCGTCGAGTTCCTGACCGGGGACCTGACCGGGTACGTTCTGTTCCATGTCACGTCCGTCTTCGACTACGCCGACGGCACGCTCGTCAACACCGGGACCCAGCTCTTCTCGGGCACGGTGGCCGGCTCGACGCCCGTCATCCTCCACGACGACTCGTTCCGCTTCGAGGTCGATCTCGCCACGGGCGTCACGACGGGAGAGATCCACCTCGGCCGGAGCAAGGACGCTCCTCACCAAGGGGGTTGGTACGAGTGCGACCTCGAGCCGACGGGAACCGTCGTGACGCCGGACGGCGACAACCTCACCGACTACAGCGGCGTGTGCACCCCGCGCGGCAACGTCGGGGGGTGAGGCGGCGGAGGATCAGCGGCGGTTGACGCTCGTCCCTAGCGGCCCCGTGCGGTACCCGGTATTGCGGCCTCTCCGCGACCGGTCCGACCACGGGGCCGCCTCACGTCTGCGGCTCCCAGATCCCGAGCAGGCGGCGGACGGTGATCACCTGCCCGAGGTGGTGCGCGTTGTGGTCGGCGGCGAGGAGGGCCTGTCGGAGGAGCGTGTAGCCGGGAGCGTGGTCGAGCTCGGCGAGGAGGTCGGTCTTCGGGCTTTCGACGAGGCGGACGAGCTTGTCGAGGTCGTCGGAGAACGCCTGCACGGTGTCGCCCCAGGCCGTCTCCGTGGCGTCGTCGCTGGGCCAGTAGTCGGCGGGCCAGTCGTGCCCCTGGTAGTCCGGGTTGATCGAGAAGACGAGGAGGTCGTGCTGGGAGAACCAGAGGTGGTAGACGAGGTCCCAGAGCGAGTAGGGGAGGCCCTCGGGCTGCTCGTTGACGCGGTCGAAGGGGATGCCGTCGAGGATGGCGGCGGCATCGACGTGGGCGTTGCCGCCTCGGAGGAGGGCGGCGACCTCGGCCCGGAGGCGGGCGTCGGCGTCGAGGCCGGTTTGAGGCGCAGGCATGGGTCCGGTGGGCAGGGTGAAGGGAACGGGGAGACGGGACGGTGTGAACGGAGCGGGGGGTCCGGCGTTCGTCGCTCGGGTAAGTTTCAGCCTCCCCGCCTCTCCTCCTCCGTCATGCCGACCGCCACCGAACCCGACCGCACCACCTCCAGCGGCATCCCCGTCGAGCCCGTCTACACGGCCGAGGACCTCCCTCCCAACGTGAGCGAGCGGTTGGGGGCGCCGGGGGCGTACCCCTTCACGCGCGGCGTCTATCCCGAGATGTACCGCTCGCGGCTGTGGACGATGCGGCAGTACGCCGGCTTCTCGACGGCCGAGGAGAGCAACAGGCGCTACAAGCACCTCCTCGCGGCCGGGGCCCGCGGGCTGAGCGTCGCCTTCGACCTGCCCACACAGATCGGCTACGACGCCGACGACCCCCAGGCCGAGGGCGAGGTCGGCAAGGTGGGCGTCTCGATCGGCTCGCTGGAGGACATGCGCCGGCTCTTCGACGGCATCCCGCTCGGCGAGGTCACGACGAGCATGACCATCAACGCCACGGCGTCGATCCTGCTCGCGCTCTACGTGGCCGTGGCGAAGGAGCAGGGGGCGGACCTGAAGCGGCTCGGCGGGACCATCCAGAACGACATCCTCAAGGAGTACGCCGCGCGGGGCACCTACATCTACCCGCCGCGCCCGTCCATGCGGCTCATCACCGACACGTTCGCGTGGTGCTCCCGCGAGCTCCCGCGCTGGAATACGATCTCGATCTCGGGCTACCACATCCGCGAGGCCGGGAGCACGGCCGCGCAGGAGCTCGCCTTCACGCACGCCAACGGCATCGCCTACGTCCAGGCGGCCCTCGACGCCGGGCTCGACGTGGACGTCTTCGGCCGCCGCCTCTCGTTCTTCTTCAACGCGCACAACGACCTCTTCGAGGAGGTCGCCAAGTTCCGCGCCGCCCGCCGCCTCTGGGCCCGGATCATGAAGGAGCGCTTCGGCGCGACGGACCCCAAGGCGATGATGTGCCGGTTCCACACGCAGACGGCCGGCTCGACGCTCACGGCGCAGCAGCCCCACAACAACGTCGTGCGCGTGGCCCTCCAGGCGCTCGCGGCCGTCCTCGGCGGCACCCAGAGCCTCCACACGAACGGCTTCGACGAGGCCCTCGCGCTGCCCTCGGAAGAGGCCGCCACGCTCGCCCTCCGCACGCAGCAGATCATCGGACACGAGACGGGTGTGACCGACACCGTGGATCCGCTCGCGGGCTCGTTCTACGTCGAGCGCCTGACCGCGGAGCTGGAGGGGGAGGCCGAGCGGCTCATCGCGCAGATCGACGAGCTGGGCGGCGCCGTCGCGGCCGTCGAGGAGGGGTTCTATCAGGACGCCATCGCGGCGTCGGCGTACCAGGCGCAGCGGGCCATCGAGAGCGGCGAGGCCGTCGTGGTGGGCGTGAACCGGTTCCAGTCCGACGCCCCGGAGGCGCCGGTGGCGCTGCTCAAGGTGCCCGAGGCGGTCCGCCAGCAGCAGGTCGAGCGGCTCCAGGCCCTCCGCGCCCGCCGCGACGAGGCGGCGTGGGCCGAGGCCATGGACCGGGTCGAGGCCGCTGCCCGCGGCGACGCCAACCTCATGCCGCCGATCCTCGCGGCCGTCGAGGCCGACGCGACCGTCGGCGAGATCGCCCACCGCCTCCGCGGCGTCTGGGGCGAGTACGCCGGCTAGAGCGCCACGGTGAGCGTGAGCGTCGGGGCGCCGTCTGCACCCACCCCGGTCCCGATCGTGAGGGCGCGCTCGCGAGCGGAGCGGTCGATCGTGGCGAAGCTGTAAGCTGTGCCGACCGCGAATCCGGCCAGCGAGACGAGCGCGAACTCGGTGATCCCCCCGAACCAGTCGTCGTCGCCCCCGTGGGCCACGGCGCCGACGGCGGTGCCGAGGCCCACCCCGCCGGCCCGGATCCCCGTGCCGAGGAGCGCCCGGCGCCCG
>JAWWCA010000061.1:0-16809 GCA_033720695.1 Rubricoccaceae bacterium
GAGGGGTGAGAGGGTTGCGGGTCGGCGGGCCTCCGCCTCGGGGCCCGAGAGCCGATTCCCGGCTCAGGGCCCGCGACGCGGGAGCCCGCATCAGGTCGCGGTCTCAGCCGCGCCGGTTGAACTGGTTCATCGCGGCGGTCAGCCCGTCGTGGACGAACAGGAGCGCGGCCTCGGCCGCCGCCTCGACGGCCTCCGCGATGGCGGGCCGCTGCTCCTCCGCGAACGGAGCAAGCACGTATTCGACCTGCCCGCCGGGGGGGAAGCTATCCCCGATGCCTACGCGGAGGCGGGGAAAATCCTTCGAATTGAGGGATCGGATCACACTCTGGACGCCGTTGTGCCCGCCGGCCGAGCCCCGCTCGCGGAGCCGGATCGCCCCCTCGGGGAGGGCGAGGTCGTCGTAGACGACGAGGGTGGCGTCGGGCTCGAGCCCGTAGTGCTTGAGCAGCGCCGTGTACGCCTGCCCGCTCCGGTTCATGAACGTGAGCGGCTTGGCGAGCGCGAGGCGCCGCCCCTGCCACGTCGTCTCCGCGACGAACGCGTGGGCCGCCTCCGTCCACGTCACCCCGCCCACGACCTCGGCGACGTGGTCGACGACCTCAAAGCCGACGTTGTGGCGCGTGCCCTCGTAGTCCGGCCCGGGGTTGCCCAGCCCGACGATGAGGCGGTCGGGGGGCGTCGTCGGGGTGCCGCGCCGGGCGCGCCTGAGCCAGGACCAGACCATAGGGAGGGAGGTCCGAGGCCCTCGTCGGGGCCCCGGACGCGTTCGCGGGGGTCGCGTGGGGCGCGTCGCTACGCCTCTTCGGGCGCCTCGCCCTCCTCGGGCTCGCCGGCCTCCGCGGCCTCCTCGCCCTCCGGAAGGATGCCCTCCAGGAGCTCCAGGCCCTCGGCCGGCTCCGGCTCCTCGACAGCCCGCGGGACGGTGACCGTGACGATCGTGCGGCCAGGCTCGGTCAGCACCTCGATGTCGTCGCCCAGCGAGAGGTCGGAGACGTGGAGGGAGTCGCCGACCTCGAGCGTCGAGACGTCCACGTTGATCTGGCCCGGGATCTTCGCCGGCACGCAGCGGATCTCGAGGTCGTAGAGCGGCTGCGAGAGCACGCCGCCGGCCTTCACGCCCGGCGCCGCCCCGTCGAGGTGGACCGGGATCGTCACCGTGATCTTCTCGCCCTTCGTGAGCGCCTGGAAGTCGAGGTGCAGCGGGGCTTCCGTGATGGGGTGGTAGACGACGTCCTTCAGGATCGCCTCATGCTCGTCGCCGTCCATCTGCACCAGCACGCGGTAGGTCACGGTGGTGTGGATGAGGGGGCGGAGGTCGAGGCGCTCGACGGCGAAGTGGACCGGGTCCTGGTGCGGGCCGTAGAGCACGCAGGGGACGCGGTCCTCGCGGCGGACGGCCTTGGTGCCCTTCTTGCCCGTCTCGCGGGGGCTGGCGTTGAGGAGGATGGTGTCCATGGTAGGGGGGGTCAGGGGGTCGCTGTCCGCCGTCGGCGGCGGGCGGCGGGTTAGTCAACGAAGAGGGTGGAGATGGACTCGTCGGCGTAGATCCGGCGGATGGCGTCGGCGAAGAGCGGGGCGACCGAGATCACCTCGATCTTCGGGCTCACGCGCTCGAGCGGGATGGTGTCGGTGACGATGACGCGCTCGAGGCAGGAGGCCTCGATGCGGTCGTAGGCCGGGCCCGAGAAGAGCGGGTGCGTAGCGAAGGCCTCGATGCGGAGGGCGCCGGCCTCGCGGAGGGCGTGCGCGGCGGAGCACAGCGTCCCGGCCGTGTCCACCATGTCGTCGATGAGGAGGCAGTTGCGGCCCTCGACCTCGCCGATGATGTTCATGACCTCGGCCACGTTCTGGCGGGGCCGGCGCTTGTCGATGAGGGCGAGGTCGGCGCGGAGGCGCTTGGCGTAGGCCCGGGCCACCTTCGAGGCGCCCACGTCGGGCGCGACCACGACGAGGTTCTCGCGGAGGGCCTCCGGGTAGTGCTCCTCGAAGACGGCGCTGCCGTAGAGGTGGTCCACGGGGGTGTCGAAGAACCCCTGGATCTGGGCGGCGTGGAGGTCCATCGTGAGGACGCGCTCGACGCCGGCCCCCTCCAGCATCTGCGCCAGCATCCGGGCGGCGATCGAGACGCGGGGCTGGTCCTTCCGGTCCTGCCGGGCGTAGCCGAAGTAGGGGATGACGGCGGTGATGCGCGCGGCGCTGGCGCGGCGGGCGGCGTCCGCCATCAGGAGCAGCTCCATCCAGGTGTCCGCCGGCGGCGGGGTGGACTGGATGATGTAGAGGTCGGAGCCCCGGATGGACTCCTCGTAGCGGACGTAGATCTCGCCGTCGGCGAAGTTCCTGATCGTGACCTGCCCCAGCGCGCGCCCGGCCTCGGCCGCGATCGCCGCGGCGAGGGCCGGGTTGCTTCGGCCCGCGAAGAGCGAGATGGGGAGGTCGCGGTGGTCGAACATGCCTCGGCGGGGAGGGATCGGGGCGAGGAAACGGGGGGGATCGCGGACGGCAGGGAATCGCCGGAGCGCCGCGGTCTGGACTGGGCTGCCCGGGGAGGACTCGAACCTCCAACCCCCACATCCAAAGTGTGGTGCTCTGCCAGTTGAGCTACCGGGCAAGGCGCGCGGCCGGCGGGCGGAGGCCCGCCCGTGACGACGACGCCGATGGCGGCGGCAGAGAGCGGAAAAAATACCGGCCCCGGGCGGGCCGGGGCAACGCGTCCGGCCGCCCCGGACGTGCGCATTCCTCGAAATTGTGGGCCCGCGGCGGTCTTCGGCCGCGCCTGTGGTACCATCCGCCGCGCCCCGTCCCCTGCTTCCCCCGCGCATGACTCCCACCCCCGACGCTCCCTCACCCGGTCCCACGCCCCCCGGCGACGGCGAGCGCAGCGCCATCGGCGTGGTCGGCGGCCTCGGTCCCTACGCCGGGCTCGACCTCGTCCGCGCCCTCTTCGACGAGACCCTCGCGCGAACCGACCAGGAGCACCTCCCGGTCGCGCTCCTCTCCTACCCCGGGTGGATCCCCGACCGCTCGACGTGGATCGCCGACCGCTCGGCCCCGAACCCGGTCCCCCCTCTGACGGAGATCCTCCGGCGCCTCGACGCCGCGGGCTGCACCGTCGCCGGGATCCCCTGCAACACGGCCCACGCGCCCGCCCTGTACGACCGCCTCGTCGACGCCCTCGGCGCGGAGGGCCGCGGCCTCCAGCTCCTCCACATCGTGGACGCCATCGTCGCCTCGGTGCGGGAGCGGGTGCCGGGAGCCCACCTCGTGGGCGTGCTCGCCACGGACTCCTCCGTCGAGAACCGGCTCCACGACGTGGGGCTGGAGGCGGCGGGCATGGACGCGCTCATCCCCGAGCCGGCGGTCCAGGCCCTCGTGCAGGCCTCGATTTTCGACCCCGACTGGGGCCTCAAGGCGCAGAGCAACCCGCCCACGGCGCGGGCCCGCGAGGTGCTCCTCGACGCCGCGGCCCACCTCCGGTCGCGCGGCGCCGACGCGGTCATCCTCGGCTGCACCGAGCTCCCGCTCGCCGTGCCCGAGCCCGAGTGGGAGGGGATCCCGCTCATCAACTCCACCCGCGCCCTCGCGCGCGGGCTCATCCGCGCCAGTCACCCCCACAAGCTCCGCCCGCTCTCCGAGAGCCTCGACGCCGCGCGCGCCCTGGCCGCCGAGCAGCGCGTGGAGCGGGGCGCCGCCGAGCGATCCTGATGTCCACCCGGCGCGGATCCCGTTATCTTTCGCGCTGCCTTCGCCGATAGCCGCCGGCGCCATGCTGAAGGAACGCAGCGTCCTCCTCCAACGCCTCCTCTTCTTCGCCGACGTCGTGGTCATCGCCGTGGCGTGGGTCCTCGCGTGGGTGATCCGCTTCGAGGTGATGACGCCGCCGGAGTGGGCGCCCCTCACGACCTACCTCGGCTTCCTCCCCGCCGTGCTGGCGCTGTGGAGCGTGGTGTTCCTCCTCTCGGGGCTGTACCAGACGCGGCGCGCGCAGCGGCTCCCGCTCGTGGTGTTCGCCGTGGCGCGGGCCGTGGCGCTGGGCCTCCTCGCCTCGGTGGCCGCCACGTTCTTCTACCGCGAGTTCTCCTTCTCGCGGCTCCACATGCTGCTGTTCGGGCTCACCAGCTCGGTCCTGCTCGTGGGCCTGCGGGGGGCCATCTACGTCGGGCTCCGGCGCTCGCGACAGGCGGGCAAGAACCTCCGCCGCGTGCTCGTCGTGGGGGCCGGGAAGGCGGGGCAGCGCCTGGCACGCGCGTTCCAGCAGTACCCCTGGATGGGGTTCGACGTGGTCGGCTTCCTGGACGACCGCGGGGCGGCGGTCGAGGCCGAGCCGCTCGGGTGGCTCTACCCCTCGGCGGCCTCGAAGCCCCTCAGCATCCTTGGGGCCGTCGACGAGATCGGGGAGGTGATGGACCGGCTCGCCGAGGAGGGGCGGCCCGTGGACCTCGTCTACGCCGCGCTGCCGCTCGCGGCCGCGGGCAAGATCGAGCGGATCGCGGAGGCCTGCAGCGTGCGGACGGCCCACATGTGCCTCGTCCCCGACCTCTTCCACCTCGACCTCCTCCTCAACAGCCGCGTCTCCGACGTCGACGGGCTCCCCGTCATCCACCTCCTCGACGAGGCGCCGTTCGACCTCCGGCGGGTCTTCAAGCGGGGCGTCGACATCGCCTTCTCGGCCACGGCCCTCCTCCTGCTCTCGCCCCTTCTCCTCGCCATCGCGGCGGCGGTCAAGCTGTCGTCGCCCGGGCCGGTCTTCTACCGGCAGGAGCGGATGAGCCTGAACGGCCAGACCTTCACGATGCTGAAGTTCCGCTCCATGCCGATCAACGCCGAGGCCCGAACGGGGGCCGTGTGGGCCACGCCCGGCGAGCAACGCGCCACGCGCGTCGGCACGTTCCTGCGGAAGACGAGCCTGGACGAGCTTCCCCAGTTCATCAATGTGTTCCGAGGCGACATGTCGGTCGTGGGGCCGCGGCCGGAGCGGCCCGTCTTCATCGAGCAGTTCCGCCACGAGATCCCCGGCTACATGCTCCGCCACAAGGTGAAGGCCGGGATGACCGGGTGGGCCCAGGTCCACGGCTGGCGCGGCGACACCAGCCTCCACAAGCGCATCGAGTACGACCTGTACTACATCCAGAACTGGAGCCTCTGGCTCGACCTCAAGATCATGGCGATGACGCCGTTCAAAGGGCTCGTCCACGAGAACGCGTACTAGCCCCGATGCGCAGAGCCCGCAGCCAGGCCTGGCGTCGCGCGGCGGCGGTGGTGGGGATCAACGTGGGGGTGGCCCTCGGCCTCCTCCTCCTCCTGGAGGCCGGTGTTCGCCTGGCCCGCCCCGACATCGGCCCGGCGGCGACCGACGCCGCGCTCGTCGCGGACCGCCGGTTCGTCGACGCCACCGGCCGCTCGACGGGCCTCCGGCCCGGCGCCCGGGGGACGAGCAACGGCGCCCTCTTCTCCATCGACGCGCGCGGCTTCCTCCGGTACCGCGGGAACGCGGCGCTTCCCGACTCCGCCGGCGCCTGGCTCCTCCTCGGAGACTCCGTCGCGATGGGGATCGGGGTGCCCCCCGACGCCACGTTCGCCGGCCTGCTGGCCCTGAGCGCCGATTCGGTCCGGGTCCTCAACCCCTCGCTGATCGGGTACTCCCATGCCGACTACCTCCGGGTCCTCCGCACCCTCCTCGCCGACGACGCGCTCCGCATCCGCCGCGTCACCCTCGTCTGGTGCCTCAACGACCCCTATCCGGAAACGGGCAGCCGGGATCCCGGACAAGGGCTCCGGACGGTGGCCGGCGGCACCGTCGCCGCGCTCAACCGGCACAGCCGACTCTATCGCCTTCTGAAGTCCGTGGCGCTCGACCGCCCGCTGGCCTACTACGAGCACGACCGCCAGTTCTACACCCCTCACGCCGACGCGCTGGCCTCCGCACGCCCCGCCCCCGACGCCCCCTTCTACACGGACGCTCTGCCCTCGGCGCTGGAATCCCTCGCCGCCATGCGCGCTCTGTGCGCGGCACGCGCGATCCCGTTCGAGGTCGTGATCGTGCCCTACGAGCCCCAGCTCCGGCCACCGTCGCCCGGGTCGGTCGAGGGCGAGCGGCTGCCGCAGCGGCTCCTCCTCGGTCACCTCGAAACCCTCGGCATCCCCGCCCTCGATCTGGCACCAGCCTTCGTGGCCGCCGCGCCCGACGACCCTTCCACCCTCTTCCTCTGGGCCGACGGCATCCACCTCAGCCCGCGCGGCCACGCCGTCGCCGCCGAGACCCTCGCCGTCGTGCGCTGAGCGCCTGGTAGGCGGCGCCGGGCCGGACAGGGCCTGCCAAGAGGGCGCGAAAGGCGACGTCTAGGACCCTGCCCCTCGTCGGGTCTCCCTACCTTCTGTCTCTCGCACTCCTGCGTCCCGTGATCGTCCTCAGCGACCTCCACCTCGCCTTCGGCGGCGAGCCGATCTTTACCGGGCTGACCTGGGCCATCAAGCCCGGTCTGCGCGTGGGGCTCGTGGGTCCCAACGGCGCCGGCAAGACGACGCTCCTCCGGGTGGTGAGCGGGGAGCAGGCCGTCGACGCGGGCGAGGTGGTCTACGAGGGCGACAGCAGCGTCGGCTACCTCGCCCAGGACGTCCAGGAGATGGACCTGGCGGGGACGCCGCTCTCCGAGGCCCTCCACGCCTTCGACGACGTGCTCGCCCTCGAAGCGGAGGAAAAGCGGCTCCTGACGGAGATGGAGGGGCACCCGGACCACACCGCCGACGGCTACATGAGGCTCGTCGAGCGGTTCGACCGCGTCCACGCCCAGCTCGTGGCCCGCGAGGCCCACACGGCGCGGTCCCGCACGGAGGCCGTCCTCCACGGCCTCGGCTTCTCCGTGGCCGAGATGGAGCGGCCGCTCTCGACGTTCTCTGGCGGCTGGCGGATGCGCGTGGCCCTCGCCCGCATCCTCCTCCGCCGCCCCTCCGTCCTCCTCCTCGACGAGCCCACCAACCACCTCGACATCGAGTCGATCGCCTGGTTCGAGGACTACCTCGCCGACTACCCCGGCGCCGTCGTCCTCGTCTCCCACGACCGCTACTTCCTCGACCGGATGGTGACGCACGTGGCCGAGCTCGCGCACGGGCGCGTCGAGGAGTACGTCGGCAACTACGCCGCCTACCTCGAGCAGCGCGAGGAGCGGCGGACCCTCCAGCGCGCGGCCTACGAGAACCAGCAGAAGATGATCGCCGACACCGAGCGGTTCATCGAGCGGTTCCGCTACAAGGCCTCGAAGGCGACGCAGGTGCAGAGCCGCGTCAAGCAGCTCGAGAAGCTGGAGCGGGTGCTGCCGCCGCCGAACGAGGCCGCCCACATCCGCTTCCGCTTCCCGGACGCGCCGCCCTCCGGCCGCACCGTCGTCGCCCTGACCCCGTTCTCCAAAGCGTACCCCACGCCCGAGGGGGGCGAGACGCGGGTGTTCGAGGACGCCGGGCCGCTGGCCGTGGAGAAGGGCGACAAGCTCGCGCTCGTCGGCAAGAACGGGGCGGGAAAGTCCACGCTCGCCCGCATCCTCCTCGGCCAGGAG
This sequence comes from Rubricoccaceae bacterium, assembly GCA_033720695.1. Taxonomy (GTDB): domain Bacteria; phylum Bacteroidota; class Rhodothermia; order Rhodothermales; family Rubricoccaceae; genus DATGQT01. The sequence continues at coordinate 7,548 of JAWWCA010000061.1, forward strand.
CCCTTCGACGGGGCGCGGGAGGAGGGCTACCGCGTGGTCCCGGCGTTCTTCGCCCAACACCAGGCCGAAGCCCTCGACCCCGGCGAGACCGTCCTCGAGAGCCTCCGCGCCGTGGCCCGGGGGCAGTCCGACACCGAGCTGCGCTCGCTCCTGGGCGCCTTCCTCTTCCACGGCGACGACGTGTTCAAACCCGTCGCCGTGCTCTCGGGCGGCGAGCGCTCGCGGCTCGCCCTCGCCCGGACGCTCCTCTCGCCCGCCAACTTCCTCGTCCTCGACGAGCCCACGAACCACCTCGACATCGCCTCCAAGCGGGTCCTCGCCGAGGCGCTCCGGCAGTACACCGGCTCGTTCGTGCTCATCTCGCACGACCGCCACTTCATCGACCAGGTCGTCAACAAGGTGTGGTACGCCGAGGACGGGACGGTGCGCACGTACGTGGGCACCTACTCCGAAGTCCACTGGCAACGCACCCACGGCACGGCGGCCGCGGCCCTGAAGAGCGACGGGCGGCGAGCGACGGGTGGGGCGGCGGAGACGGCCAAGCGTGAGAAACCGAAGGCCTCCGGTGGGAAGAAAACGAAGGCGCAGAAGCGCGAAGAGGCCGAGGCCCGGAACGCGCTCTACCGCGCGCTGAAGGGCGCAGGGACGGTCGATCCCTCGGCCCTCGACGCCGAGCAGCAGCGGCGCGCCCTCGCCGTGCTCGAAGCCGAAGTGATGGAGAAGGAGGCCGAGAAAGAGGTGATCGAGCAGGCCCTGGCGGATCCGGCCTTGTACCAGGATCCGAAGCGGTTCGCGGCAGAGATGGCCCGGTTCACCGAGGCCGAGCAGGCGCTTCAGGCGCTCTACGAACGGTGGGAGGCGCTGGCTGAGGAGGTCGCCGCGCAGGGGTAGCGGCCCGCACCGCCCGAAGGTCGCCGCCACGGGGCGACCCCGCGATCCCGACGGGCCTGGAGGCGAACGGCGCGCCGTTCGAGGGTGCCAACGAGCGCCTGGGGGGAGGTCGGCGAGGGAGGACGCATTACGGGTCTCCTCTAATCTGCCGACCGAGCGCTCACGGTATTTTCCCAGGTCAAGTTATCCACAACTCCCACTAAGCCCTTGCAATGTAGGCCCTCTGGGCCCTTTTTTGGGCCGGGGTTTCCCCCCGCACCTTGCGGCCCCCCGAGGCCGCCGCTGGTTCCACCACGTCCCCCCGGATCCATGTCCGACCACGCGCCCCGCCGGGTCCTCCCCGGTGCCCCTCCGGATGTCATGCCGGACCCCGTCCTTCGCCACACCTATGGCGGGCAGCTCGAGTCCGCAGCGGAGGCCTTCCTCCTCCACGCCTTCGAGGCCGAGACCGGCCCCTCCTTCAACGAGCAGGACGGCCCCTCGCCCGTCCTGGTCTCCGCCGCCATGCACATCATCACGCGGAGCGCCTGGACGCAGCCCTCGGACGAGCAGGTGAAGGCGTCGATGTTCCTCTGCATGGCGGAGACGCCCCGAGGCCGAGGCTACCGCGACGTCGCCTGACGCCGCAGCGATCCACCACGAGACGGGGCCCCTCGCTGCGATGCAGGGGCCTCCGTTTCCTCAGGCCGGCACGGCGTCCTCGAGGTGTTGGAGGACGGAGCGGAAGAGGACCGCGCCGTCGGCCCGGCCGCCGGCCACCAGGGCTTCCACGCACCGCTCGGGGTGCGGCATCATGCCCAGGACGTTGCCCGCCGCGTTGACGATCCCGGCGATGTTGCGGGCGGAGCCGTTGGGATTCGCCGCCTCGGTCACGCGGCCGTCGGCGTCGCAGTACCGGAAGACGACGCGGCCCTCACCCTCCAGGCGATCCAGCGTCTCGGCGTCCGCGGAGTAGTTGCCCTCGCCGTGGGCAACGGGGATGCGGAGCACCTGCCCCGGGGCGGCGGCTCCCGTGAACGGCGTCTCCGCGTTCTCGACCCGGAGATGGACGTCCCGGCAGGCGAAGCGGAGCGAGGCGTTGCGCGTGAGCGCGCCGGGCAGGAGACCGGCCTCGCAGAGCACCTGGAACCCGTTGCACACGCCCAGGACCAGCCCTCCCGCGTCGGCGAAGCGGACCACGTCCTTCATCACCGGGGAGAACCGCGCGATGGCGCCCGCCCGGAGGTAGTCGCCGTAGGAGAACCCGCCCGGCACGATCACCACGTCGGCGTCGCCGACCGTCTCCTCCTTGTGCCACACGAACCGGGCCTCCTGCCCGAACACGTGCTTGGCCGCGTGGTAGGCGTCGTGATCGCAGTTGGATCCGGGAAAGACGAGGACGGCGAAGGTGGGCATCGGGGGCGTACCGGAGGACCGTAGAGACGACGGGGCGGGGGCGCCGAGCCAAGATAGGATGGAGGTATCCTAGAGCGCCTCGGCTCTTCGTTTCTTCGACTCCTCCGACTCTCCGTCCGCTCCTGTGATCCCCCGCGAGCTGTTCCAGAAGATCCGCCACGTCGAGATCCGCACGAAGGGGCTCGTCGATAACGTGTTCGGCGGGGAGTACCACTCCGCCTTCCGCGGGCGCGGCATCGAGTTCTCCGAGGTCCGCCCCTACCAGATCGGCGACGACGTCCGGACGATCGACTGGAACGTGTCGGCGCGGATGGGCGAGGCGTACGTCAAGCTGTTCGAGGAGGAGCGCGAGCAGACCCTCCTCCTCGTCGTGGACGTGTCCGGGAGTGAGGACTTCGGCTCGGCCCGGGCCAAGCGCGAGGTCGCGGCCGAGCTGTGTGCCGTGCTGGGCTTCTCGGCCATCCGCAACAACGACAAGGTGGGCCTCCTGCTGTTCACCGACCGCGTCGAGCGGTTCGTCCCCCCCCGGAAAGGGCGGCGGCACGTCCTCCGCCTCGTCCGCGACCTCTTCGTGCACCGGCCGCAGTCGCGGCGGACGGCGCTGCGGGTGGCGCTGGACCACGCCCTCCACGTCCTCCACCGCCGCGCCATCGTCGTCCTCGTCTCCGACTTCCTGGATGCCGGCTACGAGAAGGCGCTGCGCATCCTGGCTCGGAAGCACGACGTCGTCGCGATCCGCCTGCTCGACCCTCGCGAGGAGAGGCTCCCTGCCGTCGGGCTCCTCTCGCTCACCGACGCCGAGACGGGGCGGCCCGTGCTCATCGACACCGGGAGCCGGAGGGCCCGGCGCCGCTTCCGCGAGCGAGCGGCCGCCCGGGAGCAGGCCATCGCGGCCACGCTGCAGCGGGCCCGCGTCGACAGCGCCGCCGTCCGCACCGACCAGGACTTCGTCGAGCCGCTCGTGGCCTTCTTCAAACAGCGCAACCGGCAACGGTGATGGCGTACCGCACCCCGGGCTCCCGGCGTTGGGCGCTGGGCGGCCTCCTCGCCGCAACGGCCGCGCTCCCGGCGGCCGGGCAGGAGGCGCGCCTCCACGTCTTGGCCGACAGCGTGTCGCTGGGTGAGCGGTTCGCGGTGGCCGTGGCGGTCGAGCACCAGGGGACGGGCATGACGTTCCCCGAGGTGCCCGCCGGGGACCCGGAGGCTGGCACCGTGCTCCAGTTCGGGGACGCGGAGGTGTTCAGCCTCCGCCGGCTTCCGCCCCGGCTCGACGGCGCGGCACGCATGGACAGCGTCGTCTACGAGGCCGCCACGTTTGCGCTCGACCGCGCGACGGTCGGCCCCATCGTCGTCGGCGTCCTCGCCGAGGGCGACACCGTCGAGGTTGCGACGGGGACCCGGGCGGTGCCCGTCCGGAGCGAGCTGTTCTCGATGGAGTCGGAGCTGTTGCCGCCGCTTCCGCCCGAGCCGTTCCCTCGCCCGTGGCCGCTCTACGCCCTCATCGGGGCCGCGGTGCTCCTCCTCCTGGGCCTCGTGTGGTGGGCGGTCCGGCGCCGACGCCGACGCTCAACTCCGGCCGCCGGGGGGGCCGCCCCGTACCCCGAGGCCCTCAGCCGGCTCGACGCCCTCGGCGACCCCCAGGCGCCCGGGGCCGTGAAGCCCCACTACGTCGAGCTCTCGGCGCTGCTCCGGCGCTACCTCGCCCGGTCCCTCGGCCTCCCGGCCCTGGAGCTGACGACGCGAGAGCTCGTCCACGCCCTCCGCCGGGACGCCCGGCTCCCCGACGCCGCGGTCTCGGCAGTCCGCGGAACGCTCCGCCTGTGCGACCTCGTCAAGTTCGCCGACCTCCGCCCCAACGCGGAGGCGCACGGCGCAGCCCGTGCGAAGGCCCGCGAGGCCCTCGACGCCGTCGAAGCCGCCCTCCGCCCGCCACCCGATGAGACCGATGGAGGGGAACCGGAGAACGCCGTGGCGCACCCCGCGTGACTCCACCCAACGCGCCCGTCCCCTGCCCCTGATGCCCCGACCCAACCACGTCCCGTTCTCGGAGACTCTCGTAGAGCGCCTCGCTGCGGCCGGGCGCGTCGCCGTGCTCACCGGCGCCGGCGTCTCGGCGGAGAGCGGCGTGCCCACGTTCCGCGACCCCGACGGCCTCTGGCAGCGCTTCCGCCCCGAGGAGCTCGCCAACGTCGAGGCGTTCCTGCAGAACCCGGAGCTGGTGCAGGGGTGGTACGCGCATCGCCGTGCCGTCGTCGAGGAGGTGCAGCCCAACGCCGGGCACGACGCCCTGGCCGCCCTGGAGCGCCTCGTCATCGAGCGGGGCGGGGCGTTTCTGCTCGCCACCCAGAACGTGGACCACCTGCACCACCGCGCCGGCAGCGAGCGCGTCGTGGAGCTGCACGGGTCCCTCGCCCGCACCTACTGCATCGAATGCTCGCGCGAGGCCACCGCCGAGGAGCTCGCCTCCCTCGGAGCCGGCACCGCGGCGCGTTGCCCCGCCTGTGACGGGCTCCTCCGGCCCGACGTGGTCTGGTTCGGAGAGAGGCTGCCCGAGGGGGCGATGGAGCGGGCCGCCCACGCGGCGGCCACGGCCGACGTCTTCCTCTCCGTGGGCACGAGCGCCGTCGTCTACCCCGCCGCCGGGCTCCCGCTGATCGCCCAGGAGGCCGGCGCCTACGTCGCCGAGGTGAACCCCGCCCCGAGCGAGATCGCGGGTCGCCTCGACGAGCACGTCCGCGGCAAGGCTGGCGAGGTCCTTCCCGCACTGGTGGAGCGGGTCCGCGCGTTGACCCTGTCCTGATGACATTCGCCACCCCCCTCCTCCTCCTCCTGCTCCTCGCCGTCCCCGCCGTCGCGTGGGCGGCCGTCCGGCGCGTCCGACGAGCCACGCCCGGCCTCCGCTACTCCGTCGCCGCCGACGCCGCGGCGGTGCCCCCGACGCCCTGGCTGCGGCTCCGGAGCCTGCCCGCCGGGCTCCTCCTCCTGGGTTACGCGCTTGCCGTGGTCGCGTTTGCGCGGCCTCAGGAGCGCGACGTCCGGGTGTCGCGCTCGGCCGAGGGCATCGACATCGTCCTCGCCCTCGACATCTCGACCTCGATGACGGCCGAGGACTTCTACCCCGACCGCTTCCAGGCCGCCAAGTCGGTCGCCGCCGAGTTCATCGACGGCCGTGTCTCCGACCGCATTGGCCTCGTCGTCTTCGCTGCGCAGGCCTACACCCAGGTCCCGCTCACCCTCGACTACCCGTTCCTCAAGCGGCTCCTGCGGGAGGTGCAGATGGGGGTGATCGAGGACGGGACGGCCATCGGCACCGCGATCGCCACGGCTACGGCGCGGCTGAAGGACTCCGAGGCCGAGAGCAAGGTGATCATCCTCCTCACCGACGGCCAGAACAACCGCGGCGAGATCGACCCGACCACGGCGGCCGAGGTCGCCGAGGCCCTCGGCGTCAAGATCTACGCGATCGGCGTCGGCGGCGAGGGCGGCGCGCTCGGCGGCCTCTTCGGGCCGCTCCTCCAGGCCCCCGAGGTGGACGAGGCCACGCTGCGGGCCGTCGCCGAGAAGACCGACGGCCGCTACTTCCGCGCCACCGACGCCGAGGCCCTCCGCTCGATCTACACGGCCATCTCGGAGCTCGAGAAGACCCCCGTCGAGGAGACGACGTACGTGGATGTCGAGGAGCGCTTCGCGTGGTTCCTCTGGCCTGCACTCGGGTGCCTCGCCCTCAGCGTGCTCCTCTCCACCACCCGCCTCCGCCGCGTCCCCTGAGGCCATGAGCTTTCGCACCCCCGAAGCCCTCTGGCTCCTCCTCCTCGTCCCGGCCGTGGTGGCGCTCTTCGCGCACGCGGCGCGGCGGCGGCGGGACGCCCTCCGCCTCTTCTTCGGCGCAGCCGGTGCGCCCGCGGCGGCCGGCCGGATCGCCCGGCTGCGGCGCTGGCGAGCGGCCCTCCTGGTGGCGGCCTTCGCCCTCCTCGTCGTCGCCCTCGCGGGGCCGCGCTACGGCACGACCCTGCGCGAGGCGCAGCAGGAAAGCCTCGACCTCCTCTTCGCCCTCGACGTCTCGGCCTCGATGCTGGCCGAGGACGTCGCTCCCAACCGACTGGAGCGGGCGCGCCTCGCCATCGCTCGCCTCGCCGAGACGCGGGAGGGCGACCGCCTCGGCCTCGTGGTCTTCGCCGGCGACGCGTTCCTCCAGTGCCCCCTCACGAGCGACCGCTCCGCGTTCCGTCTCTTCCTCGACGCCGCCGACCCCAGCCTCGTCGCCACCGCCGGCACCGACTTCGCCGACGCCCTCGCCACGGCGCGCCAGGCCTTCGCCGCGGGCGAGACGGACCAGGGCCCACCCCGGCCGCGCGCGCTCGTTGTGGTGTCCGACGGCGAGGACCACGAGGGCGGCCTGGAGGTCGCCGCCGAGCGGCTCCGCCGGGACGGGGTCGCGCTGATGGCCGTCGGCGTCGGGACCGAGCGCGGCGGGCCCATCCCCGTCCTCCAGCGCGGACGGCGGGCGGGCTACAAGCGGAACGCGGCGGGCGAGCGGGTCGTCACGCAGCGCGCGCTGGGGGCGCTCCGCCAGATCGCCGGCGACGAGGGGCTCGTCCGCCTCCCCGAGGAGCGCCCCACCGCGCTGGCGACGCGGCTGGACGCTCTGGAGCGCACCGTCGTCGGGGAGGAGCGCTTCGAGGCCTACGCCGAGCGGTTCCAGTGGCCCCTGGCGCTCGCCCTCGTCGGCCTCCTCGCCGAGCGCCTCCTCGCCCTCCGCCGCGTCGAGGCCGACGCCCTCGAACCCGCCTGAGCCGTGGCCCGCCTCGTCCTCCTCGCCCTCCTGCCCCTCGCCGGGTGCGCCGCGTTCGCCGACGGCGCGGCCGAGGGACGCCGCGGCAACGAGGCGCTCGGCGCGGGCGACCTCGAGGCGGCGGCGGCGGCCTTCCGAGACGGGATCGCCGCGACGGAAGCGAGCGGCGACCCCGCCGTGCGCGGGGCGCTCTGGAACAACCTCGGCCTCGTGCTCTACCAGCAGGGCGCCGTCGAGGACGCCGCCGAGGCCTTCGACGAGGCCCTCGCCCAGGCCGCCGACGCGGGGGTCCGCGCCCGCTACGCCTACCACGCCGGCACCGCCCACGCCCGTGCCGGCGCGCTGGAGGAGGGCGCCGCTCGACTCCGGCGCGCCCTCGTCGCCCGACCCGACCTCGGCAAGGCCCGCTTCAACTACGAGTGGGTCCGGAGACGCCTCGACGACCCGCCCGGCTCGGCCCCTCCGCCCCCCGAGCCCTCCGACGCCGCCCGCCGCCTTAAGGCGCGCGCCGACGCCCTCGTCGCGCAGCGCCAGTACCGGGATGCGTACGATCTCATGAACGACGGGATGGCGCGCGACTCCACCGTCGCCGCGTACGCCGGCTACATCCAGCGGCTGGGCGACATCGTCCAGATCGAAGAGCGCACCCTACCGTCGCCCCCCGACTCCCTCCGATGAAGCCCGCCTTCCTCTTCGTAGTGATGCTCGCCCTGGCCGGCCCCGTCCGGGGGCAGTCGGCCGACGCCTTCTACCACGAGGCCGCCCGCCTCTACGTCGGCGACGAGCGAGCCGCTGCTGAGGCCGCGGCCCTGCAGGGGCTCGAGCGAGCGCCGGAGGACCCCAAGCTGCAGGCCCTCCTCGAACGCATCCGGCAGGACGAGCAGCAGCAGGCGGGGCAGGGCGACCAGCAGAACCAGCAACAGAACCCGAACCAGCAGGGAGGCGACGAGGGCACCCAGGGCGACGAGGGCGACGGGCCACAGGACGATGGCTCGCAGGGGGACCCGGCGGACCGAGACCGCCCGGAGGAGGACAACGAGGGCACGCCGACAGACCGCCCCCAAGACGAGCCCGGAGACCCTCAGGACCCCTCTCCCGAGGACGGACCGGGAGACGCCGGCCGCGCCGAGGCCCCTCAGCCCGGGGAGGGGGCCGCCACTCCCGAGGGCGAGGCCGCCGCCGTCGCGCCGGGCACGATGACGCGGGAGGAGGCCGAGCGCATCCTCAACGCCGTCGGCGCCGACGAGCGGCTGCTCATCCGGCGCACGCAGCGCCGCCCCGGCTCGGGCCGCCCCGTGGAGAGGGACTGGTAGCGACCATGAGGATCCCCTCCATCAGACGCGGGTCCCTCCGCGGGCTTCTGACCGTGCTCGCGTTCGCGCTGGGACCGGGCGCGGCGGCCCAGGTCTCCGTCAACGCCTTCGTGGACAAGACGGAGGTGTCCGAGAGCGAGCCCCTCACCTACACGCTCGAGGTCCGAGGCGACCTCGCCGGCCTCGACCCCATCCTCCCACCCGAAGCCCGTGGCCTCTCGCTCGCCAGCCCCGCCCCCATCTACCAAGAGCGGGCCTCGATCAACGGCGAGGGGCGGTTGACCCTGCGGTGGCGCTACCGCCCCCAGGCGCCCGGCCGGGCGACGATCCTGCAGGCCTCGGTGCGCGTCACGGGGCAGACGTACCGCACCGACCCGATCCCCGTCGAGGTCTTGCCGGGTGGGGCCCGCTCGATCCCAGGTGCACCGCGGACGGTGCCTTTGCCGCTCCAACCCCCCGCCGCGGCCTCGGGAGAGCTCTTCGTCCGCGCCCAGCCCACCACGCGGCGGGTGGTGCCCGGCCAGCAGGTCGTCCTGGACTACGTGCTCTACTTCGAGCCGCACCTGCGACCCCAGCGCTCGCAGGTCGTCGGGACGTGGGACGCCGAGGGCTTCTGGCGCGAGGAGCTGGAGGTTCCTCTCCGTGACACCTACGCCCGCTCAGTGACGATGGGGGGCCGGCCCTACCAGGCTGTCACCATCCGACGCATCGCCCTCTTCCCCACGCGCACCGGCTCGCTGGCGATCGGACCGATGCGGTTCGAGGTCGACCTCGTCCGCTCCGGGCGCAGCGACGACGCCTCCGGCCTCTTCGGCTCGTTCTTCAGCCGGTTCGACGAGGCGGAGGTGACGGCGCCCGGGCTCTCGCTCAC